>JBFLVX010000142.1:0-5706 GCA_040758255.1 Nitrospirota bacterium
TTTGCTGGCGTAACGGTAAATGAACTGCTTTATCCTGAACTTGCCATGAACCAGTTTACGACCTATCCTCTTCTCATATTTATTTTTTCACTTGTCGCCGCAATATATCCGGCACTTTTCGCGGCAAAGATGACGCCTGCAAGGGCGATGCAGAGGAGCATGTAAAACAATTTAGTTCCCCTCCCTTGAGGGGAGGGTGTAAAGCCGAGAGGAAATGAAAGATATGTCTGAAAATGTAATTGAGATACAACAGGTATCAAAAGTGTATGAAACAAACGGCGACGCAGTACATGCTGTGAACAAGCTCAGCCTCTCTATACGAAAAGGCGAGTTCACCGCTATTGCCGGGCCATCCGGTTCAGGCAAGACCACTCTTCTGAATATCATGAGCGGCCTTGATACTCCGACAAGCGGAAACGTAATGCTTTCCGGCAGGCTTATAAGCGGATTAAAAGGGAGTGAGCTTTCAGACTTCAGGCGCGACCACATCGGGTTTATATTCCAGTCTTATAATCTTATTCCCGTGCTTACCGTGAAGGAGAACATCGAGTACATCATGCTCCTTCAGGACGTGAGCGATAAAGAGAGAAGAGAGCGGGTCGCAGACATACTCTCCAAGGTCGGGCTGAGCGGCATGGAAGAGAGACTGCCTAATCAGCTTTCAGGCGGTCAGCAGCAGCGCGTTGCGATTGCAAGGGCAATGGTTTCAAGGCCTGACATAATCCTTGCAGATGAGCCGACCGCTAATCTCGACTCGCATACAGCATCTACACTCCTTGACATAATGCGGAATCTCAACGAGAAGAGCGGCATGACATTCGTTTTCTCAACACACGACAGCATGATAATGGAAAAGGCAAAGAGGCTTGTGCTTCTTAAAGACGGAATGGTTGATAAGGATGAGGTAAGAGGGGAAAGACATTAGGAAGTGTCGCTGTCATAGTTAGCCTGCCTGCTCTATCCGGCAAGCTTTTTCAACTCCTCTTCATCTATCTGAATCTCGCGCGCGAGGTGTTTTAGCGTTGCCCCTGTCTGACTTAGCACCTCTTTGAGATAGTCCTTAAAAGTGATCTGCTGTTCGCAGCTTTGAAAGTACTGCTTCAGCAGCATCGCTATCCCCTCAGACGGTATCCTGTAACCCTTTTTTGTAGCCTCTGTTTCCCCTATGATCTCAGGGATTCCGAGTACAACGAACCTGTCGTCAACGCTTATAAAGCGTAGGTTATGCACCATGAGGCATCTGCTGTATAAAACCTCGGCGCCTGCCTTTGTATACATATACCCTATATGAAGCCTGTCCGGAAACTTCGGCAGGAGATATTTTACGCGCACGCCGTTCTTTGTCATTTTTTCGATTATATCAATAATATCTTTTGTCATCTTCTTGTCGTCTCCGCCGGGCATTCTGCCTGTGATACAGCCGATAAGCTCCTCTTTAGCGTCCATCATCGCGTCAATGACCGTAAGGAAATACTCCTGACGAGTAAGCACCTTTGTTGCTTTGCCTATCTCAAGAATAAGTTTATCCCTCTGCCTCCCCTCTTTGATGCTGAAGATGAGCAGTATGATCGTAGCTACAAGCAGTATCGTCTCAAGCGCAAGCAGGCCGATCTCAAGAGTCATAAATTAATCTCCTTCGGAAATTTTATCATTTTTTCTTATCATTATCATCATCCAGCATCCTGTATTTCGGCCCCTCTATATCATCGTACTGTCCGCTCTTTACTGACCATAAAAAGAGTAGCCATGCCGCAAGCCCTATGCATAATGTAAAAAATATCAAGAGAAGAACGCTCCACATATCAGACTCTTTTAAGCCTCATGGAATTCCCGACCACACTTAAAGAACTGAGCGTCATTGCTATTGCCGCAAAAATCGGATGAAGCATCCCCATTATTGCCAGCGGCACTGCAACGAGGTTATAAATTAATGCCCAGAAGAGGTTCTGCCTGATAACATTATAGGTTGTCTTAGAGAGCCTCAGTGTCTCAGGGATCATCCTCAGGTCATTTCTCATCAGGACAATATCAGCGCTCTCAAGGGCTATGTCCGTTGCCCTTCCCATTGCAACGCCGACATCAGCCTGCACAAGCGCGGGCGCATCGTTTATCCCATCGCCTACCATCATTACTCGTCTTCCCTTCCCCTGCATCCGCATTATCTCCTCAGCTTTTTCTGAAGGGGATTTCTGGGCAGTCACATTGTTTTCGGATATGCCCGCCTCTTTTGCGACAGAGAGGGCAGCTTTTCTGTTATCGCCCGTTATCATTATCACGTCTTTCCCCTTAGCCCGAATCTCCTTGACCGACTCATGTGCCTCTCTTCTAATTGTATCAGAGACGATGAATATTCCCGCAATATTTCCGTCATAAGATAAATAAACCGCTGTCCGGCCTGAATCCTCTTCAGCATGAATCCATGAGGTAAGTTCGCCGGATAACATATCATCAACACCTTCCGACTCAATAAATGTTCTGTTTCCGATAAACGCAGCCTTCCCATTTATATTTCCCTTTACGCCTCTGCCGGGATATGCGGCAAAGTCTGAAACAATGTATGTCTGCATTCCTGCGCCGCCAGTCACAATCGCCTTTCCTATCGAATGCTCTGAAAGAAGTTCAAGCGAGGAGGCGAGACGCAACGCTTCATTATCTGAAATCCCTATTCCTTTAAATGCCGCAAGCTCAGGCTTCCCCTCTGTTATGGTTCCCGTCTTGTCGAGTACTATCGTATCTATGTCTTTTGCCCTCTCTATGACATCTCCGCCCTTTATGAATATCCCTCTTGATGCGCCGCGCGTGGTTCCTGTCAGTATCGCAAGGGGAGTTGCAAGCCCCAAGGCACAGGGGCATGCAATCACAAGCACCGAGACAGAGTTCATCACCGCCTCTGTGAGCGGCCTGCCTGAAAAGAGCCAGAACAGAGCAGTAATGAAACTCATGGCAAGGACTGATGGCACAAAATAACCGACCACCCTGTCCGCAAGCGCCTGAACAGGCGCGCGCCTTGCCTGAGCATCTTCAACAGTCTTTATAATATGCGAAAGGACTGTATCTTCTCCTGTCCTTTTGACTTCAAAAACAAAACTGCCGTAAAGGTTCTGCGTTCCTGAGAATACCTCATCTCCCCGATGCTTGGAGACAGGCCTTGACTCACCTGTAAGCGGCGATTCATCAATCTCTGATGAACCTTCAGCGATTGTTCCGTCAAGCGGGATCCTCTCGCCCGGTTTTATAAGGATAAGGTTGCCAACTTTAATATCAGAAACAGGAGCCATCTCATATTGCAGATTTGATATTCCCTCTGCTGTTTGTTGTCCGTCTTCTGCACTCTCTATTACAAGCCTTGCCTCTTTAGGGCTTAGCGACAGAAGCTGTGTAATAACCTCTGATGCCCTTGCTTTTGCCCCTGTCTCTATATATCTGCCAAGGAGTATCAGGGTTATTATCATTGCCGAGGTATCAAAATAGACCTCGCCGCCAATGAAAATCTGATAGATGCTGTAGAGGTACGCTGAACCCGCGCCTGTGACTATAAGAAGATCCATGTTAAAACTGAGGTTTCTCAACCCCGTGATTGAGCCCCTGAGAAATGGTGCGCCTGAATAAAATAGTATCGGTGTTGTCAGCAAAAGAGAGAGGAGTTGAAATAGTGTCTTGGTGCCTGAGCCGATGCCCTGAAAGTAGCCCGCGTAAAGGGCTGTAGTGTAGATCATAAGCTGCATTGAGAAGAATGCGGCAGTGCCGAATCTTAAGAGGAGGTCTCTCCGCGCCTTTATGAATTCATCAGACCCGCCCTGAGTCACCGGTTTTGGCGTATAGCCGACTGAATTGATCCGCTTAAGAAGTTTTTCAAGGGAGACAACGGATGAGTCCCACCTGATCTTTGCCTTGTGGGTCGCGTAATTGAGCCTCGCGAACTTTACTCCTTCGGTCTTAAGCAGCAGCCTCTCAATAAGCCAGACACATGAGGCGCACCGTATGCCGTTGCAGAAGATATCTATTTCAGATTCTTCGCCCTTCTCTTTTATCGTCTCGGCGAATGCCGGGATATCTATTCCGCTCTCATCCGGAGGTCCCGGTGTCCACGAGGAACCTCTCTTTTCATAGAACTCCCCAAGCTCTTCCTCATTGATAAGACGGTAAACGCCTCTGCATCCGTGACAGCAGAATGCCTTCTCCAGCCCTTTGACCGTATCAAAGACGGCCTTCTCTTCAGCAAACTCAAGCAGACAATGGTCACACCTGAGCATAAAGCCTTATCCCCTTCAGGATGAAGAGACATCCCATTACTATTACAATGACCCCAGTTGCCTTATATAACATCCCCCTCAGCCTGCTGCTTATGGATGAAGCGGCAAATCCGAAAAGGAGCAGGGAAGGGAGCGTCCCTATTCCGAAAAAGAACATGGTGAACATGCCTGATAAAAAATTCCCGGTGCCTGAAGCAGCCATAAAGACCGTATAAGAGAGTCCGCACGGGAGAAAGCCGAAGAGCGCCCCCAGCGGATAATAGCGAGAAAGAGACTCGCCCTGCAAAAAATTCTTCCCTGCCTTCAGGATCAGATTGTTATTCTTCTCCAGCCACCCCATTCCGCCTGTGATGCCGGAGATATTCAGTCCCATGAAGATCATTATTAATCCGGCTATTATCATAATTGTATTCTGAAAGCCTGAGATCCTGCCCGCTACGTTTATAAATGAACCTGCAAGCCCCATCATGGCGCCAATAAACATATACGTGGTGATGCGGCCTGCGTTGTAAAACAGATGCGGAAGAAACCTGTTTGTAACGGAGAAGTGATTCACTGCAGATGAAGAGCCGCTGACTGTATAAGCGGCAATAAGCGGGCCGCACATTCCTATGCAGTGGCCGAATCCGCCCAGAATGCCGGTTGTGAAGGCGAGCGTGTATTCCGCCTCCATCAGTCAACCTCAAATAAGAAGCTGACAGAAGCTGCCTTGCCTTCTCTAATGACCTCTACCTCCGCCTTCCACAGCTTGCCTCCGTGAGGACAGACCGGCAAAGCCCCTCTGCCTTCATATCTGCCGTCTTTAACATGTTTAAGAAGAGGTTTGTTGACGCCCATGAACATCCCCGGCATGGTCAGGTCTATGGAGACGCCGGCATCTGAGACAGGCTGTTTTTCTCCTTTAAGAAGAACCGTGAAGAGAAGATCGTTCATGCTCTTTACCGGTTTAGGATTAATATTGAACTCTACCTGAATATTGTCTGAGCCGATCATTTTAATGCACGGGCCTTTATTAATAGCACAGTCCGCCTTTGCGTCAGCGTCAGAAGGGGGATGATTGTGCTCCATCCCCAAAACGCTTACTGCGAACAGGGAGAAAGATAAGATTGCTAGCAGAAAGACCTTACTTTTCACTGATGCTCCTTATGTAAGCTATCAGCTCCTTTATCTTGTCGGGCCCAAGCTGGTTTTCCCATGAAGGCATTCCGCCGCTTCTTCCTTTTGATATTGAGGCGAAGAGATCGTCATCAGAGCTTCCATATTTCCATTTGCTGTCAGTAAGGTCAGGGCCGATGTTGCCTTTCCCGCCTTCGCCGTGACAGACCTCGCAGTGCTGCTTGAATAGTTTTGCTCCTTCGCTGTCAGGAGTTGCTGCCTTTGCCGGAGCCGCAGCTTCCTCGGGCTTTTTCTTCTCACAGGCGCTCATCGCCAGAAAAGAAAGCGATAAAACAAT
>JBFLVX010000143.1:0-5659 GCA_040758255.1 Nitrospirota bacterium
AGCCGTTTGTGGCAAGGCACATCCTGAGCCCTTTCCCGGTTCCGTACTTCGCTATATCAAATACATCTTTTCTGAGCAGAGGCTCTCCGCCCGACAGCACCATTACCGGCTTTGCATAACTTGAAATGTCATCGATCACTCTGTACGCTTCTTCAGTTGAAAAATCAGGGTGATCCTTTGCCTCCATCTCGGATGACGAACGGCAGTGAACACACCTGAGATTACACCGTCTTGTAATCTCCCACGCTATCCATTTTGGTTCAAATTTCATATCCATATTTCACGCTCTTTCCCGTTTTATTAACTCTTACAGTTTGTATATTATACCATGTCTTACAGAAGCGTCATAATTGAAAAAATCAGACAAATTTAACGAATACCTCGTTTGAAAGGAGCAAGCCGCGTCTGGTGAGCCTTAAATAGCGGTTTAAACCGTTCAAACCGCTCAAGCCGTTTGAACTGCTTGAACTAATTGAACAGTTTGAACTAACAAGCTCTATCAATCCTGCCGCCCGCAGTTCATGAATCTCCTTGTTATAAAATTTAAGTAAATCCTGCCCATAATGTTCAAAGAAAGCTTTGAGGTATATCCCTTCGGTCTTTCTCAATCCAAGAAAGACTGCTTCTGATAAAGCCTTATCTTTTGTGATATGTTCTGTTGCTTTGACAGGGCTTCTCTTCTCTGAGACAGCTTTAAGGTAATCCTCAACATTGCCGGTGTTATAAAAACGGTTCCCGTTTATAAATGAGTGCGCGCCAAGTCCAGCGCCGTAATATTCTCCCCTGTCCCAGTAATTCAGATTGTGCCTGCATGAATAACCGGGC
This sequence comes from Nitrospirota bacterium, assembly GCA_040758255.1. GTDB lineage: Bacteria > Nitrospirota > Thermodesulfovibrionia > UBA6902 > UBA6902 > JACRPZ01. Next base: position 826 of record JBFLVX010000143.1, read on the forward strand.
ACGGCGAAATTGGAGATTTCATAGTGACCGTAACCTTTGGACTTCAGGAAATCAATTGTGTGATTATACATTTCAGCAATCAAATCATCATCAAGGGATTTCAATATGCCCTCTTGATGCCTTGCGTATAAAACCGTTCCCTTTTCAACTGTCAACTCATATGCAGATATATGCCTCGGCTTTAACTTTACCGCGCTCTCAAGCGTTTTATTCCAGCTTTCCATGCCCTGCCCCGGTATGCCGTATATGAGGTCAATTCCGATATTTTCAAAACCGGCGTCTCTTGCAAGATGAACCGCCTGCTCTGCAACTGAGGAAGAGTGCAGCCTTCCAAGAATCTTAAGCTCATCATCATTAAATGACTGGATGCCTATGCTTATCCTGTTTATTCCAGTTTCTCTGATTACCGTCAGTTTTTCTTTGTTTAAAGTGCCGGGATTCGCCTCAATTGTAGCCTCATAGTTGTCAGCGAAGGCGATATGACTAAAGATATGCTTGATTAAATCTCTCAGGGCATCAGCGGAGAGAGCGGTAGGCGTCCCGCCTCCGATAAAGAGAGTTGAAAATGAAGCGCCGCGAGGAATTGATAGAATCTCTTTCTTCAGGGCGGAGATGTATTCATCCGCCTTTTCAGGATCATATATCCCGGAAACAAAATCGCAGTAGATACACCTCCTGATACAGAACGGGATATGGAGATACAAAGAAGACATGAATTATTGTAGCAGAATAACGCCCTGTGGGGAGTTACTTAATTAACTTCATCGCCTTGCTGAAGAGAACATTCAACTTCCCGCTCTCTTCAACAATCTTTTCAAGAAGATCAGAGAGTTCTCTCTCGCCGAGAGCTTCCGCCTTTGCCGCCCATTCGCCGTATGTCTTCGCGTGGGCTTCGTTGTGCTCAATCCAGTGTTCGATAAGATGTTTTAATTTTTCAAGTTCGGTCATATCGCTCCTGCTGCGGTTTTTATTAAAGCACAAATTTCCAGAGGGTGTCAAAAATATATCCAAGTTGCGGCAGTTTCATTAATGATATAATTAGGCAGTTACATGGATACGATCGAAAAACTCAAGGCGCTTTCCGAGGATTCGCAGTATGACCTTGCCTGCGCGTGCGGCACGGGCAAGGATGACCGCCGTTCAAGAGGCTCAGACGGCAAATGGCTCTATCCCGTCACACTGCCGCAGGGCGGGTATTCCATCCTGCTTAAGACGCTCCTCTCCAACTCCTGCGTAAACGACTGCAAGTACTGTCCTCTCCGTGCGGAGAGAGATGTACGGCGGTGCACACTCCACCCTGATGAGGTTGCAAAAATATTTATGGAGTATCTCATCAAAAAAAAGGTCTTCGGCCTCTTCCTGAGTTCCGCTGTCATCAGAGACGCGGATTATACAATGGATAAAATCAACTCGGTTGCGCGTATTCTGAGACGCAGACATAATTACAGAGGCTACATACATCTCAAGATCATACCCGGCGCTTCAGATGCGGCGATTGAGGATTCCATATCTCTTGCAAGCGCGGTGTCGCTCAACATTGAGACTCCGGGCAAAAAGCGCTTCGATATACTCTCAGACAAAAAGGATTACACAAAAGATATCATACGCCCTTTGAAGCTTATGAGCAGGCTCACTGAAAACGGCAGCAGGTTTTCAAGGGTGAAATGCACGACACAATTTATCGTTGGCGCGTCTGATGAAAGGGACTCGGAGATTATAGATTATATGTCAGGACTATATAACCGCCTGCATTTCAAACGGGTCTATTTCTCAGCCTATCAGAAAGGGCTCGGCGACGCTGCCATCCCCGGTGAAAAGAGAGCCCTGTCCGGCAATAATGAGACCTTTATCAGAGAGCACCGTTTATATCAGACCGATTATCTTATCCGCAGGTACGGATTTAAAGGAGACGATATCCCGCTTGACGAGAGCGGCAATCTGAGCCTCGATAAAGACCCCAAGGAAATATGGGCTGAGAGCCATCCCGAATTCTATCCTGTAAGAATAAATACGTCCGATAAGGAAGCTCTGCTGAGAGTTCCGGGGCTTGGGCCTGATACGGTAAACAGGATACTCAAGATGCGCGGACAAGGGAGAATTAACCGTATCGAGGATTTAGGAGTGAAGGGAAAGAGGCTCGAAAAGGTGAAGGGGTATGTGGTCTGCGAGTAACCCGGCTCTAAAACCACCACCCCTACCCCTCCTTAACAAAGGAGGGGCGTTAATAACCAAAAGCACCCCTCCTATTTTAGGAGGGGTGGCCGGTAGGCCGGGGTGGTAAGAGACTTTAAGAGGGGGGGGCTGAAAGCCAGGGGCATTATTTCTACGAATCCAATACCGCGCGTATCTTTGAAAGGAGTTTTTCAGGATAGAGAGGTTTCATCAAAAAGAAGACCCCCTCTTTATGTATCTCCTGCGTGCTGATCTCGTCATTTGCGTAACCGCTCGCAAATATGACTTTCATCTCAGGCATTATAGCTCTTATCTCCTGAAATGCCTTCTGTCCGCCCATCTTCGGCATGACAACATCAAAAACAAGGAGATTGATCTCATCCTTATGCTCTGAAAATTTCTCAACCGCGTCCTTCCCGTCCACCGCTGCTATGATCTTGTAATTAAAATGTTCAAGTATCTTTATCATGGATTCCCTCACCCCGGGTTCATCTTCTGCGTAAAGAATGGTCTCTCCTTTTCCATTCAGGTATTTGCCGCTGACCGGTGCCGGAGTCTCTGCTTCAGCCTTTATCTCGGGCAGATATATATTGAAGGTCGTTCCGATTCCCGGCTCGCTGTAGACGTTTATATAGCCGTCATGCTTCTTGACTATTCCGTAGACAATGGAAAGCCCTAATCCTGTGCCTTTCCCCACCTCCTTGGTTGTGAAGAAGAGTTCAAATGCCCTATTTAGAGTGTCTCTGTCCATGCCTATGCCTGTATCCGTAAAAGAGAGAAGAGCGTACCTCCCTTCCCTGCCGAAGCCGTGAAGGGTGATAAAGTTATCATCCATATACACATGCTCTGTCTTTATTGTCAGCAGGCCTCCGTCAGGCATCGCATCAGCGGAATTTGAAGAGAGGTTCATCATTATCTGATCCATCTGATTTTTATCGGCTGTTATCATCAGGGCGTCTTCTGCCAGTTCCGTTCTTATCTCTATGTTCTCGGGAATGAAATTCCTCATGAATTTTATTGTGCCCGCAATGAAATCATTAAGATTGAGGGGGGCAGTCTCAAGAGGCTGTTTGCGGCTGAAGATTAGAAGTTCCTGTGTTATCTTTGCGGCATTTTGTGACAACAAAAGTATTTTTTCTATGCCCTCCACAGCCGGCTTATCTTCTTCAAACCTCTTCTTTAGTATGTAGGCATGATTTACTATGGCTGTAAGAATATTGTTAAAGTCATGCGCCACGCCTCCGGCAAGCTGGCCCACGCTCTCCATCTTCTGAGCCTGCCTGAGATGCTCCTCCATCTTGCGGTGCTCGGTGATGTCCCTGCCGACCTCTATCACGCTGACAACATTTCCAAGTTCATCGGTCAATGGAACAGTTCTCAAATCCCATAGCCTGTTATTCGGTGTCATGACAGTAAGACTTGCGGGCTGGCCTGTTTTAAAACTCTCCATAACAGGGCACGGCTCACAGGGCGTTGCGCGGTTGTGCAGCATCTCATAGCAGTGCTGTCCGGTAAGTTCTTCCACCTTTTTACCGAGAGCATTTGCAGCTCCCTTATTTGCCCATAAAATATTCAGGTCTCTGTCCTGAAGCGTCAGGTTATCGGGAATGGCGTCAAGAAGCGCGTGAAATTCAGTGTAAAGTTTTTTAAATTCAGTCCCGCTTTTACGTATCTCCTCCTCCATGCGCTTGCGCTCTGTGATATCACGAATTACGCTGAAGAATACCTCCTGCCCCATGTAGTTGAATAATCTGGAATTCACCTCTACCGGCATCACTGTCCCGTCTTTTCTCTTGTGAGCAGACTCAAAGATCGCTGTGCCGTCACGCTCTATCTTATTAAGGCGCTCAGGGACAATAACTGCAAACTCGGGCGGGTCAAGCTCGCGGATGTTCATGGCAAGCATCTCCTCTTTAGTGTAGCCGAGCCTCTCATAGGCTATCCTGTTGACGTTCAGGAAGTTCCCCTTCTTGTCGAGTATGAAGATGGCATCCGCCGCGCTCTCAAATATCTGCCTGTAACGCTCCTCAGCCTCAATTAAGAAATCCTCTGTCCGCTTGCGCTCGGTAATGTCAATGCCCATGCCAATGAGACATTCTTTTCCGTCTGCCTGAATTACATGGCCGTTGAAGTAATAAGGCGTATGCCTGCCGAGCTTTGAGGTAAGAAATGCCTCAACTTCCGCAAACCCCTTTGCAAAGACCTCCTCAATCCGCTCCCGGATGAGAACCTTGTCCGCTCCTTCAAATATATCCAGAGGACTCATCAGGCTTATCTCCCCGGCAGAGTACCCGGTAACTATCTCAAAATTTTTATTCCAGCGCATAAACTTCCCTGTACGGTCAAATAGGTAGAAAATGCCGGGCAGGCTGTTGATGGCTAACTGCAAGAAATCCCTTTCCTTCAAGATTGCTTCCTGATACTGTTTCTGCTCGGTTATATCCCTTACGACATGTATAAGCCCTGTAAAATTATTATCTTTATCAAAACGCGGGATAGCCCTTATCTCAATATATTTATTCAGATGAGGCTCGAATATTTCAAAAAAAGCGGGCTGGCCTGTCTTAAGGCAGGCGCAGCTTGGGCATCCATCAGGAGCTTTTCCTGTCCCGTGATAATACCTGAAACATTTAGCATCCCCGGCCTTCTCCAAAAGAGGGAT
>JBFLVX010000144.1:0-5627 GCA_040758255.1 Nitrospirota bacterium
CTCTGAGGATCCCTGAGGCCGCGAGCGCCAGTACCAGAACTTCAAGCGCCGCAATAATACCGTATACCGAATCCTTCTTCCTGAAGAGAATCGGTATAATCCTCATATAGCAGAGGATTGTTACCCCCGCGAGAAAGGCTATTCCGATAAAGTTAAGGAAATCCCCCCTGCCGACCATGCCGAGCCATGACCAGCCGGGATGTATATCGGTCGCTTCCAGGTATTCCTTCACCGGCATGGCCCAGTACTTCGGAAGATCGTTCACCGGCACATGGGGGGTAAGGATCCCCATGACGTAAATGACAAAAGTAGCGATGAGAGCGAGCAAGCCGGCTTTCATGCCGACGTCAAGGAGCTTTGCGTAAGCGACCTGCTCTTCTGTTGCCTTTACCTCTTTTCCCATTTCATTCCTCCTTTAATTAGCTCATGGTTTATGGTACATAGCTCATGGTCCAACAAATAAACTATGAGCTATGAGCAATCAGTTTCCGCCATTTCAATTCCAGATGCCGAGACCTTTCAGCAGCGCCCTCAGACCCGCAAAGAGAAGCATGACGATCACAATGGAACGCACCGCTGCAGGTTTTGTCTTTGCCAGGATTTTCACCCCTACGATGGATCCCATCATGATGCCGATAATGGACGGGACAACCATCATCGGCAATACCGCTCCATTATTAACATAAATCCACGCTGCAGAGGTATCGGTTATGGAGAGCAGAAACTTGCTCGTTGCAACGGAGACCTTTAACGGAGCACCCATCATGAGATTCAAGACCGGCACATTTGCCCATCCGGCGCCGAGACCGAACATGCCGGCCATGACGCCAATGAGGATGAAGGTCGCGAGCCCCTGGGGGGTCCTGTGGATCTTCCAGTTGACCTCATGCCCGGTGGATGCCTCGTGGTAAATACCGTTTATCCTGAGGGCGGTGGAGAGGGCATCCGCCTGTTTGACCTCGGGATATTCAGATTTTTTTGCAATAGACATGATTGCGACAATGCCGAGTATGGTGGCGCCTAAGGCCGTGTTGACAACCTTGGCAGGAAGAGCGAGTCCCAACATTGCCCCGACGATGGCGCATGCAGAGGCGATAAGCGCCACAGGCAGGGCCAACCGTAAATCCGCCATGCCTTTCTTAAGGAGACCAGGACCTGCGGCAAGGGCGCCCGAAAGGGCGACGAGAAGCCCTGCTCCCCTCACAAAGTCGATGTGGAACGGAAAAAAGCCTCCGATGATGGGGACGAAGAGCACCCCGCCGCCTACACCCCCCAGGACCGCTACGATGCCGAGCGCAAAGGTGACCACAAATAAGACGAGGGGCCAGACCCACCAGGGCGCAGACGACTCGGAGGGCGCGGGAACTGTGGTTGATTCGGTTGATGCAAATGCAAAACTGCAGAATAAAAACAAGACACACACTATGGAGATGAAAGCCATAAGGTTCTGCAGCTTTGCATTCCGATTACTGATTCTTGATGTTCTCGATACCATGTCCATAATCCTTTCTCCCAAAAAGTTATTAGCGTATCCTTTCAAATTCAGTCTGGAATTTATACCGGTCGCTTCTGCCGAGGAATCTGGTATAAGCTACCGGAGTATTATCGGAACTGAGAAGAAGCCTGTGAACCACAAGGACAGGGACGCCGCTTCGAACATCGAGCTGCTTTGCGTTCTCGCCCCGAACCGGTGAGATTTCGACGGTCTGAATAACTTTAAATATCTTCTTTATTCCCATTTCCTGAAGCGCTGAATAGAGGGAGTGACGGGAAAAATCAACCTCTTCTATGCCGGGCGCCATCCGATAGGGAACAAATGATTCCTCAAGGTACACCGGTTTTCCGTTGACCACCCGTTTACTCAGGATAGAATATGTTTTGTCAGTGGTTCTCAAGTACCCGCTTGCATCAGGGGGCGGGGTCTTTTTTCCTTTGTAGAGTATTTCTTTCCGTACCTTCACCTCTTTCCCAAACATTTCCTCCGTAAACCTCGTCCTCATGGCAAGACAGCCCTCCGGCAGGACACCGGTGACAAATGTGCCCTTGCCCTGAACCTTGAGCAGATATCCTTCCGAGGCGAGATTGAGTATTGCTTGCCGGACAGTGACCTTGCTGACGTTGTATTCCCTGCAGAGCTCTTCTTCGGTGGGAATTCTTCGGCCCGGCTGCCATCTCCCTGAATGAATTTCCTCCAAAAGAATGCGTGTGAGCTGGATGTAGAGCTTTTCCCTGTTGAAGCGGTCTATAGTTTTATTATGCAACGGTATCGTTTCTTTTTGCATCATGTTGATATGATATTATAATGATATAATGCTGTCAAGAAAATATCCCATGAATCTTTCTTATAGAGAAATTAAAGAGAACTGTGTTGACACTTCCCTGTGTCTACTGCTATAAATATAAGTCTATGATTGAAAAAACCGAAAAAATATGGATGGACGGTGAATTTGTGGAATGGGAGAGGGCTAATGTCCATATCCTGACCCATTCACTTCATTACGGTCTCGGGGTTTTCGAAGGGATCAGGTGCTATGCGACGGAAAAGGGCCCGGCGATATTCAGGCTCAAAGAGCATGTGGAGAGACTGTTCAGTTCAGCTCATATCTTCCTTATGAAGATTCCTTTCACGGAAAAAGAGATCATGGAAGCCATCATTAAGACGGTGGCGGTCAATAAGATCAAGGAGTGTTATATAAGACCCCTCGTCTACATCGGTTACGGCGCCATGGGGCTTTATCCCAAAGACAATCCGGTGAAGGTTTCCATAGCGGTATGGCCCTGGGGAACCTATCTCGGGGAAGAGGGAATCACCAAAGGCATAAGAATAAAGGTCTCTTCATTCATAAGAGGCCATGTCAACTCTAACCTTTCAAGGGGGAAGGTCTGCGGATATTATGTGAATTCCCAGCTGGCAAAGAAAGAGGCGATATCCTGCGGATACGATGAGGCGCTCCTGCTCGATACGGAAGGATATGTTTCAGAGGGGAGCGGCGAAAACGTCTTCATCGTAAGGAATGGGGCGCTCAAAACCACTCCCCTGACGTCCATACTGGAAGGCATCACAAGGGACAGCATTATGGAGCTCGCACGGAATGAAGGTATCGCTACGGTTGAAGAACGGTTTACGAGGGATGAACTGTATATCGCCGAAGAGGCGTTCTTTACGGGGACGGCAGCGGAGGTTACCCCTATCCGGGAGGTGGACGGAAGAACTATCGGGGAAGGGAAGCCGGGGAAGGTTACCAAGAAACTGCAGTCACTCTTTTTTGATGTGGTTAAGGGGAGAAACAGGCAGTATGAATCCTGGTTGACCTATGTCCAGGAATAAGTAATTGCAGGCAAAAAAAAGGCCCGAAAAATTCGGGCCTTTTTTTATTGTTCAATCAGGTTACTTCTTGTGGCACTTTCCGCAGTTTGCTGCATCCTTTGTTGCAAATGCCTTTGTACCGTTGTGGCACTCACCACAGAACTTGCCTGCGTTCATATCTGCCATGGTCATCTTCGCAGCCTTCTTCATCTGGAAGATCTTTGTGTGGCAGTCGTTGCACTTCAGTCCCTTGTCTGCGTGGATCTTACCGTCAAACACAACCTTTCCCATAGCGCCGTTTGCGTACTCAACGGTCTTTCCCGGAGGGACTGCCATTGCGCTGCCGATAAACACTACCGCGATGGCGAATGTTAATAGAATGGTCAGTAACTTCATCTTTCTTTCACCTCCTTTCCTATGAGAGTGTTGTCCTTCGGACAAATTAGCAATATTAATGCCATTGAGCAAAATAACAAACCAGTCCGGAAGTTCTCTTATTTTTCCTTTTGTTTACCCTGGCCTGCATTCATCCCGTATTTCCGGCCGGCTCATTCTCATGTACCATTTAAGGAATATTTTCCTTTTTGAGGAACAAGAGCCCGGGAAACCATAAGAACTATAATAAATTGCCGTGTTGTTGTCAAGTCAATATTCAAAGGAGTTCCCCCATTTTTTCTCAGGCGCTGGAGGAGAACAGCATGCCTTGAGCTTTGGCCTGTGGTAGCAGTCTCATGATTCGTCCCGGATAACGCATAAAGATGCTTGTCAGGCCGTCAGCGATGCAGTAGTAATGAAACTCAGGTATCCCAAACACACGCTTTGCCACCTTTAACAGGTGCCCTGCCATCACCTTGAGTTTCGAGGCTGTATCCAATAGCACAGCCGCAAAATAAGCAACAGCGCATACCAGCGGCATTATGTTCTGAAGGCTACAGTAGTTCAATACTCGCACATCCTCAAGTTCGTAACTCTGTTTTATATAACGAATCGTCTCTTCTATCGCCCATCTCCGGATGTAGGCCCTCACCAGCCGCCACAGCACTTTCCTACTCCTTCTCAGCGGCTCCGTCGTCAACAGCATCATTGGCTCTTGCCCAAACCCGCGCACTACCAACAAACCCAATGTCTCTTCCCTGTCAGGGAACTTCACATTCCGGTACCCAAACTCAATATGATAAACCTTCTCTCTCTTTTCCATCGTCCACTTTCACCACCGTCTCGGCATACAGAGACGTACAGTTTTTTGCAATCTCATGGGCAAGCACCTCCTTGCCTGCCCATAGCAGATTCCGGTTGCCGATCAGCCTTATCAGAAACCGCAATCGCCTACTCAACATCGGCACAATAAGATTCCTTCGGTCTCCTCCCCGGTCAATCACCCACAAACCACGCTTCTTTACAGCTCCGGCGACCATATCCATCACGGTCAGTATCTCATGGTTCTCGCTGACGAATGCAGGCGCTTCCGCCGAATACAGCCGCCCTACCAGCGGTACAATCGTACTGCCCTCTCCCTCGGTCGCCACTACGTTGCACGTCCAATACCCGTTACCAAGTTCATCCTCGCTGCCGTCATGCACAGTCGCAAGATACTGCATCTTCTTCGCGTACTTCTTCCGTATGTCGCTCGGATCCAGGATCAATAATGTGTCCTTGCCGATAAGGGGAGCGGCCATATCGAGAAGGTTTTTCTGCACTCTCTGACCCATCCCTCGCCGCAACAGTTGACGCGACAGTCTCTCCTCTATCTTCTTGATCGATATCGGTTCCTCCAAGGTCCTGCCTATTTTCGTCAGCACCACCGATTGACTCGCTTGTATCCCGTACACCATCTCTTGCACAAATCGCCCCGCTGTCTTTGGCAACCCCCGTGAAAGTTCCCCCGAAAAACCCACTATCTTATCCCTCAACTTCCTCGCCATTCTGCTATAATCCATATGACCTCCTTTTGATATATCCTTAGTTGCTAAGCACTTCTAAGATATACCATAGGAGGTCTTACTTTCCTTTCTCCCTTGCAAAAAGTTCCCCCATTTTTTTCAAAACAAACACCGACCACTTCAGAAAATCATTTTTTACAGTTACCTCAGATACTTACATCCTCTGAACAGGAAATCCTGGGGGAACTCCTGCTTAAACAGGACGGGGTCTGCGACAAATTTATTGGTAGCCATATTCTGCCAGTTTCTGAGACCCCCTTTGGCAAAGGGGGGCGGGGGGGATTTTTTGAAGATTATTATCCGTACAATCTCCCCTAACCCCTCTTTTCCAAAGAGGGGAATATTATGAACCATTTGTCGTAGGCAGAATTTAGAGGAAA
>JBFLVX010000145.1:0-5493 GCA_040758255.1 Nitrospirota bacterium
TAATGAGCGGGTCTGTCTTGTCGGAAGAAACGGGGCCGGAAAGTCCACGCTTATGAAGGTAATCGCCGGAGAGATAACCCCTGACTCCGGCGATGTGATATACGAACAGGGTGTGAGGATAGCCTCTCTTTCTCAGGAAGTCCCGCAGGATCTGTCCGGAACGGTCTTTGATGTTGTTTCAAGCGGGCTCGGCAATATGGTCGGCTTGCTTTCAGAATATCACTCAATAAGCGTGAAGCTCGCGCATGGCGCGGATGCAGTTCTGATGGCGGAGCTTGAGCGCATTCAGTACCTGATAGAGTCCTCAGGCGGCTGGCAGATACAGCAGAGGGTTGAGACCGTTATCTCCCGTCTCAGGCTCGACCCTGACGCTTTGGTGGCTGAACTCTCAGGTGGAAATAAACGCCGGGCGCTGCTGGCCCGTGCGCTCGTTAATGAGCCGGACCTGCTTCTCCTTGATGAGCCGACGAACCATCTCGATATAACCTCTATCACCTGGCTTGAAGAATTTCTCCGGGAGTTCCGAGGCTCCATACTCTTCATAACGCACGACCGCAGATTCCTCCAGACACTTGCAACACGGATCATAGAATTGGACCGTGGACGGGTCACAGACTGGCCCTGCGATTACGCGGCATATCTGACAAGAAGACAGTCTGAGCTTGATGCTGAGACTACGCGTAATGCGCTCTTTGATAAAAAGCTTTCGCAGGAAGAGGTGTGGGTAAGGCAGGGGATCAAGGCAAGACGCACGCGCAATGAAGGTCGTGTGAGGGCGTTGAAGGAGATGAGAACCGAGCGCAGCGCACGACGTGAGCAGTCAGAGAGCGCTGTGATGAGCCTGAACGAGGCTGAACGCTCCGGCAAACTGGTTCTTAAGGCCAGACATATCAGGCATATGTATGAAGGCAATCCTGTAATAAATGATTTCTCCACGACCATCATGCGCGGCGACAAGATCGGCATCATAGGCCCCAACGGCTCCGGCAAGACAACTCTTCTCAGGATACTGCTTGGCGAGATGAAGCCGCACAGCGGCCATGTGCGCATGGGGTATAATCTCAATGTCGCGTATTTCGACCAGCACCGCGCCCAGCTTGATGATGAGAGTTCTGTTATGCAGAATGTGTCAGAGGGAAGCGATCACGTGACAGTCAACGGCAGGACGAGGCACATAATCAGTTATCTTGCTGATTTCCTCTTCCCGGCGGACAGGGCGCGCTCACCGGTAAAGGTCCTTTCAGGCGGAGAGAGAAACCGCGCTCTCCTTGCGAAGCTCTTCGCAAAACCCTCAAACGTATTGGTGATGGACGAGCCCACCAACGATCTTGACACAGACACCCTGGAACTCCTTGAGGAGATGCTGATGGAGTACGAGGGCACAGTCCTTCTCGTGAGCCACGACAGGGAGTTCCTCAATAACATCGTAACAAGCACAATAGTCTTTGAAGGAGGCGGAAGGGTCGAAGAATATGTCGGAGGGTATGACGACTGGCTGCGTCAGCGCAAGCCCGCAGTTCCCGAAAAAACGGAAAAACCCGTAAAGCTGGCAAAGCCCCGTCAGAAGCAGGAGCGTCCCCGCATCCTGACATTCAAGGAGAAGAAGGAACTTGCGGCATTGCCCGCGCTGATAGAATCTTTGGAAACCGAGCGTAACGGGCTCTATGAATCCCTATCAAATCCTGAATTTTATAAGCAGAAAGGCGGCAGAATGCCTGAGATAAAGGCGAGGATAGAAGAGCTTGAAAAAGAGATCGCTGAAGCGTATGAGCGGTGGGAAGTTTTGGAAGCGATTGTGAAGTCAGTGCCTGTTTAACCCAAAAAATGCATTAAGAAAAATGCAGGTGTTGTGAAAGCAGATAATTTTCGATACCTTAGAACTTTAGCGTGTATACTTTTATTCAAAGCCTTCCGCATATTATTTCAATAAATTCATCGAGTTAATTATCTGATTGAGCAATATCTGCATTTTTCGGGTTAATAAATAGGGGGTCTCCATCTTCTCATTGTTAAGGCAGCACCACTTTCCTCAGTTGTTCAGCAGCGATTTCGGGACAGATGGTATTAACATAAAGGCCGGAGCCTAATTCAAACCCTGTCGGGATGCTTGTGCGCGGGCAGATCTCAATATGCCAGTGAAACGACTCCGCGCTCTCTGAGTACTCTATGCCGTGCGGCAGTGAATGGAGGAAGAAATTATACTGTACCCCCCCAAGCACTGCATTAAGGCGCGCCATCGTCCTTTTGAATATGGCCGCGAGATCCGCAATGTCATCGGGCGTTGAGTCAAGATAATCCGCCTGATGCTTCAAAGGCAGGATATGTATCTCCCACTCATACCGGCTTGCAAAGGGTTTTATGGCGACAAACTTTTTGCTGCGCTCAATAACGAACTGGCCGACATTGACCTTGCGCCTTATCTCGCCTGATTCCCTGTCATACAGTGTCGCCTCAAAAGTAAGCGCCTCATCTATCAGGCTGCAGAAGATGCACTGATGCGAGGCCTCGTAATGGGTCTTGCCGCTGCGGACTTCAGCCTGAACATTATCAGGCACCACCGGCATTGCGATTATCTGGCTGTGGGTATGGCCGATGCTCGCGCCTGCGGCAGGGCCGAAATTCTTGAAGACGAGGACATATTTCAGGCGGTCATCAGAATGATAGAGCTGTTCCATGCGGTCGCGATAGAGGGACAGCAGAAGTGTAAGATGCTCATCGGTCATTTCGTGCAGCCGGATGCCGTGTGCCGTGTGATCGATGACCACTTCATGGCGTCCGTAGCCTTCGATGGTGTGCTGCAAGCCAAAGGCGAAATTCGGGTTCGACCGGTCATCATCAAGAACAGGATAAAGGTTTTCGACTATGCGGAGCTTCCAGTCACCCTCGGCTGGTACCTGAATTATAGAAGCCGGTGTCATGGCCTCATTTCCCCGGCAAAAAGGACAAGTCTCTATGTGCGGCCGTGAATCATGCTGCACAGGCGCTTCCTCTTTCTTGGGACGCATGCTGCGGGCAGTGGCAACGAGTACTGATTCGCTCGGCACGATAGGATTGATCCGTATCTCACGAATATTTTTTATAGGCATAGCGTTGTTATCAGCCTTTTCGATCATTTAAAACCTCCTGACGCGCGGCGCTCATTATCATAATTCGAATCTCTTTATTGTAAATGATATTATAAACATTAGTGGCACATACTATAATTTCTGATCTTAAAAGGAGGCGCTATCATGTCAAAAGTAACCATAGAAAAAAATCTCTTCTGCCTGCCGTGGACTCAGACGCTTCTCGGCACACATTTTGAAGGGAGGGTGAATTTCATGGCCCTTGACTGGCTGACGCGTGTTAACTACAGCCCGGCGATGATCGGTATCTGCGTAAATAAGATGAACGCCTCTCATTCTGCCATTCTCGAAACAAGAGAATTCAGCATTAATGTCCCCTCTGCGGAGATGATGGCCTTGACGGATTATGCCGGGATAGTCTCAGGAAAAAAGGCGGACAAGTCAAAACTCTTTGAGGTCTTTTACGGCGGACTTAAATTCGCGCCCATGATAGTAAACTGTCCTGTCACTATGGAATGCAGGCTCGCACAGCCCGTTGAGCTTCCTACAAATTCATTCTTCATTGCCGATATAGTCAATATCTATACTGAAGAGCGGTTTATGACTGACGGCAAGCCTGATGTCAAGAAGATGAACCCCTTTGTGCTGACCATGCCTGATAACAGGTACTGGGCAATAGGGGATTGTATCGGCAAGGCATGGCATGAAGGGATAGCAGTCCGTGACCGGCTCAAACAGGAATAACGGGCGGCATTGAGGGGGATTGTAGGGTAGATTGTCTTAGAGTTTTATTTTTCCCTTTCTAAAATACAATCCAATGTAAGATAAATAGGATAAAGCAAAATATATAAAAGGAGTGTAGATATGATAACTTCTTGTCTAAAAAAGTATTTCCTCTTTTCAAATTATAGTTATATGACACAACAAACACAATTCTTCCGTCAGGATATCAGCTTTTTCTGCTACCATCTCAAAGTCAGTATCTCCGAATCCTCATCCATTCTCCATGTGTGCTCAAGGTCTTCGCGCCAGATAACGTAATCGCCTTCATTCACCAGCCTGACCTCTTTTCGCTCTTCGTGATTATCAACCCTGCGGAATATAAACGTAAAGTCACCCCTGATAAGTATGCTCATGGCTGTCTTGTCGGAATTTGACGCCCATACATCTCTCACATCGCCTTTTTTGTATATCCCCCACTTAACTTCTATGTCTTCTCTGTCCCGAAGGCCGTATTTCTTCGCGTCAAAGGGGATATTATTTTCTTTGCACCACTTTTGTATCCGGCCTATAAACCAGAAGCTGAACTCTTTGCCGTCTTTTTTTGTGTTGCCTGTTGTGATATCTTCTAACATAAGCGCGCTAAATTATATGGGATTAGCTTTTGGGCAATAGCCACCTCCGATGAAATTGCCCTCTGTATTCTATCCACTTCGCCAGATAAAGTCACCCCTCTTGCGGCCAATTTCAGTACGGTATAGCTTGAACTTACCTGTAAAGAAACGGAACATAAAGAAGGCTGACTTTTGACGCTCCCCCCGGTCGTTCTTTATAATATAAAATGCCGGCTTCAGAGAAAGATAGAATTTCCCTCCTCAAAACAGCCTCTGTCCTCGCTCTGATAACAATTTTCTATAACATTGCTGAAGGTTTTGTCTCGATATTCTTCGGTCTTGAAGACGAAACAATAGCCCTTTTAGGCTTTGGGATAGACTCATATGTTGAGGTAATTTCAGGCATAGGCATATGGCACATGATAAAGAGAATAAAAGAGAACAAGGATTCAGCATTGCCTGACAGATTTGAACGCCGGGCGCTTAGGATAACCGGGACAGCTTTCTATATCCTTGCCGTAAGCCTCTGCGCAACGTCCATTTTCAATCTTTATTACAGGCATATTCCTGAAACAACCTTATGGGGAATTATCATTGCGCTTGTTTCAATTGTTTTTATGCTTGTCCTCACATTTTATAAAATTAAAGTCGGCAGGGAACTTAATTCTCAGGCAATTATAGCTGATGCAAACTGCTCAAAGACCTGTCTCTACCTCTCTGCAATCCTCCTATTATCAAGCGCCGGATATGAGATAACCGGTATCTCATGGTTTGACTCAGCAGGAGCAATATTGATAGCCGCCTTATCCTTAAAAGAAGGCCGAGAAGCATTTCAGAAGAGAAAGGGAACGGCTTGCGGCTGTCAAACTTGTTCCAGTTGAGTCCACCATAAAATGCAGTTGCCCTTTAACTAATACAATTTTTAAAAAACTATATTTATACCTCAATATACAGTGTCTATAATGATGTCTAACCACAAAATATAGGATTGCAAAAAAATATTAATTTTTTTCTTGACAAGAGCACTAAACATGCATATACTGGTGGAGATAAGTGGTAGACAGTGGAGGGATCCGTGCCTGCATTCTCTGGAA
>JBFLVX010000146.1:0-5455 GCA_040758255.1 Nitrospirota bacterium
TGAGATGTTGAGATAAGATACCCTCCAGCACAAAAGAGAGCTGCACCCTTATCTGTTCCTGCTGGTGCGGCGGGAAAACGTCAATGATACGGTTTATGCTTTGGACAGCCGTATTTGTGTGCAGTGTTGCAAAGGTAAGGTGCCCGGTCTCCGAAACAGTAAGGGCTGCTTCAATAGTCTCCAGATCCCTCATCTCACCGATCAGAACGATATCGGGATCCTGTCTCAGCACATACTTAAGGGCGTCCTTGAATGAGAAAGTGTCTGAGTTGACTTCTCTCTGATTCACAAGACATTTTTTGTGTGAATGAAGGAACTCTACGGGATCCTCAATCGTTATAATATGCTCTTCACGCTCTCTGTTGATCTTGTCTATCATGGTTGCCAGAGTTGTGGATTTTCCGCTGCCGGTTGGTCCTGTAACCAGGACAAGCCCTCTCGGTTTTTTTGCTATTTCCGCTACTATGTCGGGGAGGCCGAGTTCTATAAATGATTTTATCTCAAAAGGGATGGTCCTGAACGCTCCTGCTACCGCTCCTCTCTGCATAAAGATATTTGCCCTGAAACGGCTTAGCCCTTTCATGCCGAAAGATAGGTCAAGCTCATTGTGTTCTTCGAATTTATGTTTTTGTGCATCTGTCAGGATGCTGTAACAGAGCGCTTTGGTCTCAGAAGGGGAAAGAGACGGACCTTCCATCGGGATCAAGCTGCCGTCAACCCTTATTCGGGGCGGCGTGCCTGTGCTGATATGAAGGTCTGATGCCTTCCTCTCTATCATGCCGGCTAGAAGATCGTATAAAGTTGCCATTTCTTACTCTATATTATGTAAGCTTAAATTATCAATATTAAGTTTGAGCTGCGGCTGTCATCAGCTGCTTCAATTGATTAGTCTCCAAAAGTTACCCTTAACACTTCTTCAACAGATGTCATACCTTCTTTAAGTTTTGCAAGTCCGCTCATACGCAGGGTCCTCATGCCAAGCCTTACAGCTGAGTTCTTTATCTCGGCAGCAGAAGCGCCTTCAAGGATTAATTCTTTAATCTCTTCTTTTACAGGCATTACTTCATACAGCGCGATTCTTCCCTTATAGCCGGTATCATTGCAATTGCTGCATCCTTTACCTTTAAAGCACCTGATCGTCTTTGCCTCCTCAGGTGAAAAGCCGATCTTGACAAGAGCCGGGACCGGGATATCTTCTTCTTCCTTGCATTTCTCACAGACCTTTCTGCATAGTCTTTGCGCCAGTATCAGAAGAACAGACGCAGAGACCAGAAAGGGCTCAACACCCATATTTAGCAGTCTTGAAATGGTGCTCGGCGCATCGTTAGTATGGAGGGTGCTGAGGACAAGGTGTCCTGTCAGAGCAGCCTTGACAGCGATCTCGGCTGTCTCAAAGTCTCTGATCTCACCCACCATGATTATATCAGGGTCCTGCCTAAGGAATGATCTGAGAGCAGCGGCAAAAGTAAGTCCTATCTCTTCTTTGACATGCACCTGGTTTATTCCGTGAAGGTTGTATTCAACCGGGTCTTCAACAGTCATGATATTTACGTCAATATTGTTAATGGTGCTCAGGGCGGAGTAAAGTGTGGTGGTTTTCCCGCTTCCGGTTGGTCCGGTTACCAAGACCATGCCATAAGGAGAAGTAATCGCTTCGTTAAAATCTTCTAAGGCCTTTTCTTCAAAGCCCAGTTGTGTGAGGTCAAGATTCAGATTGCTCCTGTCGAGTATTCTCATAACGATCTTTTCACCAAAAAGCGTAGGAAGCGTTGATACACGAAGGTCAACAGGCTTGCCTCTTATTTTTAATTTGATCCTGCCGTCCTGAGGAAGACGTCTCTCAGCAATATCAAGCTCTGCCATGATCTTTAATCTGGATGAAAGCGCGGCCTTCAGCTTTGGCGGAGGCTGCATGATATCGTAAAGCATGCCGTCTATTCTGTAGCGCACCCGGAAGGTTTTCTCATATGGTTCAATGTGTATATCGCTGCTGCCCCTGTCTATAGCTTCACTTAGTATCGCATTAACGAGCTTAACTACGGGTGCATTCTCAACAGCCTGCTTCAGTTCGCCTATGTCAACTTCTTCTTCAGCTTCATGTATGAGGTCCAAGCTGGCGCTATCTATCCCCATATTTTTGATGCTGTCCATTGCTGTTTGAAGGGCATCGGATTCTCCATAGTATTGATTTATGGCATTTTTTATGGCGGATTCAGATGCGACGACAGGCTCAACATTGTAACCGGTCATAAACTTTATATCATCAACGGCAAAGACATTTGAAGGGTCAGACATTGCTATAGTGATTGTGGCTCCAACCTTTGCAACAGGAAATATATGATACTTAAGCGCCACATCATGCGGAATAAATTTAATAATTGAAGGGTCAATGCTGTAATCAGAGAGCTTAATTGCAGGCGCGTCATACTGTTGGCTGAGAAATGTTACTAATTGATCCTCATTAATAATGCCCATATTAATGAGAGTGGAGCCGAGACGGCCGCCGCTTCTTGCCTGTTCTTCAAGACCCTTCTTTAACTGGTCTTCAGAAATCATATTTTTATTGAGCAGTAACTGTCCTAATTTTGCCGCCATAACCTAAAATTTAGCTAAAATTATATTAAAAGTCAATGATTTTTATCACTCTTGTTATCTTGATGGTGCGAGGGGGGGGAGTTGAACCCCCACGGTTTTACCCACTGGATCCTAAGTCCAGCGCGTCTGCCAGTTCCGCCACTCTCGCTGAAAGTAAATAATAATAGATATCTATACTTCCGGTCAAATTCATATTAATATGATATTTGAGGTGGGGTGTCAATCAGTATCCGCTTTTGACATCTGATCGTGCAGTTATTCACGCTGCAAAAGCTGAAAAGTCACCTGAAGTATCCGATAATATATTGACCGGCGATGAAGAGAATGCAGCCTGCCAGTATCCACTTGATTATCTTTGCAGGGATAAATTTTTGAAGCCTCGCCCCGCAGTACATACCTGCAAAACCTCCTATCCCGAATAAAAAACCCAAAGCCCAGTCAGGGGCTACAGCCATTTTAGGATAAAAAGGGGCTATGAGCTGGTAGAACAAGACGCCTGCAACGGAAGTTACAAAGGTACCCATTAATGCCGCGCCTGCCACAGTGTAAACCGGAAGCCTGAAAAAACTTACGAAAAAAGGGGCGATAATAGCGCCGCCTCCTATGCCGTAAACGCCTCCGACAATTCCGACAATAAAACTGAGGGTCATTATGCCGGGAGCGCTTACATCAAACTCTTCTCCGTAAAATTCATAGGCGATGCGGGAGAGATTGAATTGTTTTACAACCACCTTTGGCAATTGCCTCTCCTGCCCCTGCTTTGACCTGTATCCTTTTACCAGTTTCTGAAATTGCTCTTCCGCAGAGGGTTTATTCTTCTCAACTTTCTTTTTTATCAATAGATCTTTCAGCAGCCTTACGCCGATATACATCAGAACCAACCCGGCAAACATTTTAAAATTTCTTGGATTCGGGAGATACTGAATGCGAAGAATAGCTCCGATTAGAACGCCAGGCAGGGTCCCAATGATAACAACCCATGTGAGAGGCCATACCATGCGCCCTTCTTTAATATAACGATATGCTCCGCTGGGTATTGCGACTATATTAAAAAGCTGGTTAGTCGAGCTGACTGCCGGAGTGTTAAAACCGAGCACGCTAACCTGAAAAGGCAGTAACAGAAATGCGCCTGATATGCCTCCCATTGAGGTGAAGAAAGAGATTATGAAAGCTGTAACAGGAGGGATAAAGGGGTTTACTTCAAAACCCGCGGTCGGAAAGTTCATTCCCCTTTCCTTTCTAATGTTCTTGCCCGGAGGCTCATGTCAGAGTAGCCTTAACAATTCATTCAGAGCCATTACAATCTGGCCTCGGCCCTCATGAATGAATATCCCGAATTGAGCGATGAGAGAATATGCGAAGGCGAATTGCGCCAGGGCGTACGCGGCAACGGTGAATTGACTGATACTCACAAGCCCGATCCCGAACTGAGAGAGAGTGAAAATTCCGCAGGCGAACTGGCCTATGGCAATCACGCCTTTGGCCGGAACAGGGGCGAGGTTAGAGCGAAACTTTAACGAGATGTGAAGCAGGGGCAGACCAAAAAGCGCGGCTTTGGATTTGTATTCAAAACCCCATCCGTCCCATTTTCCCTTTGCCGGGAAGGGTGCCCCGCATTGAGGACAAGCCAGGGCCTGCTCAGATATTTCATGCCGGCATTCGCGACAAGGTTTCATATTTCTTTGCTGGCGGAAGCTAAGACTTTTTTGAAATATCGCCTAAATTTACTGCTATCTTTAAAGCACTTTTAAAAGTGTAAAGATTAACGCGCCTTTATAAATACCAGCAATCTCTTTGCTTCCTGTCCCTGTGTTGAGTTGGGATCAAGATCAACTGTTTTATTTAATGCGGCTTGTGCTTCTTTGTCTTTACCGGTTGCTGTAAGGACAAAACCGAGGCTCAGCCACACTCTCTGAAATGACGGGTTGACCTCTGTTCCCTTTTTCAATATTTCCACAGCCTTCTCCGACCTGGCTGTATAATGAAGCGCAAGCCCCAGATCATTATATGTGTCAGCATCTTTCGGGTTTAATTTCAGGGCCTTTTCATACGCCTCTATAGCCTCCGCATATCTGTTGTTTTCAAAATATTTGTCCCCGAGTTTCGCAAGTTTTTCAGGATCATTAATGCTCTCTATCTCTTTCATGAAACCCCCGCTTTTTACTGAACCGGTATCTATTATAGGGCCGGGGGTCATGGTGCTCTCAGGACTTTTTCCAGCTGGTTTTTCCGGTTTACTGCATGCGGCGGTTAAAATAAGGAAAGACACAGCTATTGCAAATAAAAAGAGAGGAGTTATCCGTCTGTTATTAATTTTAGCGGCCACATATAAAAATACATTTTTTGTATGGGTAAAGTCAAAAAAGATTTGCAGTTCATTAAAGAAGGTTTTCATCGGTTTTTTCAGATAGTTTTGCAAATTCCGGTAATAATTTTCATGAGGGCCGATCATAATTAATTTAAAATTTTCTCCGATCACCCGATATACAAGAAGATATTCGGCAGTCGTAATTTTAAATTTATGAACAAATATGCCCCGAAAGTCTCCTCTCTTTTCCTCTCCGACAGAAGGATCGTCTACGATTTTGTTTCTACAACTGACCTGTTTGAAAACTTGATTAGAGCCGTATCCACGGGCACAGCATATCAAGACAACTTCCGTTCAGAATATGTACCCATAAGATAAGACGGAAGATGGTTGCAATAATATTGTAAAATACTTCAGAGGCTTACAATATCTAAACATGTTATATTGAAAACCCGTACTGACTTTTGAGGTAGTTAATGTATATAAGAGGGATCGGAAGAACGAAATTCGGCATTTTAAGAGAATCTCTGCCGGAATTAGCATACGCTGCTA
>JBFLVX010000147.1:0-5198 GCA_040758255.1 Nitrospirota bacterium
CTTATCCTTCAGGAGATTAAGAAGAGCGATTTTTACTCTGTTTTCTCTGAAGCCGGCAAGCGACTCTATGGCGGCATTTCGCACGATTCCGGATTTATCATTCAAAGCAGCTATCAGATGTTTAACAGCCGTGCTATGTTTGGACTGACCCAGCCCTCTTACAGCGGTCGCCCTAACCCATACATCTGCGTCACGAAGAAGAAGAAGGAGCGCCTCAAAGGATTTTTTTGTTTTCATTCTGCTGATCGCGATCGCGGCAGACCTGCGGACATCGGAATCTTCGTCTGTAAGCGCGAGGAGAAGATATTTAAGGACTTCCTTCCCGTCAATGGCGCCGAGCGCGTCAACTACGGCATTTCTTACCCGCAGGTCACTGTCCTTAAGCGCAACCCCTAACGGCTCAACAGCTATTTTCTCGCCTATCAGCCCAAGCAATTTGGCTGAACTTCTTCTAAGTGCCGGGGTTTTATCAGACAGGAACCCGATTAACTCGTTAATATCAATCCCTTCACTTAAGACCGCCATGGCCGCAATACCAGCCTCCTGAATATCTTCATACTCATCTGAAAGCAGCGGTTTTATATATTGTACGGCTTCGGGATTTCCGATGATTGAGAGTGCATGCGCGGCTTTTGCCCTTGAGTGGCTGTCCTTATCTTTGAGCATCTTTACAAGAGGTTTGAAAAATACCTGCAAACCCGTTCGTCCTGCGACATCACACAATATCCTTTTTTGATAAACATCTCCGGAACTGAAATAAGGCATCAGGGCATCAGGAAACGCCTTGCCGATATAAACAAGCACACGGATAATATCTTCCTGCGGCTCCATCTCTGAAGAGATCTCAAGAATCCCAGCGATTGCGCTCTTCTCTTTCAACAGTCCAAGGAGGAGAAGCGCGGCTTTTTTGACCTCCTTCTTGTGGCTTTGCGCAAACGGCAATAATATACTTAAAGCCTCCTCTCCCGCAGACTTTTTTATTTCCGTTACGATTATTTCTTCAGTAAGGCCCTGAATATAGAAATTCTCTATGGCAACGATCGTCTCTTCGCGTACGCCCTTTGACTCATCCTTTAAAAATGGCGTTATTGAAGAGAGCGAGACATTGCCGGTTATCTGCCCCAGAGCATTTATCGCGGGTTTTCTCAGTTCTTTCCTGGAAAGGGCTGAAATGAGAGCGTTTACGGATCTGTCATCTCCTATCTTTCCAAGCGCATTAATGGCATAGTAACAGAGAAAGAGGTCCTCGCCTTTCAGGACAGACAGGAGGTTATCAACAACATCATTGCTCTTTATTTTGCTGAGGTGCTCAATGGCTGCTGCCTTGACATTATCATCATTGGCTTCATCAAAAACTTCTCTCAATAGAAAGTGCGTTACCCTTGAGTCCTTTATATTGCCGATAATGTCAATTATAAATTTCTTTACATCCGGATTGGCAGCCTTAAACCCTTCTGTCAGGCTCTCTATGGCATCAGCGCCAAATGCGGTTAATACCTCTATGGCGGAATTTCTCGTGTTTGCGTTTTCGCTGTATAACGTATCTATGAGTTTAGTTATTACTGACTTATCTTTAATTCCCGTGAGAATGTCAGTTGCGCTCTTTCTGACCCTCCAGTCAATGTCCTGAAAGCATTGAATAAGCAGATTTACAGCCAGCGCCTTGTCTTTAAGTTTTTTAAGACTGCGTACCGCGTCTCTCCTGACCTCAACTTCCCTGCTCTTAAGCAGTTCCTCGATCTTAAGCTCTTTTGGGTTTTCCGTATTTTTATTAGTCAGCCTCATTCCCTCCTTTTTCATTGAGAGGGCCTGCCTCGCTTATGTCTCCGATCAGCATTATCTCCTCGGAGGTCAATAAATTATCAAGATTCAGAAGAATAATAAGCCTTTCAGATATCCTGCCGATTCCGTTGAGATATTCCGGTTTAATGCCTCTGAAAATCGCGGGCGGCGAAGAAATACTATTATCATCAATGTTCGTTATCTCATTCACGGAATCAACCATCAGTCCTATCTTTTCATTGTGAAGGGAAACAATAATGATCCTTTCTTTTTTAGGAAAAGATTTAACGCCGAGCCGCTTCCGCAGATCCATCAGGGGCATTACAACGCCCCTGAGATTGATAATCCCGTTAATATATTTTGGAACGCCGGGGAAAGGAGTCGTCTTTTGAGGTCTTATGATCTCCGAAACTTTACTCAGTTCAATCCCGCACTCTTCTCCCGCGATGCTGAAAACCAGATATTTACTCAAGCCCGAAACCTTTCATTCTGTTTAGTAAGGTCTCCGCCTCCTCAAGACATCTTTTGAAAGACGCCCTCATCTCCTCGGAATCATCATGCAGGTTTTTGCCCGTCTTTTTTATATTCTCCATGGCAAGAAGCAGTTCCTTGTCAGTTCCTATCTGATTTGACGCGGCATCGGTAATATGCCTGATCTTATCATTTTCTATCTCCAGGTTTTTAGATATCATATTTATCCCCTTGTTCTGCTCCTCCATACCCCTTTTAATATCTTCGGATATTCTTTTGATATCCTCGGACAGATTCATAAGAGATTCAGAACCTTTCTCCTGCTTGTTAGTTGCCTTTGCAACATTGTCAACTATGCCCCAGAGCACCTCCATTGTCCTGCTTATCTGAGTAACCCCTGCAACCTGCTCTTCTGTTGCGTGCTGAATTTTCTTGGCCGTATCAGAAGAGTTTCGCGCAATATCTATCACCTCTCTGAATGCCTCGCCTGTGTTCACAACAAGCGAGTTGCCTGAGTCAACTATCTCAAGGCTTTCCTCAGTTACCTTCAAAGCAGCGGCAATGTCCTTCTGGGTGCTCTCAATAATAGCTATTATGTTCTTGGCGGAAGCTGCTGTCTCATCCGCAAGCATCTTTATCTCATCCGCAACTACTGAAAAACCCTTGCCGTGCTCCCCGGCCTGTGACGCAAGAATTGCGGCGTTAAGGCTTAATAGATTGGTCTTCTTGTTTATGTCGGCTATTACGGAAATGACCATTTCAATATCCAAAGACTTTGCCTTTAATCCTTTTACAAGATCGCGGCTCTTCGCAACAGAAGCCGCAATGCTCTCCATGCCTTCCATAGCGTCGGCAACGCTGATCATGCCTACTCCTGATGCAAGCTCTCTTAGCTTGTCTGTAAGATTTGCCGACTCCCTTGTGCCCTTCTCTATCTCTTTAATATTCCCGGCCATTTCCTCAACCGACGCAGTGGTCTGTTCCGTGGAGACAGAGAGATTCTCCGTATTTACACTCAGCGTCTTGGCAGCCTCTGACATCTCAGCAACCGCAAAATACGCGCTGTTTGATGACCGGAAGAGCTCTTTTGTCCTGTCTGTAATCTCATTGACTGAGGCGTTTATCTCGGTTATTGATGAGACGTTATCCTCGGAGAATTCGGAAAGATTCCGCGTTGTTTCTAAAATCAGTTTTTTCTGCTCATCAGTATCCCTGAACGATGATATTACGGCATCCGTCCCTGAGAGCTGCATATTAACCGTCTCAAGAATGCCGCGCATGACCTTTTCTGTCTGCCTGATCTCCATTGTCAGATTTTTTATGTTTGAGAAGAACTGCCCCATAATCCGTCTGAACTGTTCGGCCAAAGAATTGATCGAATCGTTCAGTTCCGCAATTTCAAGACATCCGGCATTATCCATATGTACAGTAAGCCCGCCTTTATCTGCCTTAGCAAGGGATATCTTTATTTCAGCTAAGGGTTTTTTAATATTTTTATTGACAAGGATTACTGCCGAAGAAATGACAGCGATCAATATAAAAATCTGATAAACCAGCAAGAAAGGCAGCATGTTATCAGACGAACCGCCGCGCATGAAAGAAAAGTAAAAGATCAGTCCCAACCCTTGCACACCTGTCATGACAATAAATAATGTTAGCGCTGTCTTTGCAGCAAAAGATATCCTCTTTTTCATAGGCAGCTATAAACCCGGTAAAAAGTTTTGCTGTTATTTACAGCATACCGAGTTTATTCATTAACCTCCTTATCTCTTCATAGTCTTCATACTTTGCCTCCGCGAAACCTGTGTAGAGAGGCGATATCGCCTGCAGCACTGCCATGTCATCAGGATTCTTATAGTCAAGGGACAGCAATGCCTTCTTAATCTCCTCTTTAATGTTTCCGGCTATTTCCTTGTTTACACATATATTAAATTCCGGCACATTGCCCGAGAACTTCAGTATCTTAATCCCCCTGCTCTTGAATTTCTCGGCTGTTGATTCCATAACGCCGCCGGCGTCAAAATCTCCCCGCAGGACAGCCTTTGCAACATCATCATGATGTCCGAGAAAATCATAGAAGTCAAGATCCTTAAGGGCAATCCCCTCCTCCTGAAGCATGGACATGGGGACTATATAACTGGCTGTTGAAAGTATATCCCCGAAAGCAAAAGATGCGCCCTTAAGTTGGGCTACACTGTTAATATCTCTATCTTCTTTTGCGATAATGGCAATGCGCTGAAAAGGCTTCCCGCTCTTTAACGCCTTTACCAGAACCTCAACGCCGTATTGCTCCCTTGCCTTAATATATGTAGACGGGGTCATATAACAGATTCCGGTAACACCTTCGCCTATGTCCCTGATAGTGGAGTCATAATCCACTTCAGCCTTGAGTTCAATATCCTTATTCATTTTTTCTGAAAGATAGCGGGACAACGGCAGAAATTTCTTAAACATCTCAGCCGGCGATTCAAGAGGAATAATACCCATTTTTATAGTTGAGGTGTCATAAGTCTCATCCGATATTGTGAAGCTCCCCATCTGCGCCGTAAGCACCTCTGCATCCTTCATAAGCTTTCTTATGTTCGAGTTCATATCGGATACGATCTTTCTGTTCTCGCCTGGGAGAGCGCTTATCTTTTCTATAGAAGAAAGTATGTTGTCGCTGTTGGCCTTTGTCTCCTTGATGGTAGCCGCTATCTCCTGCGTTTTCACGGAAAGGTCTTCAGCAGCTTCAAATAAATTCTTCCCTTCTCTTGACTGTTCTATGATTGCGCTCTTTACATGCGAGGTTATATCCCTGATCTTTTCAGTGGAGGATACTATCTGTGACGCGCCCTGAGACTGCTCGGTAGAGCTTGCGGCGATCCTTGATATCTTGTTCTTCACGGATTCCATTGCGTCAGCGACAAAGCTGAGACCCTTTGTCTGTTCGGTCGCAGCCCGCT
>JBFLVX010000148.1:0-5197 GCA_040758255.1 Nitrospirota bacterium
GAGTCATTATCAAGGTTGATGGTAAAAAGATAATCCTTTTTTTTGCTCACGCTCTCGTCATGAACATATCTGAGGGCGCTTCCCATGCGTTTAGCATCCGACTTCAGAGAGCCTTCTCCGGCATCCATGAATGAAGGGATTATTAATGCAGAGGCGATGGAGAGGATGAAGATGACAACTATCAGTTCAATAAGAGTAAAGCCTAATTCTGAATTTGCGCTGTTTGATTTAGTCCGAGTCATGCGTGGATGAGTTACATGTCCCAGTTTGTTATATCCGCATCATACCCTTCACCGCCGGGTTCCCTGTCAGCTCCATAGCTGATAATCTCGTAATCATCATTCGTACCAGGAGAGATGTAGACGTATGCGTTATCCCACGGATCAGGGCTTATTCCTCTCTTCTCCAGATATCCGCCCTTGCGAAAATGTTTTGGTATCTCCCCAATCTCAGGCTCCTTGATCAGAGCCTCAAGTCCCTGTTCTGTGGAAGGGTAGAATCCGTTATCCATCTTGAAGAGCTTAAGGGCGGTCTCAAAGTTCTTTATCTGTATCTTTGCCTGCGCAACCTTTGCGTCATCGGTCCTTCCGATAAGCCTCGGCGCAATAATGGCGGCAAGAATTCCGAGTATTACTATCACAACCATAACCTCAATGAGGGTGAATCCGGCGTTTTTGGAATATTCAGTTTTATAGAATCTTTTCATTAAATTCTCTCCTTTTATTACACGTACCCTTTGTTTTATTTTACCAACTGATTAAGCTCAAATATCGGCAGGAGAACTGCCAGAACAATAAAACCCACTACAAGCCCCATAACCAGAATAAGAACCGGCTCCAGAAGTCCGACTGCTCTCTGAAGTCTCCTGTCAAACTCTGCCTCGTAAGAAGCGGCTGTATTATTCAAAACCTCAGGAAGCCTGCCTGTCTGTTCCCCGGTAGATATTATCTGAAGAAGCGTAGGCGGAAAGCCTTCAAGACTGGCAGAGAGCCGTGCTCCTTGTGTAACGAGTTCCTGAGCAGAGATTATCTTCTTTTCAAGAACGACGTTGCCCGTTGCTTTCGATGTCAATTTCATGGCGCTCAGTATCTGGAGTCCTCCGGAAAGGAGGAAAGACATTGTCATTGAGAAACGGAGCATATAGAGGCTCATCAGAATTCCGGTCGGGTCTTTGAGAAGGATGGAGTCTATGAGCTCTTTCTTTGTTTTTACAATCTTTCTGTACAACATTACAGCGCCTGCGATCAGCGATAAGAAAAGCCACCAGAATTTCTGGAACGCAGCAGTTATCCATATAAGAACAACGGTAATAACGGGAAGGGATGCCGAGGTCCCCTCGAATATTCTCGTTATCTTCGGGACAACAAAGGTGAAGAGAAACGATACTATCAGGACGCTTACGGATGCCATGAAGATAGGGTAGATGAGAGCGGTTTTAACCTTGTTCTTTGTGTTTGCCTCTCTCTCAAGATAATCGGCAAGCTTTAAAAGCACCTCAGTCAGTTTTCCGCTCTTCTCTCCTGCCGCGATCATGCCGGTGTAGAATTCAGGGAAGACCGTGTGCGCCTGCATTGCCCTGGCAAGAGTCGAGCCTCCTGTAAGTTCTTCCTTTATCTCAGTCAGTATGCCTTTCCATATGCCTTTTTGCTCTGATGATATGGAGTTAATCGCATCTGTAAGCGGCACGCCGGAAGAGAGGAGGACGGAGAGGCTCCTTGTTATGGCTGAGAGGACAAAAGGGGACGGCCTGTTGAAAGATAATCTCTTCCCGGTAAAGACATTCTCGGTTATCTCCCTTGGAAATACGCCGCCTGCTTTTATCTTTACAGCGGCATCTCTCTGGCCGTCAGCTTCAATCAGCCCGTCTATTTCCGTGCCGTGCTGGTTGTATCCGCGGTATTTGAATATCGGCATGATTAAATAGTACGTAACTACTCAGGTTGTTTAGACTGTAGTCTGTTAGTACCGCTCTATCTACCTAAACACCTACAGACTATCCACCTGAGTAGTTACAATAGTGCGTACTCCTTCTTCCTTTATACTTCGCTCTCTTTCTGTATTACTCTCAGGACTTCCTCTGTTGTGGTGACGCCCTCGGTTATATTCTCTATGACGTTTTTTTGCAGTGTTTTGAATCCCGCTCTTATCGCTGCTGTCCGTATGGCCTGAGCGTCTTTCCTCTCCACTATCAATGTCCTGATCTCTGGAGTTATCTCAAGCAATTCAAAAATCCCAATTCGTCCGAGATAGCCTTTGCCGAGGCATTTTTTACAACCTTTTCCGCGATACAGAAGGGAAGGGACAATGTCTGTCTCAAGAGCCTCTGCTTCCTGCGGCGATGGAGTATATGATTCCTTGCAGTGCGGACAGATGACCCGCACCAGTCTCTGGGCAAGGACGCAGATAAGCGAAGATGCGACAAGAAAAGGCTCTATCCCCATATCAATAAGTCTTGTTAGAGCGCCCGGGGCATCATTTGTATGCAGGGTGCTTAGGACCAGGTGCCCTGTAAGCGATGCATGTATTGCGATCTCAGCGGTCTCTTTATCCCTTATCTCTCCCACCATCATTATATCCGGGTCTTGTCTTAATATGGCTCGCAGCCCTGACGCAAAGGTAAGGCCGATCTTTGGATTAACCTGTATCTGTCCTATACCATTAAGCTGGTATTCAACAGGGTCCTCTACGGTTATTATATTTCTATCTTCCGTATGGAGCCTGAGGAGCGATGCGTAAAGAGTGGTGGTCTTGCCTGACCCTGTAGGCCCTGTTACGAGTATGATCCCATTCTGTCTCGAAAGGGCGTCTCTAAATGAATTCAGCGTAGAACCTGCAAACCCTATCATCTCAAGACTGAGGATGCCGGCCTTTCTGTCAAGCAGTCTGAGCACAGCTCTTTCGCCCAGGGCGGTCGGGATTATCGCAACCCTTATGTCAATATTCTTCCCGCCTACAAGCAGTTTTATCCTGCCGTCCTGCGGCAGTCTCTTTTCGGCAATATCAAGATCCGCAAGTATCTTTATCCTTGATATAAGAGCGTCCTGAATGATCTTAGGAGGACTCAGTATTTTGCGAAGGATGCCGTCAACCCTCAGCCTTACATCTAAGCCTTTTTCATACGGCTCTATATGTATGTCGCTTGCCCTTTCCCTAACAGCTTCCATCAACAGGGCGTTTAAGAGCCGGATGATCGGGGCCTCCTCAGTGAGTTCCAGGAGGTCCTTGGGTGAGGTGAACTCTGTGGCGATCATGGAGAGGTCTTCTCCTTCTATGTCGCCCATTACCTCATCAACCTTGCTTGTCCGGCTGTAGATGAGGTTTATTGCATCAATGATGCTCTTTTCTGGTGCGTGAAGCGGCCGAGCTTTCAGGTTTAGATTTCTTGAGAGGTCCATCAGAGCAAAGACCCCGCGGTTGTCGGCAACAGCGGCTAATAATTCACCGTTTTCCCTCCGCAGAGGTAGAAACATGTTGCTCTTTACGAATGAAAGGGGCAGGTTGTTAAGAAGGGATAAATCTATATCTTCTTCTTTTATTGTCTCTATTTTCTCCATGGATTAACTCTTATCTGGAGTATTTTCAGGCGTCTTCATCTCAGGTTTTTGCAGTGCGGGTTCTTCCTCAATCCTGATCCTGTAATTCGGCTCCGCATAAATTATCTCAGGAAAGGATGTGAAAGCCTTGACCGCATCATCTACTTTCTGTTCAGGCTTAAGCCTTATGTGGTATACATTTATCTCTTTCATGTAATTTATAACTGAAGCGCCTTGCCCGGATATTATCTCTTCTGCCCGGCCTGCCGGAATATCGGCTTTAAACTTTACCATTAATTCACCTTCAACGCGCTGATTTTCTCTCATTGCAAATGATGTTTGCTTGTCATGGGTTATCTTTGTCAATTGGGATGATTCTTTTACAATATGCGGCGTAAGGAAAACCAGAAGGTTAGTTTTATTTTTAGACACAGTCTTGTATCTGAAGAGAAGTCCGAGAGCAGGGATATCTCCAAGCAGGGGAACTTTTGTTATTATCTCCTCCTCCTTATCCTGCATCAGCCCTCCGATTACAACGGTCTGCGCATCTTTGACAATAACCGAGGTCTTTGTTGAACGCTTGGTGGTTGTCGGGCCTACTGTTGTGAGAACATCATCGGAGGCGTCTTTTACCGCGGATATCTCCTGATAGAGATTGAGCTTGACATAATCCCCTTCTGTTATCTGAGGGGTGATCCTCAGCGTTATGCCGACATCCTTTCTGTCTATGGAGCTGAGGACAGTGTTGGTGGTGGTTATGTCGCGTTCTCTTTTTGATATGAAGGGAACATTCTCGCCGACAACGATCTCTGCTTCTTCATTGTCGGAAGTAAGTATCTGCGGTGTGGAGAGGATATTGACGGCATCCTGGAAATCGCTCATAGCGAAGAGCACTGAAAATCCCGGGACTGTGAGATCGGATGATATTACAGTCCCGTCTGAGGCAATGCTTGTCAGCGGGATTGACATAAAATTCCCCATTCCTCCCGCTGAAAAACCCGAAAGGCCGCTGATAAGAGAGAGGAGGGAGGTTGTATTCATATTGCCGAATCCACCTATGGCAACCGGATCTCCGTTGTCTCGCCCAATCGCCCTCCATTTTGTTCCAAGCTCCTTCAGCTTATCTATTGATGCCTCAATAATCATCGCTTCAACAAATACCTGCTTTCTCCGATTGTCAAGAAGCCTGATAACCTTAACAAGGTTCTGATAATCAGAAGGCGACGCTATAATTATAAGAGAATTGGTTGCCTTGTCCGGCGTAACGCTTATCTTCGCGACTGATACCGGCAAGGGAGTTAACTGTCCCTTGGCATCTGTTTGTTTCAATGACTTGGCGCCGGTCACTATTCCCTGCATAACATTGGCAAGTTCAGTTGCATCGGCGTTTTCAAGAGGATAGACATTTATCTTCGGCGGTTCTTCATGTGTTGGAGGATGATCTATCTCATTCAGAATTGATGCTATCTTCTCAATATTTACCGCAGAGTCAACAATAAGGAGCATATTGCTTGGTCCAAAGGCTGATATGTGACCGTCTTTTGAGACAATAGGGCGCAGGAATTCGAGAGACTCCTCAACTTTAATATTATTGACCGTCAGGAGCTTTGTTATATAACCCTCATTAACAGGAATAGTCTCTCCTGTGGTAATCTCACCGGACT
>JBFLVX010000149.1:0-5161 GCA_040758255.1 Nitrospirota bacterium
CAAAACATCCTTATCGCTAAATGTATACCTTACCCCCTGAATCTCCTGATAATCCTCATGCCCTTTGCCTGCAACTAAAACCGTGTCGCCTTCTTTTGCCATCGCAACAGCCTCTCTTATCGCCTCAGCCCTGTCAGGCTGCACAGTATAATTATCCCTCTTAATCCCCTGAAGGATCTCCCTGATTATCCCCATCGGCTCTTCTGTGCGCGGATTGTCGGATGTGACGATCACGGCATCGCTCAGCTCTGAAGCAGCCGCGCCCATCAGCGGCCTCTTGCCCCTGTCCCTGTCGCCTCCGCATCCGAATACCGTGATGACCCTTCCGGATGTGATCTTTCTTGCCTCAACTATCACCTTTCTTAGCGCATCCTCAGTATGGGCGTAATCAACAATGCAGAGAAACTCCTGCCCCTCTGCTATGCTCTCGAACCGGCCTGAGGCAGGTCTAGCCTTGCTGATGCCCTTCTGTATTATCTCTTCCTTTATTCCGAGAGAGTGCGCTATCCCTATGGCAATGAGGAGATTGTAAAGATTAAAGCCGCCGATGAACTCCGATTCAACCCTGAATCTTCCTTCAGGGGTGCAGACATCGAATGACAACCCCTTTTGAACATTTATATTCTCCGCCCTTATCATTGCGCCCTCTTCAAGTCCGCATGTGATGACATTGCATGAGAGTTCGCGCGCGAGCCTGCTGAGCATAGGGTCATCAATGTTTAAGACAGCAGAGCCGTCCTCACTGAGATGAGAGAAGAGCTTACGCTTCGCGCTGAAGTATTCCTCCATTGTCTCATGAAAATCAAGGTGGTCCTGCGAAAAGTTGGTGAATGCCGCGACCTTGAAGGAGCATCCCTCAACCCTGTCAAGCATCAAGGCATGAGATGAGACCTCAAGCACGGCATAGTCCGCATTATTATCAAGCATCTCCCTCAGGTATCTCTGAACATCGAGCGATTCCGGAGTTGTGCGAGGCGAATCTATGCTTCTTCCGCCGATTATATATTGAATGGTTCCAAGGAGTCCGGTATTTTTACCCCACGCATCAAGGATGCTCTTTGTGATATAGGATGTTGTGGTCTTTCCGTTCGTCCCTGTGATGCCTATAAGAGAGAGGCTGCTGGAAGGATATCCATAGAACGCGGCAGAGAGCAGGGCCAAGGCCCTCCTGCTCTCTGAAGCCGTAATATGAGTAAGCTCGTTATGGCTTAAAAGTTGCTCTGTAATATTTATACCTGCCGCTTCGTCAGTGACTATTGCGACAGCCCCCCTGCTTATCGCATCATTTATGTAATCATGGCCGTCCGCCGCGAAACCCCTGACAGCCACAAATAGAAAACCATACTTAACTAACCTTGAATCATAAGCGATCCCCTTTATCTCAATATCAAGAGGCCCTCTGCTCTTCTTAACATCGAGACCTCTTAAAAGCTCTGAAATTGTCATTTAGCTCATAATTATTACATTCTGCGGTCTCTTCCGCAGTTCCAAATTTCTGTCATTCCATCTCCCCTCCTGTTTTAGGAGGGGATTAAGGGGTGGTAATTGGTAAAATTTCCCAAACAAACCACCCCTGTCCCTCCTTAACCAAGGAGGGGAGTTAAGATTCCGGTCAAGCCTGAATGACGACTCTTTGCAACTTCATCAACTTCAGACATAAATTCTCCTGCACATTATTTACGCGCATCGCTCACAAGAAGCACGTGGTTCTCATCAGTCTCCATCGGCACATCCAAATATGTGAGCGCATGCTCTGATATCTTCCTGAATACAGGCGCTGCCACTGTCCCGCCGTAACTGCCTCCCACTGGCTCATATACAACCACGATAAGCGCAAACGCGGGATTATCAGCAGGCACAAAGCCCACAAACGAACTCACAAATTTATTGCTTGAGTATCTGCCGGTTGCCGGGTCAACCATCTGCGCCGTGCCTGTCTTGCCTGCCACTAAATTGCCTTTGATATATGCCTTTCTCGCCGTGCCGCCCTCTTCAACAACCTTCTTCAGCATATTCCTTGTTTTTGCGGCGCTATCAGTTGAAACCACTCTCCTCACAGCCTGAGGAGAGAACTTCTTTATCACCTCGCCTGCCGGCGAGATTATCTCGGATACTACGTACGGCTTCATCAATACCCCACCGTTTGCGATGGCGGCATATCCGGTTAATAATTGCAGCGGCGTTACTCCGATCTCCTGTCCGAATGACAAAGAAGCCAGTGATGTGCCTGACCAGCTTTGCGGTCTTCTCAGGATTCCCCCCATCTCTCCGGGAAGGTCTATGCCTGTCTTGTCCCCGAAGCCGAATTTCTTCATGTAATCATAATATCTCGTTGCTCCGAGCCTCAGTCCTGTCTTTACGGCCCCGACATTTGATGACTTCTGTATGATCTCTTCAAATGTGATGACGCCGTGTCTGTGGACATCATGGATGGTTTTACCCCCAACTACTATTGATCCCTTAGAGACATCAAACATTTCATTAATCCTTACGACCTTCTCCTCAAGGGCGGCGGCCGCGAGAAAAGACTTGAATGTAGAACCCGGTTCATACATGTCCGTGATCGCCCTGTTTCGTCTTTTATCGCCGGACACGCCCGCGGGGAAGTTCGGATCATATGAAGGCCTGTTTGCCAATGCGAGTATCTCGCCTGTCATCGGATCCATCATTATCGCAACCGCAGCCTTTGCCTTCCACTCCTCCATGGCTGCTGATAACTCCCTCTCGACAACATACTGGAGGTTCTCATCAATGGTAAGCAGTAAATTGTTTCCCGGCAGAGGGTCTTCAGTTCCCTCCGCCATCTTGTTGCCGAGGGCATCCCTTTTAAATGTTACCTCTATGTCCTCGCCCTTCATATATTCATCGAACTTAAGCTCGATCCCCTCAAGCCCCCTGTTGTCGATGTTCGCGTAGCCGAGTATGTGGGATGCTGTCTCGCCGTTTGGATAATGACGCCGTGTCTCAGTAAAGAAGTCAATAGTGTCAATCCCCATTTCATCCTTAAGAGTGGCGACCCTCGCTGAGGCTGTCTCATCCATCTTCCTTGCGAGCCAGATGAAGCCTTTCTTCTTCTTCGCCAGGATCTTTCTGTCAAGATCAACGGCTGAGGCCTTGATGATTGGAGCGAGCTTTGATGAGAGGAGTCTGGAGTCGTTTATCTTCGACGGTACCGCGTAAAGCGAATCCGCCTCTATATTTACCGCCATCTCCTTCATGTTCCTGTCCCATACAACGCCGCGGTAGGGTTTTATTGTCTTTACCCTGTCATACTGACGGCTCGCCTTTTGAGAGAGGGTCTTGTGGTTCAAGACCATGAGGTTGACCAAACGGAAGGATATTACAGCGAAACCAAAACAGATGACTGTGGCGAGTATTACGGCTTTTCTTTTGCTCTTTTTAAGATGTATATTTGAAAGGTCTTCATCCCATAGTTTTTTTATTTCCGGTTTTTCCGCCCCTCTCCTTCTCATTTTATAAAACTCACATTCGTCTTTAAGATTATTTAACGCCTTA
This sequence comes from Nitrospirota bacterium, assembly GCA_040758255.1. GTDB lineage: Bacteria > Nitrospirota > Thermodesulfovibrionia > UBA6902 > UBA6902 > JACRPZ01. The sequence continues at coordinate 3,517 of JBFLVX010000149.1, forward strand.
CCGGCACAGTCATTGATACTTTATAAGGAGACGCGCCAGCCTCTCTCTTTACAAGGAATACGTTCTGCCTCTCAGGAAGGGTCATGCCGAGTTTCTGCACCGCGACATCTTCTATCGTCTTAGATGAGTAGAAACCCGCCCTCTGCGCTGAGAGCGATTTGCTCTGCCTGATCAGAGCGACCTTCTGCTTGTTCAGATCGCCTATCTGATATTCAAGATTGACAACAGCGGTCCTGAGCCCTATGAGCGCGAACATGCCTGCCGCAAGGTAAAGGCCGAGCCCGAACTTTAAAAGCGTCCATCTCTTCTTCCTCTTCAAGCGCTTTGATGTCATATCTTCTCTCCTACCCTCAGTTTTGCACTTCTTGATGCAGGGTTAATAATACGCTCATGGCGCGAAGGCGTCATGGGCTTCCTTGTGATGATATTGAAACTACCTTCCTTCGCAAGCTGTTTGAAGGCGTTCTTCACGATCCTGTCTTCGAGTGAATGATAGGAGAGAATACAGAGCCTCCCGCCCTTTTTCAGGAGCGCGGCTCCTTCGCCTATGGCGGCCTGAAGCTCCTCAAGCTCTTTATTAACCTCTATCCTGAGCGCCTGAAAGGTCTTTGTAGCAGGATGAATCCTCCCCCTTCTCGGCACGGCACTTTCAACTATCGCGGCAAGTTCGGTGCAGGAGGCTATTTTCTTCTTTTGGCGGGACCTCACTATCGCGCGCCCTATCCTCCTGCTGAACCTCTCTTCCCCGTATTTCCATATGACATCCGCAAGCTCCTTTTCAGGATACCTGTTTACAATCTCCTCAGCCGTGAGCTTCTGCGCCTTATCCATCCTCATATCCAGGGCTTCATCCTTCATAAAGCTGAACCCCCTGCTGTCAGCCTTCAGATGAAGCGTTGAGACGCCTATGTCAAGGAGTATGCCGTCCACTTCGTTATAGCCGAGAGCGTTAACTGCGGATTTCATATTTGAGAACCGCTCTTTTACAAGATGAAGATTGCCGGACTTCAGCCTCTCCTTTGCGATCGCAAGCGCCTCTTCATCCCTGTCTATCCCTATCACCGTGCACCCCTCAGCCTTTTGCATGATGCCCTCTGTATGCCCGCCCAAGCCTATAGTTGCGTCCACATATACTCCGTCTCTCTTTACCATCAGCGCTTCCAAAATCTCCTGCCCCATAACAGGGATATGAATTATTGACATACATTACAAGCCAAGATTTGAGAGCTGCTCCATATAAGACTTCCTGTCTATCTTTGAAGGATCCGCAACATTCTCAAGCTCATTCTTATCCCATATCTCAATTCTGTTGCCCTGCCCCATGAGGGCCACCTCGCTGTTGAGCCCGCAGTCCGTCCTCAATGCCGCGGGTATGAGCACCCTCCCCTGCTTGTCAATCTCGCACTCCTCAGCAGAGCCGACAACCCGGCGCATATAGTATCTGACAGAATCAAGCGTCTGGGGCATACCTTTTACCTTTTCAATAAGTGAATTCCATTCATCAGTCGGATACGCGCATATACAGCGGTCAAAGACATCATTCGTAAAGATAAGTTTTGAGGTATAATTCGATGAGAGGATTTCCCGGAAAGGAGCTGGAACTATTATTCTCCCCTTGGGATCAAGAGTGTAATAATATTTTCCA
>JBFLVX010000150.1:0-5018 GCA_040758255.1 Nitrospirota bacterium
GGCATGGGGCCTCTATACGCAGAGATTTCTGGGGCGCTTATCAATCTGAAGAAGAAGCCATTGATGATTAACAAGATATACGGTCTTGGCGGAAGGGATTATCTGCCTGATCAGGCTGAACAGGTATTGAACGAATTAATTGAAATTGCTGAAACCGGAAATATCAGGATCACTAAAGAATATATAGGACTCAGATAAAGCAGGGGGATATTATGACAACAGAAGCAAAACCTAAATCGCTTTCATTAAAGGAACTCTCAAGCAGGGAAGAGAGGCTTACACACGGGCACAGGCTCTGTTCAGGCTGCGGTGCGCCGATTGTTGTTAAGCAGGTGCTTATGGCAACAGAGTACCCAATAATTGCCTCCAACGCAACAGGATGCCTTGAGGTCTCAACATGCATATCACAGTACACCGCATGGAAGATCCCATGGATACACAGCGCGTTTGAGAATGCTGCTGCTACAATCTCCGGGGTTGAGACGATGTACAGGTCTCTGGTAAAACAGGGAAAGATAAAGGACCAGAATGTAAAGTTCGTGGCCTTCGGCGGCGACGGCGGGACTTACGATATAGGTTTTCAGAGCCTTTCAGGAGCTATGGAGCGCGGCCATGATATGCTTTATATTTGCTATGATAACGGCGCATATATGAATACAGGCATACAGAGATCAAGCGCAACACCCTTCGGCGCCGATACAACGACGTGTCCTGCAGGAGATGTGATACCCGGAAAGCAGCAGAAGAGAAAGGACATGACCAGGATCATGGCTGCTCATAACATACCTTATGCGGCGCAGGCATCACCGGCGCATTGGTCTGATCTAATGAAGAAGGTGAGAAAGGCATTTGACATAACCGGGCCTAAATTTATGAATATCATTGCCCCTTGCAACAGGGGATGGAGGTCAAGGACTGATGACGCCATTGCGCTGAGCAGGCTGGCTTTTGAGACCTGCTACTGGCCTTTGTATGAGATTGAGAACGGAATTACCAAAATAACGATGAAGCCTAAAGAGAAAAAACCGCTCACGGAATTCCTTAAACCTCAGGGCAGGTTCAAACATATGTTCGCTCCGGAAAACGAGTGGATGCTTAAGCAGGCTCAGGAGTATGTTGATGCGGAATGGGCAAGACTTCAGAAAGAAGAGGCCTGCTGGGCAGAGAATAAGAAAGCAGAATAAAGATCACATAAGGTTTCCCGGGTAGCTAATCCCGAAGTTTCGGGAAGGTGACTGTTAAGAAAGATTATGTACTGGGTATACATACTCAGAAGTGATATGGTTAATAGGTACTACGTTGGGCAAACTGAAGATATCGAGAGAAGAATATTTCATCATCGAACAGGAAGAGAAAAGTTTACCAAGAGAGCTTCTGACTGGCAGTTGGTTTTCAGTAAAAAATTTGAGACGAGGACAGAAGCAAAACGGATTGAGAGCTTTATTAAGAAGCAAAAGAGTAAAATTTTCACAGAACAAGTTATCAAGGGTGAAATAAGTTTAGATTAAGATTTAAGAAATCAAAAAGGAGTACTAAAGAATAAAACATAAGGCAATTCCCGGGTAGCTCATCCCGAAACTTCGGGACTTGTCCCGAAACTTCGGGAAAGTGACTGTTAACGGAGAATATAGCCAAGCTAAAAAGGTTTCCCGGGTAGCTCAGCTGGCAGAGCAGGTGACTGTTAATCACCCTGTCGGGGGTTCGAATCCCTCCCCGGGAGCCAAATAAAAAGATCCCCGTCTTCTATGGCGGGGTTTTTATTGTTTATGTCAACCATTCTTACAGTGTAAAGCTTATCTTCTTCTCTGTGTAGCTCAGCTGTCCCGACCATTCGGGAAGGTGACTGTTAATCACCCCGATGCTTCGGGGGGTTCGAATCCCTCCCCGGGAGCCAAATGGTGGGGTTTTTTATTTCTTTACGTTATTAAGTAAAGGTTCGGCCGTCTTTTTGAATGTTAACGCCATCAGCACAGGCAAAGTTCATCAGCCTGTTTCTTAAGTGCTGCGGCTTTGTTCTCCGATAGCGAGAGCATCTTCCCGATCTCTCTGGCATCCATCCCGGCTAAATCTTTAAGAAGGATGATATTATGGTTTATCAGGGAGTTAATTAGGCCGGATTTGATGCCGGAGATAATCGTAACAGGGTAAAGCCCTTTTTCTTCTATCATCTCATTAAGGCTTTTCTTTTCAGGGTAGCTCCAGCTTTTTACATTCAGCCCTGTGCATCCTGCGTACTGGATCGCATCAGATGTAAGCCGGGTATTGGTGATCAGCCAGCCTTTGAAGGTTTTCCCGGGGTATTGAGACTTGATGACTGGCTTAAGATCCTGAAATCTTGCATGCACATACATGGCAACCTTGACGTCGGTAGTGTTGCCGGGCCTGTTTCTGTACTTGCACTCAAAGAGTGAGACCTCATTTTCATTAACTGCGAGGACGTCTACCTCATGCTTGACGCATTTGCCGTCCATTGTTACGCTGACTTTAACCTTGTAACCGTAATTTTCCAGAAGCGCCCCGAAATACTTTTCGAACGGATAACCGGAAGGCCCGAGCCTGAAGATAGCCCTTTTTAAGGAGTATCTTAGACCTGATGCGTGATTAAACTGATGTAGATACTTATGGGCGAGTCTGTAAATTTTCTTTGTGCTTGTGTATGGCTTTATCTCACTTACTATAATATCAACTATATCCTGTGCCTGTTCCCTGTCCGCCCCGGACTTTGTGAGTGAAGAAAGCAGTTTATTCAGGTTAAGGTTCTCAACTATGCCCGATGCCTTTGTTATTTTAATATCCATAAATGATCTGCCCGTTTCATCTCTTTATCCCCTCTTAACATGGTGCAGTATGGTGCACACTTCCTGAAGCTCATCAACAAGATAAATTAATCCCATATCTTCTATTTCTATCATATTGTTTGTTATAAGGTTTGACTTAAACCATTCAAGCAGCCCGCTCCAGTAATCCTTGCCAAAGAGTATTATCGGGAACGGGCTGATCTTCTTTGTCTGGGCAAGCGTTAGTGCCTCAAACAGTTCGTCCATTGTTCCGAACCCGCCTGGAAATATTATAAAGGCAATGGAATACTTTACAAACATCAGTTTTCTCACAAAGAAATATCTGAAAGAGAGTGCTATGTCCTGATACATATTAGGGTTTTGTTCCGCCGTCAACTCAATGTTCAGTCCAACCGATTTGCTCTGGCCATCTTTTGCACCCTTGTTTGCGCCCTCCATGATGCCCGGTCCGCCACCGGTAATAACAGAAAATCCTTCATATGACAGTATCTTGCCGAGCTCTACAGCCTTTTCATAGTAAAATGACCCGGGTTTCGCACGGGAGCTTCCGAATACGCTCACTGCCGGTCCGAGATCATGAAGCGTCTCAAACCCGTCAACAAGCTCTGACTGGATCCTGAAGACGCGCCATGTATCGGAATTTTTCAAGTCTTCCATTTGTAACTCCTTTTTAAGGTAGGTTTTGTACAGTTTAGATATGTGTAAAAAGTTTAAGATGCTTTGTCCGGCTTTGTCAAGAAAGGATGTGAAGGATCAGAACTGTTTTAGTTGATTTCCGTCACAATCACGGGTAAAATCATGCTGTATGAAGAAGATAAAAGGAGCGAAGAAGATGATTGTAAGAAACGAAGATATAAAGAATTTGACCGCAGAGATACCGGCAGGCCATAAGCACCTGCGCATCACGATAGTCTTAAACGATGGCATGGAGATAACATTTCAGGAGGCTGCTGTGGCAAACCTTGTAAGGGCTTATATAACGGTCAAGACTCATCCGGTGATAACCAAAGTTAAGATGAAAAACAAAAGGCTTGTCAGTATAAAAGAGGGATATGCTGAATGGCAGTTAGTGGAGTAGAAATAAAGTGCCGTAAGATGATTAGGGCTGCTCTGTACGCTCTTTAACCGGGGCAAGCTGCCTGAAAGAGATGCCGTCCTTAACAATAAAAAAACTCCCTATGATAACGGTCATTCCCATTGAAAGAAGCCATGCAACGATCCCGTAACTTAAAGCTACGGGTTTTGGAATGCCGTATATTCCATGCAGGGCAGTAACACATGCTAAATGGTATGACCCGAGAAATCCAGGGGTAGGCGCGAGGGTTATAAAGACGGCCACCATTAAAGTGAGAATCAAGAGTGAAGGCACGACGGGAAGCTGTGTTTCTATGCCGAATGCCAGATAAATAGGATAATAAGTAACAATGAATACTGTCCAGATAAGAAAAGAGAGAATAATTGTTGCTATGAAACCGCGTTTGTCCCTTATGATATTAAGGCCGTTGGTGAATGAATGGACCAATCCCGTGATCTTTTCTTTCCACCTTTGCGGGAACGGCTTTATGCATATCCCGACAATCTTCATAGCCCAGTTATTTTTAAATTGGAGGAGTGCGGAGAAGAGGAGTATGAAAACGCATAACAGGAGGCTGAATGCTCCAAAGATCTTAACTTTATCGAGGATCTGATATGCCCCATCCTGACTTTTGGGAGTAAGCGATTCTGGCATAAAAAGCAGTATCCAGACAATCAGAAGTAAAAGCAGGGTAAGGTCAAAAAGCCTTTCTATGAATATTGTTGCAAACGAAGAGCTGAAGCTGATATTTGCTTTTTTTGAAAGAAGATAAGCCCTGATAAACTCACCGGCTCTTGCCGGCAGCATATTAGACATAAAACCCACCATCAAGGGAGAGAAGAGCGCCGTGGTCTTTACATCTTTTACAGGACGCACTAAATAATGCCATCGCATTGCCCTGAGCAAGTAACTGATTATAACCAGCGATATTGCAGGGATGAGATAAAAATAATTTACAGAACTAAAGGCTTCGGAGAGTTCCGACAGCTTGACTCCTTTGAATGCGTAATAAAGGGAGAAGACGATGATAATCAGGCCTACTATGAGGTGAAGATATTTTTTATTCATTAGGTGAGATAGTATAGCTGTAAAAATCATTAACAATCAAGGAAGGGTAGATGGTCCGCAGCTTGATTTTTCTTCCC
>JBFLVX010000151.1:0-4991 GCA_040758255.1 Nitrospirota bacterium
CAATACCTGTATGGCGCAGCGTATTCCTGTAAGGGGATTCTTTATCTCGTGGGCTATTCCTGAGGCAACCTCGCCGAGAGATGCCAGTTTGGCCGCCTTTTCTATCTGCGCTGTGTGATATGCTTCCAATTCCTTTTTGGCTTTTTCAAGGGACTCTACCATATTATTAAAACTCTGCGCGAGAAGACCCAGTTCATCCTTCTGCTTAACATTCATTCTTGCGGAGAGATCCCCTTTTTCTATTCTCCTTATGGTAGTTATCATTTTATTAATAGGCCTGTCTATCAATATTCCTATAATAAACAGGAAAACAAAGATGATCAGAGTAAAACCTATAAGAGAGTCTGTAAAGTGTTCTTTCTTAAATTGACTTATGGTTTCATATACCGTATCAAGTGAAATTTCAATATCCATGACACCGAGGATCTTCTTTTCAGCCAAGTGGCATCTGTAGCAGACAGGGTGGTTCTCTATGGATGTAAGTTTTGAGGAGTACAAATTATCTCCTTTATTAATAAGAAATGCGCCTTCCTCGCCCTTCCTGAATCTCTCCATATCCTCTTTATATATTTTCTTGCCGACATCATTCGGATTTGAGGAGACAACTATAATGCCTGTCTCAGGCACAAATATCCGTATCTCCTTCATCTCCTTGCTGTCTTTGACAAGGCCTTCCATCATGCCCTGAAGGTCCTGCCACCGGTTCTTCAGCATAAGGATCATGATGCCGTGCGCTATCCTGTCAGACAGGAGAGCGGTCTTCTCCTTCTGTGCGTTGAGAAGTTTCTGCTCGGTGAGATGTATGTCTCTCCACGTGTTGACAATCATGATCAGGGAGATGAGGATAAAGGCGAGAATGGTTATCTTGACTTTCAGGCTTTTAAGCATTATTAACCGGATGAATTTATATTATTTTGCATATTTCACGTTGAGTGTTTTTTGTATGCACAAGGCTAAAATAGATAATCATAAAATGAATCTGCTGGATAAATCATAGCATATATGCATCCTTGTTAGCATTGGCAAGTCATCTCTAAGGAGAATCAGGAAATGAGAAATTAATGACGTGCTTGTAAGAAGATATTTCTTAGTTGTATTATATACAAAGTGAGGATAATTAATGAATAAAGCTTACATATTGATATTCCTGCTTGTGTTTCTATTTTCTTCCTGTGCAACATCGCCGGTTAAGACTGAAGGGAGAGGGGCTAAAGAGACCTCACTTACAAAATCTGAAGCAAAATCTCTTGAGGTCTTTAATGAGATACTTGCCCTGCCTTCATCTTCAGACAATATGGAGGCAGTCTTAAAAGAGAAGGAGAGGCTTTATAAAAAGATTATTACTTCTTATCCCGAAACCCCCCTTGCCCAGGAGAGTTACTGGAGACTGATCGCCAGTTACGTAAATGATTATTCCCCCCCGGTTTATGAGAAAGCGGAACTTCTTTACATGGAATTCTTAAAAAAATATCCGGATTCAGCCTTTAAAGACTTTGCGGATGAAGAACTCGGCAAAAGCTATTATGGAAACAAAGAATGGGGAAGACTCTTAAGTCTCACCTCCCCTGTCTTTATTAATTACGTTAAGACGGGGAAGCGTCCGGTTCCATTAATGGCATATCTCTATGCAGAGGCTAACTTTAATCTTGGCAATTACAAAGATGCAGAAGAGGGGTTCAGCGAGGCCTTAAAGCTATTTCCTAAACTAAGCAATGCTGAAAAGATCAAATCGAGGCTTGATGAGATAGCAATTAAAAAAAATAAGCCTGTGCAATAGCCCCCCAATGAGATTCTTGCCACTAATTAATAACATCATTATCGGTTAACAATTCAGAAATGAGAAACAAAATCGGGATATCACCTGATAAGTTATGTTGAAATACACTATTCTAATGCGCGAAACCACACATAAATTGGGTATATTTTGTCATTAAAATTAAAGAATAGAGTTTAAAAAAGTAAAAAATATTTGCAGCATCTTAATATATAATGCCTAACATTTTAAAATTATTAACAAAAAAGACTATCAATAAAAAATGTAAGTTTTTTCAGATAGTTGGCATGTTTTGTGCATTAAAATTTAGCGTGGAGAAAAAAATGAACCCAAAAAATCATCTTAAAAATGTAACAAAGAGCCTCCTTTGCTTAGCCGTTTTTGTTCTTCTTCTGCATTCTTTTGCAGCCTTATCTTTGGCCGCAATGCCTTCCTACTCCAGTCTTCAGTCTATAACAGCCAATCTTGCATCTCCTTCATCAGTGGCGATTGACGGCAGTGAAAATATATATATAGTGGATGCGACGCTCGGCAAAAAGCTCAATATTTATAACAGGTATGGTAATTACCTGCGTTCATTAACGGGGCTCACTCAGCCCGGCAGTGTTGCAGTTGATGCAAACGGAATGATATATATCGGAAATGAGAGCTCGGGCAGCGTAGATGTATACCGCCAGAACCTCTCTTTGTCTCATAAGCTTGGCTCCGGCGACGGAGAGTTTGGTATGCCTGGCGCAATCGCCGTGTCAGATGCGGGGATTATATATGTTGCTGACGTGCTGGATAATACTATAAATGCATATAATCCGGATGGGACATTCAGCTTCTCCTTTGGCGCTTACGGCAGCGGGAACGGTCAGTTTACTAAGCCGGGCGGTATAGCAATAGATGAGACCGTGGGAGAATTGATAATATCGGATCTTCAGGTACTTCAGGACGCTAACGGCACTTATGCAGGGGCAAGGGTTCAGATATTTGACCTGAATGGTCTTTTTAAGAGAAGTTTTGGCCAATACGGTCAAGGTGAGGGAAAAATGCTCAGGCCGAAAGGGGTGGCTGCGGACGGTCAAGGCAGGATATATGTAGCTGATACGGCTCAGAATGTGGTGCAGGTATTTGATAATACGGGCATTTATCTTGGGGCTGTGTATGACCTCGGTAATCCGATGAGAACGCCGCTGGGGATAGCTTACAGCGCCAGTAACAAGCTGTATGTTGTATCGCTTATCGGCAGCAGGCTGGATGTCTTCGGAATTGACACGTACAGTGAGATGGCTGTGTCGCCGTTGTCACTTGAATTTGAAGGCCAGGAACTTGCCGTTAATCCTGCGCCCCAGAGCATTAATATAACCAACAACGGCACGAGTATCCTGAATTGGACAGCTTCTTCAAATGAAGGCTGGATAACGTTATCAGCGGCATCGGGTTCAGCGGAGCCGGGCATTACGACTGTATTAGATGTCAACATAGACATAACCGGTCTTGCCTCAGGCGATTATACAGGCAGCATAGAAGTTACGTCCATAGATACCGGGGTTACGGATGTAGTTGATGTCAGCTTGACCGTTCTTCCGGCCCCGCCGGTTCTGGAAGTGACCCCGCCTTCTCTCGACTTCCTGTCGGAGCAGCAGGTAACGCCTCCGGCACAGACACTTTCTGTCAATAATACAGGCGGCGGCGTGCTCGATTGGACCGCGTCTGCGGATTCTGCATGGATTATTCTGGACAAGAATGCGGGCACAGCGCCTGATACTATAAGTGTTTCGGTAGATATTTCCGGCCTTGCTGAGGGAATACATGCAGGCAGTGTAGCGGTAACAGGCGCTGGAACTACGGTAACCATTCCTGTAACGCTTGGCATATTCATATATGAAGGCACGATAAATGTAACAACAAACCTTGATGGGGCGTTGTTTACAATAAATGGCCCGGCTTCATATGCAGGCGGAGGTAAGATTTGGTCAGTATCCGGCGCGCCGGCAGGGACTTATATAATCATATATGGCGATGTTAACGGGTACATAACCCCGCCGTCGGAAACTCTTATATTAGAGGATAACGGTGCTATTAATTTTAATGGAACATATGAAGCTATCGTGCAACCGCCGGTAAGAGGAGACATAATAACAGGTGCCGGACCGGATGCAAACAACACCGCCCTTGTTAGAATATTTAACTATGACGCAAGTCAGGTATTGACCGAGTTTACGGCAAATGCATATAAGTATGGAGTAAATGTAGCAGCCGGTGATCTGGACGGCGACGGAGAGTATGAAGTAATAACCGGAGCCGGGCCCGGAAGCGATAATCCCGCTGAGGTTGGAGTTTTTGACAGCGCCGGGAATAAGATGTCAGGCATTACAGCATTTACATATAAATACGGTGTAAATGTAGCATCCGGTGATATAGACGGAGACGGCAAGTATGAACTGATAACCGGAGCCGGGCCTGGAAGCCGCAATCCTGCGGCGGTAAAAGTATATGTATATGATTCGTCAACTGCCAGTCTTGTGGACAGCGGAATTGTCCTGAATGCATATGGTAATCTGCGATATGGAGCAAGGGTAGCCGCAGGAGATGTGGACGGAGACGGAAAGTCTGAAATCATAACTGCGCCGGGAGCAGGAAAGGATAATAAAGGAATAGTAAAGATCTGGAAAGTGAAGACAGAAGCGGGAACGGGTTACTGGAGCGCTTCCTTATATAAGGAATTTACAGCGATATATAGTCAAAAATACAGCGTGAGCATAGCAGGAGGCGATGTAGACGGAGACGGCAAGGATGATATAATAACAGGAGCAGGGCCTCATAAGTCATCTCTGGATCAGGTAAAGATTTATAATGCGTCAGGCCAGCTTATATCAGAATTTACTACAGGCGTATCTGTTTTGGGCTATGGCGTAAATGTTGCTGCCGGCGATATTGACGGGGAAGGGGTTGCCGACATTATCGCAGGAGCAGGCCCCGGCAGTATGAATATCGGCAAAGTAAAGGTTCTCGATGCATATGGAGCGCAAAAGGGCAGCTTCACAGCGCTGGATACAAGATTCGGTGTAAATGTGGCGGCAGGAGTCCCTGGAAATTAGGAGTTAATAATGAATATGAACCAAATCGCAAAACTGATTCTCGTCTTTTTTTGTTTATTATTAGTTCCAAATATTTCAGACGCGGCAAGGGACTATCCGCACAACACAGCCGAGACCGTTGAATGTCTGAG
>JBFLVX010000152.1:0-4931 GCA_040758255.1 Nitrospirota bacterium
CACAGAGCAGCAAAGGGACAAAGTAAAAAAAGGATACAATTTTTATTTTTTTAACCTTTGTGCCTGTGTGCCTCTGTCACTTTGTTACTGTTGTTGTGCCTTTGCGCCTTCTTAACGTTCCCTCTGCCATAATCTTGGATCAAGGGCGTCCCTTAATCCTTCTCCAACAAGGTTATAAGCCAGGACAGTAAAAAGTATAGCAAGTCCCGGTAATACGGAAAGCCACCATGCTATCTCGATATTGTCTTTGCCAAGCGTCAGAATGTTTCCCCAGCTCGGCGTTGGCGGCTGAACCCCAAGACCCAGAAAGCTGAGAGCAGACTCTATAAGTATTGCGGCTGCCACGCCAAGCACGGCGGATACAAAGACAGGGGACAGGCTGTTCGGCATTATATGTGAAAATATTATTCTCATATCGCCAGCGCCTATAGCCCTTGCCGCAAGCACAAACTCCCTCTCCTTTAACGATAGAAATTCCGCCCTTACAAGCCTTGCAACGCCCATCCATGAGGTGAGCCCTATTATGATCATTATGTTCCATATGCTCGGGCCGATAAAGGCTATGACCGCAAGGATCAGGAAGAAGGTCGGGATAGAGAGCATGATATCAACAAACCTCATGATTATCCTGTCTGTCCAGCCGCCGTAATATCCTGAGAGCGCCCCAAAAATTATACCTATGATAGTCGCAATGCCTACAGCGACAAACCCGACTGCAAGCGATATCCAGCTTCCGTATACCATCCTTGAAAAGACATCTCTTCCCAGATCATCCGTTCCAAGAATATGAGCTCCTCCGGGAGGCTCAAGGATGCTGTTCCTGTCTATCTCATTAGGATCAAACGGAGATATAAGCGGCGCAAGAGCGGCAACAATGAAAAGGAGGAGCACCATGACCCCGCCTGCCGCCGCAAGCCTGTTTTGCTTAAATCTCTTCCAGAATAAATTCCATGAGCTATGCGTATTCATAAATATTTGTTTCTTCCCTCATTTGCAGCTAAATAGATTTTCAGTAAGGATTCATGATCCACGATACAGAATACATGATGAAAATATTTGTTTCTTATCCTGAATCATGCATCTTGTATCTTGTATCATTTTGCCCTTATTCTCGGGTCTGCAAACATATATCCGATATCCGCCAATATGTTTCCTGCAAGCGTTAATACCGCACCTATTGTAAGAATACCCATGACCAGCGGGTAGTCTCTCGTCATTACACTCATGTAAAACAACTGTCCCATTCCCGGTATGCTGAAGATATTTTCAAATATTACGCTTCCGCCTATCAGTCCCGGAACAGAAAGGCCAAGCAATGTAATGATTGTAAGAAGCGAATTCCTCAAAGCATGTTTGTATATTACTGTTCTTTCAGGCAAGCCTTTGGCCCTTGCCGTTGTTATATAATCCTGCCTGATGACCTCAAGCGTACTGCTTCTCATATACCGTGAAAAACCCGCGACCCCCCCAAAAGAGGAGACAAAGACAGGCAGTATGAGATGCCGCGTTCTGTCCCATATCTGGCCTGGCAAGGTCAATGACTCATAATTCATAGACTTGAATCCCGATATTGGAAGCCAGTCAAGGTAAATACCGAAAAACATCATAAGCAGAAGCGCAAACCAGAAGGAGGGCATTGCAAAACCTATAAACCAGAAGACAGTCGAAATTTTGTCAAACATTGAATGCTGATGCGTTGCAGAAGAAATACCGATAGGTATGGCTATGATGAAAATGAAGAACATCGAGAGGACGTTAATAAAAAAAGTTATGAACAACCTCCTGTCAATCAGCTTTTGCTTTGTGTCCCAAATCTTCTCTATAACAGGCCTTCTGTCAGTGGAAAAGGAATCGCCGAAATCAAACCTGACGATCCTCTTCAGCCACATGCCGTACTGAATATATACCGGCTTATCAAGTCCGTAGTATTTCTCAAGCTTCTCCCTTGCCTCCGGCGTGATCTTGGGGTTCATCTCAGTCAGCACATCTGTAGGTTTCCCCGGCGCAAGATTGATAATGAAAAAAGATAGGAGAGTAATCCCCAAGAGCGTCGGGATCATACCAAAAAGACGTTTGATAAGATAAAGTATCATAATAGTTGTGAGTTTTTAGTTGTTGGTTTTTAGTTGTTAGTCTGACAACTGACAACTAATTGCTAACAACTGTTTTTATCACTGCTCCATCATGCTGTGCCTCTGCAACTTTTGCGGCACATACCATTTATGAAGATTATAACTTATGCCTATGGGCGTTGGTTTTATGCCTTTAAATCTTGCGTGCACAATGGGCGTTGCGTCAGGCACGTATAAAAATATATACGGCAGTTCATCTGCGAGTATCTCCTGAATTCTGTAATAAGCCTTCTTCCTCTCAGCCATATTAAAGGTACTTCTGCCTGTTTCAAGAAGCGCATCCACTTCAGGATTATTGTATGACACGAAGTTGAATTCCTTCTCCTTTGTCTTGTTTGAATGCCATATATCGTACTGGTCCGGTTCAAACCCGAGGCTCCAGCCTAAGATCACCGCCTGAAAGCGCCTTTTGTCAATGAACTCATTTATGAATGTGCTCCATTCAAGCAGCCGGATCTTCACCTGTATGCCTATCTTTGCGAGCCGCCACTGTATAATGGTCGCTGTATTGTTTCTGAGAGAATTTCCCATATTGGTGAGTATGGTGAATTCAAAGGGCTGGCCTTCCTTATCAACAAGCCCGTCTCCATCAGTATCGTCCCAGCCGGCCTCTTTCAGCAGTTCCTTTGCCAGCGCGGGATTATGCTCATAATCCTTAACATCAGGATTGTAATACCATGTGTTCGGCACATAAGGCCCGGTTGCAGAACTTCCGAGGCCGAAGAGCACCACATCAACTATCTCATTTTTATCTATTGCATGGGCTATCGCCTGCCTCACGCGTTTGTCTTTAAAAAATGGATGCTTAAGATTGAATCCCATGTATGTATATGAAGGCATAGGATAACGGAACTTCTGGAAATTCTCTTTGAAAAACTTTGTATTCGTCTGCTTTGTATACTGAATTGGCGTTAGTCCCATCATATCAACATCACCTGCCTGTAGCCCGAGAAACATTGTTGCAGAGTCGGGTATTATTTTGTAAACGTATCTGTCAATGTAAGGTCTTCCTTCAAAGTAATCTTTATTCGAATCAAGCACCACTTCTTGTCCCGAAGTCCATCTTTTAAATATATAAGGCCCCATTCCAATCGGATTTCTTGCAAAATCAATTTTTGTTATATCTTTCCCTTCAAGCAGGTGTTTGGGCAGCACAACTGCATTTCCCCATGATGCCAGAGCAGGCGCAAAGGGCTTTTCATAAGTAACTCTGAATGTATACTTGTCAAGCACTTCTGCTTTTTTAACCTGAAGATAATCCTCCTTATTTGGGGTGGGCGTTTTCTCATCTATGATGGTTTTGTAGCCGAACATTACATCATCTGCTGTAAACTCCACTCCGTCCGCCCATCTCACCCCTTTTCGTAGGTGAAAGGTGATTATCAGCCCGTCAGAAGAGATATCCCATGACTCTGCAAGGTCGCCTTTAACGCTCAGGTCAGTGTCATATTTGACAAGGCCGTTGAAGACGAGACCCGAAACGCTGTGAGAGGTGCTGTCACCGGCAAGCATGGGAATGAGGATGCTCGGCTCTCCGATGCTCCCGTCTATCAGTGCGTCTCCATAGGCAGGTTCTCCGGCTGAGCCAGCAATTACAATCCCTTTTGCGGCAGGCTCTTGATCTTTGTCACCCTTGCATCCCGCGCTGATATATCCTATAATGGCAATAAGGATGAGGAGAAATATTCTTTTCATGTGTGAGTTAAGTTAATAAATAAGCCGCATATTGTCAACCGTATTTTAGTTTGTGTATTTTTTTGTTGCGAAAGAGATAATTATTTAATATAATCTCTATTATGAATAAACAGGGATTTACTTCACAACTGACAAATCTTGTCAGTTGTGACAAACCATATAAGTTA
Source organism: Nitrospirota bacterium (assembly GCA_040758255.1). Taxonomy (GTDB): domain Bacteria; phylum Nitrospirota; class Thermodesulfovibrionia; order UBA6902; family UBA6902; genus JACRPZ01. The sequence continues at coordinate 3,995 of JBFLVX010000152.1, forward strand.
AACTTGAAGATTCATAAGTATGACGGCAAGACGCAACCTCCAATAAATATTGGAGGTTTCCAGTATTAAAGGCTTTTGGCACAAAAAGTGCAAATATGTTAACGTAAGCAGAAGTGTTAATTGTGAAGGAGGTGATAAACAAGTCTGTAAAGCATTAAGGAAGTCCGGCTTTATAAATCAATCTTTTAATTTTAAGAAGGAGGGAAGAAATGTTTAAGGCAATTCAAAATCTAAAAACACAAAAAGCATTTACCCTGATCGAGCTCCTGATAGTTGTTGCGATCATCGGGATCCTTGCAGCGATCGCTATCCCTGCATACCTCGGCGCACAGGAGAAGGCAAGAAAGTCAAATGTTATCAAGGCTTCTGAATCTGCCCAGTCAGACCTCCAGCACTGGCTCAATTCAGCAATAAAGGGTACAGTCTCAACAAGACCTGAGGCATTATTGGTAGAAGTTGACACGAACTGGGACGGAAGTGTTAACGATAGTGCTGGCTGGGACGGTGGTGACAAGAATAATTATACCATCTACGCTACTTATGGAGGCGGCACGAGTGCAGCGCTTGGTGTAACTTCCAGGTATGCACTTATAAGGTCTAATGGAAGTGGCATGAACGGCACAGAGCTTTCACCGTGGGCTGGAATGACAACTGACTGTGCTGCTACTGATACCCTTTTTGTTCGCACTGCAACTGATGTTGACTGTACTGTAGCTACATTAGCAGCAGCTGATGCGTGTCAGGTAAGATTCTCTGAACCTACAGTTACCACTATTAGAGTCAGGGCGCATAGTAACGGACCTGGCGGAAGTGATTCTGGTTCTGGTGAACTGCTGAAATGCAAGGTTGTGTCTTCTGAATAGGCTTAAAGTAAATGTTGTTTTAAAAAAAGGGAGGGGGGGAGTTAATCCCCCCCCCTTTTTTTAGGAATATTTGA
>JBFLVX010000153.1:0-4726 GCA_040758255.1 Nitrospirota bacterium
CATTTAATCCTCCCGAATTAGAAGAAGTTAATCAACAGTCATGCGTTATTTTTATTGTTTAATTCTGCTGAACATAGTTTACCATCTTACAAGCGCGGATGCCCAGGTAAGCCCGCTTCCAAAGGCCTCAAATAGTACATAGTCGCCGCTTCTGACCCTGCCTTCTCTCACTGCCTCATCAAGCGCAATAGGTATGGAAGCGCTTGAGGTGTTGCCGTATCTGTCAAGATTAACAACAACCTTGCTCATCGGCAGGCCGAGTCTTTTGGCCATCGCCTTTATGATCCTGAGATTTGCCTGATGAGGTATCAGCATTGCAAGCTGTGAAGGTTTTATATTATTTGCCTTCAGGGTATTTAAAGCAAGCTTTTCCAAGGTCCTGACAGCAGCCTTGAATGTCTCATTCCCCTTCATCTTTATAAAATGGAGCTTGTTCTTTATGGATTCACTTGAAGCAGGATGCCTTGAACCTCCGCCTGGCAGGCAAATAAGGTCCCATAGGGCACCGTCAGAGTGAAGGTGTGTTGATAGTATCCCTCTTTTAGTGCGTGTCGGCTTCATAACAACAGCGCCTGCCCCGTCGCCGAATAAAACGCATGTTGATCTGTCCTGCCAGTTAATGAATTTTGAATTGACATCCACACCGACAAGGAGCAGCTTCTTAGACATGCCGCTCTTTATAAAACTGTCTGCAACTGAAAGGCCGTATAGAAAACCGCTGCATGCCCCGTTGATATCAAAAGCCGCGGCATTCTTTGCCCCGAGCTTCCCCTGAAGCAGGGCCGCTGTTGAAGGCATGGGCATATCCCCGCTCATAGTGGCTACAATTATCATATCTATTTCATTCGGCTTTATACCCGCCTCTGACAATGCCCTTTTTGACGCCTCCAGACTAAGATCAGAAGCTGCCTCGCCCTCCCCTGCGATCCTCCGCTCCTTTATTCCCGTCCTCTCGGTAATCCATTCATCGGATGTATCAACCATCTTCCCGAGGTCAAAGTTAGTCAGAATCTTTTTAGGCAGATACGAGCCGGTGCCTATTATCCTACCTCTTAGCGACAAGCTGTTCCCTCTCTAACATGCTCACGTTAAATTCATGTGACAAGGCGTCAAGAACCTTCTTGTCATGAAATTCGTAAGCAAGTTTTATTGCATTTCTTATGGCCCTGGCAGTTGAACGGCCGTGGCCGATTATGCAGAGTTTGCTTATACCCAAAAGCGGCGCCCCGCCGTATTCGGAATAATCTATCTTCTTCTTGAAATTTTTAAAGGCATTCTTCAGAAGCAGATAGCCCAACTTTCCATATGCAGTCTGTGAAATTTCCTGTTTGAGCATCTTTGTTGTGGCTTCAGCCAGCCCTTCGCTTATTTTAAGGGCTATATTGCCGACAAACCCGTCGCATACCACAACATCGGCCTCGCCATGAAATATATCTTTACCCTCAATATTCCCTATAAAGTTCTTGTGCAGATTTCTCAACACCTTAAATGTCTCTTTTGTGAGCTCATTGCCCTTGGCATCCTCTTCGCCTATACCGAGAAGGGCGATCTTGGGGTCTTTAACATTAAAGATATGTTTTGCATACGCCTCCCCCATTACCGCAAATTGCAGCAGATGAACCGGTTTACAGTCAACATTTGCCCCTGCGTCAATAAGCACAAACCGACCCTCTACTTTGGGCATTACCGTGGCTATTGCGGGTCTCTCAACACCTTTGAGCTTGCCGAGGACATAAAGGGCCGTTGCCATCACCACGCCTGAATTGCCCGCGCTGACTACAGCATCGGCTTCGCCTGATTTCACAAGGTCTATTGCAGCACGGATAGACGAATCTTTCTTGCGTCTCAAAGCTGATATCGGAGACTCGTCCATGTCAACTGTCTGGGATGTATGTTTGATGCTTATATGAGAGTGAGGATACTCTTTCCCCTTTAGCTCGCTGCTCAGCTTTGCCTTGTCGCCGACGAGAATGACGGATAGACCTTTAAATCTCTTGACCGCCTCAACCGCGCCTTCAACAGTAGTAGACGGAGCATGATCCCCGCCCATTGCGTCCAGAGCTATTCTCATGCAGTTTCTTTTTCAATAACTTCTATTATCTTCTTGCCCCTGTAGCTTCCGCAGCTTGGGCATACTCTGTGGGAAAGCTTCGGCTCCTGGCAGTCAGGGCACAAAGACATGTTGACGGCTTCGATCTTCCAGTTGGCGCGTCTTTTATCCCTTCTGGCCTTGCTATGTCTTGAAGTTGGATTTGCCATATTTACTCCTTTCGATATTTAAAAGATTCTTTTATTTTTTTCAGAGGCATCAGCCTTGAGTCAATCTCGTCCTCTTTACATCCGCAGGGGCCGTCGTTAAGATCCTTTCCGCACTTAGGGCATATCCCCCGGCAGTCAGGTTTGCATAAAGGCTTCATGGGAACGGCGAGAAGCAACTGTTCCCTTATCAGGTCCTCTATATTTATCTCATCGCCGCTGTAAAAACCTGAATCTATTTCTTCAGCCGTTAATTCCTGCTCAACTGCCCCGCTTACTTCAGGCGCGGGAAGATACTCCTCTTCAAAATCAGCGCTCAGCAGAAGATAAAACTGCTTTAAGCAGCGGCTGCACATAAAGAGCGACGACATCCCGGCGCTTCCCTTTATCAGCACCCTCTTTCCAAATTTATGAACATTTATGCTTACATGCGCATTCTCTTTTTCCGCGTCTTCCCTGACTGCTATCTGAAGGTCAGCCTCCTGATACAGTCCGTCTTGAGGGATATCAGATATAATAAGCCGCATACTTGTAACCTTCCGGATGAAATAAAGACTAACAATTATAAGGATTGCTCTTGTTACTTGTCAATTAAAGAAGGGACGGCTGAAAGTGTGGTAAAATGATGAAGTTGCATATCGCTGCTGCCCAAAGGAGGCCGATCATGAAGAAGGTAATTGTTCTGGCAATTACTATGATGATGAGTTTCCCGTCTCTTCATCTTATGGCGCAGACTGATGAGTATATAGCAAAGGTTGACAGCGATGGCATCCAAAGGGTGCAAATTACGGCAAGGGAATACTCTTTTATACCTAACCACATAATTCTAAAAGTGAACATTCCCGCTGAATTGAGTGTAAAAAAAGAAGCGGGGATCACTCCTCATAACATTACCCTGAACGCTCCTGATGCCGGAATGAATTTTTCTGAATCCCTGAGCGCTGACCCGGTAATAATAAAATTCACACCGGCTAAAGCAGGAAGCTTTAATTTTTTTTGCAACAAAAAATTCCCGTTTTTGAAAAGCCATAGAGAAAAGGGGATGGAGGGTCTTATTGAAGTCAGGGAATGATGCCTTCTTGCCCCGGACATTGCCCCTTTCAGGATTTTCTCAGAAGATATGCATGAGCAGAAAGTCCGGCACCGAAGGCAACCATGACGCACCACTCCCCGCTCTCAATGCCCTCTTTCAGGATTTCATTCAGAACGAACCAGACAGTCGGCGAGGACATGTTCCCGTATTCTTTGAGGATCTTACGCGTATGAAATAGTTGATTCTCGGACAGCCCTATCTCGTCTCTGACAGCGTTTATTATCTTCTCTCCGCCGGTATGAACCGCCCAATGTTTTACCTTTTTGACACTTAACGATGCCTGTTCTAACAATTTTACTATTACCTGCGAAACAGCTTCCCTGACGAGATCATCCAGTTTTGTAGAAAGCTGGTTGTGAAGCTGGCCGTTCTTATGAACGTATCGTATGGCGTCACGGTCTTCAGGAACGTAATAACTGGCTGACGCAATGAGTTCAAGACCTGACGGACGGTTCCATAGCACTGCTGCGGAAGCGCCGTCGCCGAAAAGCGAGTTGGAGATGAGCAGGCTCAGATCATCGCCCATCTGAAAAGTCGCGCTGCATATCTCCACAGATACGCTGACGATAATTCCATCGTCGGAATTTTTTAGCAATGATCCCGCCACCTCAAGATTTGGAATCGCACCGCCGCATCCGCTGCCGACCAGGTCATACACTTTTATGTCGCGCCTGAGCCCCAGTTTTTCAATGAGGTAAGTTGAGATCCCGGGGCAGATATAACCGGTGCATGTATTGACCACCAAACCTGTTATGGAATTTACTGAAAGACCAGCATTTGCCAGCGCATTCAGTACCGCTTTCCCCGACAATTCGACAGCCCATCTGTTGAAGCGGGCGATACGGCTGTCAGGGCTTTCCGTTAGAAAAGAATCTACATCATCAATTGCAAAGTGCCTTTTCATAATTCCAGGATGCGCAAAGAGCTTGCGAATGATAGAGAGGCTTCTCGGTTTCAGTTTGCCGCTGTAGTGTCTGAGAAGATGCTCCAGTGATTGCGCCTGACTGAGCGCAAAAGGCGGAGTTGCGAGAGACAGGGATGCTATATGTGGTTTTCCGTTGCCGCTCATCACGCATCCATTCCTGTCATCCTGAGCGCGCGGCGTATGAACCGTGTATGTTTCCACAGAGGAGGCTTAAGACCCAGTCTGTATCCAATGCGGTGTAATGATGGAAGTAACGGAAGGCTTAGCGAGTCCGAGTCAATGAAATTCATATGTCTGCTCATAAAAGTTTTTATCTGCTGTCGTAACCAGCCGTATTCTACCATTGGAGAGAAGTAGAAGACAGGTTCAAGCATTTTATCCGGGGAGAGTGAGAGGAGCCCCTCTTCTCTTGCAAGAGATTCCAGTTCCGTCCCCGGATAAATACGGATACC
>JBFLVX010000154.1:0-4711 GCA_040758255.1 Nitrospirota bacterium
GAACTTCCGCTGTATTGCGGAAGAAAGTTACATAGAAGGCGCTGTAAAAGGTTCACTCAAAGGGCTCTTCTCACTAATGAAACAATCGGATATTTTTATTAATCTCGGAATCTAAAAACACTTCCCTCTCCCCTTGCGGGAGAGGGTCAGGGTGAGGGGGAATAAAAATGGATAATCTTCTTGTGATTTTAAGAAAACCGCCATACGGTTTAGTCAATGCCGCGGAAGCGGTGAGGCACGCAGGAGGCGCTAAGGGATTTGAATACAGCCCGATCCTTTACTTAATTGACAGCGGGGTGCTTACCGCCAAAAAGGGCCAGGACGCTGGGCAAACAGGTTTTTCCGGCCTTGGAGAAAACCTCGAACTCCTATCTGATGAGATGGCTATATATGCCAGCCAGGACTCGCTTCTCGAATACGGCCTCAATAAAGACGACCTTGCGGACGGCGTAAAAATTGATGATGGCGAAATTCTCAGGCAGGCATTAAAAGATGCACAGTCAATAATGATATTTTAGGAGGGTTATTATGCTTTTTCTTATCTCAAGCGCGCCTGACACAAAAGAATTCAAGACAGCCTATAAAATGGCAAAAGATATGAATGCCGATGTCTGCCTTCTTCAGAACGCGGTATATGCTTCGAGGAGTTTGAATGACGGCAGCCTGAATGTCATGCGTGATGATCTGCAGATGCGTGGCATCGGGGAAAATGAAATAACAGGCAAACCGATAGATTACGGAGAGTTGGTGAATTTGATGGCAAACTCTGATAAAGTCGTAGGCATTTTTTAAAAAAGAGGAGGGTAATATGGGAAGCGATGGAAAAACGATTGTAGTTTTGGGCGGGGGAGTCGGTGGATTGACTACGGCCAATGATCTCAGGAGAAGATTAGGGAATGAGCACAGGATAATAATAATAGATAAAAACAGAGAGCATGTATCCGCGTCCTCCTTTCTCTGGGTAATGTGCGGATACAGACAGCCTGAGGAGATAAAAAAAGACATTTCAAGGCTTATCGAAAGCGGCATAGACTTTATAAATGAGGATATCCTCAAGGTTGATGCTCAAAACAAAATCGTCAAAACCGAAAAGAAAGAGCTTGCCTACGATTACCTTGTGATCTCCCTCGGCGCTTCATTATTCCCTGATGCGGTTCCCGGCTTGGAAGATGCCCTAAAAAAAGATGCCTGCAACATTTACACATTGGACGGGATACTGAAAGCAAGAGACAGGATTAGGAACTTCTCAGGCGGAAATGTAATAGTCCTTGTTTCTGCTATGCCTTATAAATGTCCGGCTGCGCCTTATGAGACCACTTTTCTGCTGAAGGATATCTTCAAGAAAAGAGGGCTTGAGAAGAATGTTAATGTGAAAATTTATACTCCTGAACCGCTGCCGATGCCGGTTGCCGGGGCAGCAGTGGGGAACATGATTAAAGAGATGCTTGGAAAAATGGGGGTCGAATACAATTTCGAGCATAAGGTTGCTTCAATAGACGCTGAAGCAAGGGAGGTAACCTTTGATAAAGGAAAGGCAACCTATGATCTGTTATTGGTAATCCCTCCTCATAAATCACCCAATGTCATCAGGGAATCAGGATTGACCGAGGACTGGATACCCGTGGATAAAGATACATTGAAAACTAAATTCGATAATGTCTACGCCATAGGTGATGTAGCCAAGGTAAAGATCCCCGGAGAATGGAAGCCGGGTGTGCCCTTGATGCTTCCCAAGGCAGGAGTTTTCGCCCATTACGAAGCAAAGGTTGTCGCTGAAAACATAGGAAATGAGATTTTAGGAACCCGGGAAAGGGCTGAATATACAGGAGAAGGGGGTTGCTTTATAGAGATTGGACGCGGCATGGCAGGGTTCGGTTCCGGTAATTTTTACGCTCTGCCGAATCCACAGGTAAAAATGCGCACTCCCTCGCCATTATGGCATTTAGGCAAGGTCATGTTTGAGAAACACTGGCTGTCAGAATCGCCATTAAAAACACCCATTGACAGTATTCTTGAAAAAACCATGTACGGCGATTATAAAAAGATAAAATCCTAACGAGGGCAAGAATGACTCTTTACGAATATCTTCATAAAAACATCTACGCAAAGCTCTTTGGGAAGACATGGCCTAAATGGTCAGGCGGTATATTGCTGGCGCTCCTGAATATCTTATTCTTCCTCTATGTGATGCCGCTTGGCGGCATATATCCGGCTATTGCCGATTGGGGCATCTGGATATTCAGGCTCGTTGGTTTTAATGCAGAGCCGCCATGGGGTTCTTTGGAAGTGCCGTGGTTGAGCCTGACGAGCGTATTAACTGTCGGGTTAATATTAGGATTTTTTATCTCATCGCTCCTCTCCAAGCAGTTCAAGATAAGGAAAGATACGAAAGGCGGATATATCCAGGCCTTCATAGGCGGGATATTAATGGGCATAGGCAGCTTTCTCTCAGGCGCCTGCATTGTAGGAGGTTTCTTTTCATCAGTGATGTCATTATCTTTAAGCGGTTTCTATATGATGACTGGTTTAATCATAGGCGGTTATTTCGGCGGAAAATTAATGATATGGCAGGGGAAGAAAAAAGCTGAAAAGATAGTTCTTGATTTTAAACCTGTGGCTAAAACGCCTGATAAACATGAATACAAGACCAGACAGCCGATGATAGGCCTCTTTGCTACTATTGTCTTATTTGTTATTGCCGCCGCATATGTAATGAAAGGGAGAAATCTGCTTGGAGGCGTACTTATTTTCAGCGCCGCATTTGGGATGGTCTTCCAGAGGTCCGCATTCTGCATGACAGCGGCCTTCAGAGAGATTTTTACTACACGCGCAAATGAGATGATGCGCGGCCTCCTCCTAAGCCTTATGATAGGCGTTATAGGCTTTACCATAATCAAGTCAAACGGCTTCAGGCCCGCGGAGATGCTCATACTTCCCGCAGGCTGGGCGACCTTAGCCGGCGGTGTTCTCTTCGGATTCGGCATGGTGATAACAGGCGGCTGAATGGCAGGCATACTCTGGCGGTCTGCCGAGGGATATAACAGGCACCTAATCGCGATTTTCGGGACTATGATTGCTGCAGGCCTGTGGGTTCCTCTTTATGGCCATAAGGTAGGCGAAGGATGGCTCTATGGAAGGCCGTTATTACTGCCTGACAAGTTCGGCTGGGGAGGCGCTCTAATCTTCAGCTTAGCAGTTCTGATATGCCTTTATTTATTTGTTACATGGATTGAGGTGCGAAAAAAGAAATAATGAAAAATGGAGGTGATAGAAATGGCTGAACACTTTGAAGTGGACATAAGAAATACTATGTGACCATATCCAAAATATGTTATACCACAAGTTTTGGAAAAACTTGCAACAGCAGAAAAAGGGACAACCGTTGATGTCCTTGTGGACTGCCCGTCCGCAATAGATGAGATACCCGGCATTTTAGGCAATGAAGGATACTCGGTCAACACAACGCAGATAGGCGATGGGGAGTACAGGATTAGGGCGGAAAAATAGGGAGAAGAAATGGCTGGAGGAAAAATAATAAAAAATGTATCAATAATGTGTTTTCATGATGAATTATGTCAGGTTTACAATGCCCTCATGACCGCTTACAGTCTATTGAAAGAGGGGGCTAATGTCACAATGTTTTTCGGGTCGCGCGGGGTCAATGCCCTTCATAAGGACAAGGTAAACAAACTTGTCTGCATGCCGGATCAACCTAAAGAAGAAGGGGATGCTGTTATGAAGAGGATGGATGAAATGAACCTCCCCGCTGTTGAAGATCTGCTTTTCATGCTCTACAAAGAGGGAGCGAAGCTGCTTGCCTGTCCCTTGAACGTCCCGCTTTTTGCGATGACTAAAAAAGATTTTGTTGATGGTGTTGAGGTGGCAGATCCCGCAACTTACTATAAGGAAGTCGTTATAAAAGCTGACATGAATTTAACTTTTTAACTATGACTAAAAAACTATCTGAGATTCACGCTGACATATGTAAAACGCTCGGGAATGCCAAGAGGATAGAAATTCTCAATGCGCTGGGGGATAGGGAATTACCCGTAGGTGAACTTGTGAGCATTCTCGGCATATCCCCTGCTAATGTCTCTCAGCATCTTTCGGTCATGAAGCAGAAAGGTATACTTATTTCCAAAAGAGAAGGAACAAATGTTTACTATAAAGTTGCAAATCCGAAGGTCATCACTGCATGCGGGCTCATGAGAGAGGTGTTGCTTGAAAAATTGGAAGAGGGGCAAAAGATAGCAAACAAATTCAAAAAATAATTTTTTTCATTGGTAGTTGCAAATATTAGAATATTCTAAACTCTTTATAAATGCGGAGGAGAAACAAAGATGAAGAAGTTTTCCCTTGTTGAATTTTCAGTCGAGCATCCGAAACTGATCGTACTGCTTACAATAATCATTACCCTTGCGTTTGCGACTCAGTTTACGAAGATCAAGACTGACACCAATCCCAAAAGCATGCTCCCTGAAACATCTGATGTCAGAGTCTGGAATGACGAAGTGGAAAAGACCTTCAGCCTTTATGAAGACATGATCGTTGTGGGGATTGTGAATGAAGCAGGCATTCTCAATAAAGATACTCTCGGGAAGGTTCATAGAATTACGGATGAAATATTGAAACTCAAAGGCGTTGCGGCCAGAGATGTAAACAGCTTTCCGACTATTACTAATGTATCGGCAGAAGAAGGCACTTTAAAGGT
>JBFLVX010000155.1:0-4671 GCA_040758255.1 Nitrospirota bacterium
GGCAAACCCGCCGCAGACAACGTCGCCTAACACGTCGTAGAAAACGAATTCCGTGTCATCGCCGTACGCGCCATTCTCTTCAAGAAAATTTATGGCGGTTATGACTCCTCGGCCTGCGCAACCCACACCCGGTTCAGGCCCGCCTGACTCGGCGCACTTGATGCCCTTAAACCCGTGCAGCAGCACCTCCTCAAGTTCAAGATCTTCTACAGTCCCCTTTTCGCGTGCCATGTCCATGACCGTATTCTGTGCCTTACGGTTAAGAATAAGCCTCGTTGAATCGGCTTTCGGGTCACAGCCGATGATCATGCACTTGCGTCCTGCCTCGGCAAGAGCCGCAACCAGGTTCTGAGTTGTTGTTGATTTTCCGATTCCGCCTTTTCCATAAATCGCGATCTGTCTCATTCAATATCTCCTTCCAAGGTTTGTTTTGTTGCTTGACCATGTTTATTGCCAGAACCGTGCCAGAGCGTAACCGTTTGTATTTTATTGTTTCTTAGATGCAGGCAATCTACAATATTGTTAAATTAGAACAATATTGTAGATTATAAGTTTTGTATCCGATAGTTTAACAATGAAGTTCAATGCTTGGAAGAAAAGGTGAAAATAGTTGAATGTATATGCCTTATGCGTGGTACAATCAACTGCCGGTTTAAAAGGAGATGAATAAAAATGGAAGCGCTCTCATTATTCGAGCTTAATCAATTGATCAGGTCTGTTATCGAGGGGTCTCTGCCTGAGACTTTTCTCATCAGGGCGGAAATCTCCTCGTTTAATGTCAGCAAACACTGTTATTTGACTCTGATAGATAAAGACGGTGATATGACAAGGGCAAAGATGGATGCTGTCATATGGGTTTCGAGATTCACGGTTATCGCCGATGAATTCAGGAAGGCCGCAGGAGTGGAGCTTGCAAAAGGAATCAAAATACTATTCGAAGCATCAGTCAGCTTCCATGAAATGTACGGCCTCAAGCTTAATATCATAAATATTGATCCCTCCTACACCATCGGCGAGATGGCTTCTAAAAGGAGAGAGATTTTAGAAAGGCTTGTCCGCGAAGGACTGAAGGAGAAGAACAGGGCTCTTGAGTTCCCTATTGTGCCTCAGAGAATAGGGATCATCTCATCGCCGAAGGCGGCTGGTTACGAAGACCTGATTACGCATTTAAGAGAAAACCCCTATGGTTATAAATTTAACTGTAAGCTTTATGAGGCGGTGATGCAGGGGGATAAGGCTGAATCTTCAATTCTTGGCGCTATTGAGAGATGCAGGAGTGATTTCTCGTTGCTTGATGTTGTTGTGATTGTAAGGGGAGGTGGAGGGGAATTTGATCTGCGCTGTTTCGACAGTTACGAGATAGCAAAGGCAATAGCCAATCTGCCGCTTCCGGTTATCTCAGGCATAGGGCATGAAAGGGATGTTACGGTGGTTGACGAGGTCTCAAACTTGAGGGGCAAGACGCCCACTGCGGTTGCTGACCTTATAATCACGAGAGTGAAGGATTATGAGGACTCAATAAGCCTTCTGGCGCACAGATTTGTTCATGTGGCCAATAAGCTGAGCTCTGACCTTGCAGCAAATCTTGCCTATTTAACAAAAGGCATCATATATTCCCTGAAACTTTTAGAGATGCAAAAACAGCGTGTTCTGGAGAATGCTGTCAGATTAAAGGCTTTAACATCCAAAGAGATCGCTGGAAAATTTAATAATCTGGACGCTCTTTTTTCAAGGGTCAGATTCAATAGCGAGAGAAGACTTCTTTGGGCAGACAAAATGTTGAATGGACTTGAAAACAGCCTCAATCATCTGAATCCGCAGAATGTTCTCAAAAGGGGATACAGCATAACTTACAGCAATAATAAGGCGGCTACGTCTGTCTCCGGAATAAAAAAGGAAGATATATTGAGGACAGTTCTCTATAAAGGCGAGATTGTAAGTGTAGTGGAAAGCACGAAGAGTGATACAGATGTCTGAGAAGCAAGATATATAAAGGAGGCGTTTATGAATAAAACACCTGGCTATAAAGATTCCATTGAAGAGCTTGAATCCATTGTTGGGGAGATTGAGAATGAGACGGTTGATATTGATGTATTGGCTGCAAAAGTCAAAAGGGCGACCTTTCTAATACATTTATGCAGAAAGCGGCTGAAGAAGACTGACAGCGAGGTCAAAAATGTCCTGAAGGAGTTTGAAAAAGAGGATGCGGAGAAGGATTCGGAGCTTTTTTAGCGCCTGCAATTTACGCAACTATTATAATCTAAACCGTTTTTTCGTACAAAAATATTATATTTGCAATTAAAATAACTATAATCTATACTATACATGCCTTTAAAGCTAATTAAACCTCAGGGACTTTAAAAGCTCTGGGGTTTTTATATGTTTTTTAACGTTACATGAAGATTCAGTCAAAGATAAAGGGGGGATATACAGTACCTTGGAAATAAAAGTTTACGGCAATGACATTGAAAAGGCTCTTAAGATCCTTAAGCGCCAATTGCAAAGGGAGGCTCTCTTTAAAGAGGTAAAGAAGAGGAGCTTTTATGAGAAACCTTCCGAAAAGAAGAAACGCAAGCAGATAGAGGCAAGGAAGAAGAGGATGAAGGCGTTGAGGCTTAAGCCCCTTGTTAGTAAGAAACCTCAGGATAAAAAGTAGATTCGTTTAGGGAACCTAACTATTTTTCACTTTCCGGTTTGCCTCAAGTATCTTCTTTCTCAGCCTTATGGCATCCGGGGTCACTTCCACAAGCTCGTCCTCTTTAATGAATTCGATGGCCTGCTCGAGATTTAATATCTTTGGCGGGATCAATTTGAGCGCCTCATCAGATCCTGAGGCGCGCATATTCGTAAGCTTCTTCTCTCTTATCACATTCACATCAAGATCATTATCCCTTGAGTTCTCGCCGATGATCATCCCCTGATACACCTGCGTGTTTTCTTTAATGAATATGGTTCCCCTTGGCTGAAGGTGAAAGAGCGCATATGTGGTTGTCTTTCCGGGCCTGTCCGCAACAAGGGCCCCGGTGCTTCTTTTTGACAAGGTACCCTGCCACGCTTCATATCCGTCAAAGAGAGAGTTTGAGAGTCCGGTGCCTTTTGTGTCGGTAAGAAATTGCGACCTGAAGCCAATAAGCCCCCTTGAAGGAACCCTGAAGTCGAGCCTTACCCTGCCTCTGCCGTTATTCTGCATCTTGAGCATTTTGCCCTTTCTGCCTCCGACCTGCTGTGTGACAACGCCTACAAATTCCTCCGGCACATCTATAAAGAGCAGTTCCATAGGCTCATGGAGAATTCCGTTGATATTCTTGGTTATAGTCTTAGGCATAGAGACAGACAGTTCATATCCTTCTCTCCTCATCATCTCTATGAGTATTGCAAGCTGAAGCTCTCCGCGGCCCATAACATTGAATGAGTCGGCTTCGCTGAAATCAACCCTGATTGAGACGTTATAGAGGATCTCCTTCTCAAGTCTTGCCCTGAGGTTCCTTGAAGTTACAAACTTACCGGCCTTGCCCGCAAAAGGTGATGTATTGACAGAGAAGAGCATTGATATTGTGGGCTCATCCACAGTTATTCTTGGAAGGGGTTTCGGATTCTCTGCATCAGTAATAGTGTCTCCTATATTTATACCCTCAATACCGGAAAGGGCGATTATATCTCCGACCGAAGCCTTTTCAGCCTCTCTTCTCTGAAGCCCGTCAAATGTATACATGGATGTGATCTTTGTCTTTACAGCCTTACCGTCGCTATTGATCATTGCGACTATGTCGCCCACCTTTATTGAGCCGGAGAAGAGCCTGCCTATGGCAAGCCTTCCTACATAGTCATTGTAGTCAATATTTGTAACAAGAAGCTGAAGGACACCTGTCTCATCCCCCTCAGGTGCAGGGGATGTGAGAATGAGATCAAAGAGCGGCCTTAGATCCTCTGAGTTGTCATCCAGATTAAGCTTTGCATGGCCTGCCTTTGCATTTGTATATATAATGGGGAACTCAAGCTGTTCCTCTGAGGCATCAAGATCAATAAAGAGATCATATACCTCGTTAAGAACTTCCTGTATTCTTGCATCGGGCCTGTCAATCTTATTTACTACAAGAATAGGGGGCAGTTCAAGTTCAAGCGCCTTTTTCAGGACAAACCTCGTCTGAGGAAGCGGGCCTTCTGATGCGTCTACAAGAAGCAGAACACTATCCACCATCTTGAGCGTCCTCTCGACCTCGCCTCCGAAATCAGCATGTCCCGGAGTATCAACAATATTTATTTTAACGCCTTGATAATTGACGGCAGTATTCTTTGCAAGAATAGTGATGCCTCGCTCACGCTCGAGATCTGTATTGTCCATCGCCCGCTCCTGCACATCTTCATTTGAGCGGTATATCCCGGCCTGCCTGAGCATACAGTCCACAAGTGTTGTCTTCCCATGATCAACATGGGCTATAATCGCAATGTTTCTAAGGTCTTCACGCTTCATAATGGGCACACTCTCTTTAGATGTAACTACTCAGGTAGATAGTCCTAACAGACGACAGTCTAACAACCTGAGTAGTTACTCAATTATAATTTTTACACGGCCTACTTCTCCGCTTTCCAGACGAACTTTAATTCCATGCGGATGCGCGGGAGAGCTGGTTAGAATATCTCTTACAATTCCATCGGTCAGTTTCCCTGTGC
>JBFLVX010000156.1:0-4578 GCA_040758255.1 Nitrospirota bacterium
AGAAACGACTTTTTTAAAAAACTCGATGAGAATAAAGAATGAGACGTTATTTACAGGCAAATTGTATTACATGTAAAAGATAGGTTATACTAATTCATCAAATACATGATTTTCGGAGGTAATAATGCCGATTTACGAATATAAATGCACAGAATGCCATGAAGAGTTCTCTCTTCTTCAGAGCATACATTCATCTGAAAACGATACCGAGTGCCCCAGATGTTTTTCTAAGAAACTCAAGAAAGTGGTCTCAGCCTTTTCATGCGCTTCCGATTCCGGATGCGGCGACCATTCATCAATACATTCAGGATATGGCGGGGGCGGCTGAGGCATATCTTCCTGCTGAACCGGTCGGTTCAGATAAAATTTCCGGCATACATAAGACTCTTCCCAATGCTATAATCCTTCATGCGATTTATTGCAGACCTCCATATCCATTCAAAATACTCAAGGGCCACCAGCAAAGAGATGTCTCCTGAGAATCTATGGAGATGGGCGCAGATAAAAGGGATTACGGTAATAGGCACCGGAGATTTCACACACCCGGAATGGATCAAAGAGCTTAAAGAAAAATTTAAACCCGAGGGCAGCGGATTATTTAGTCTTAAGAAGAAGTTCAAGGCCAAAGATGTCCCTGATTCCTGCAAAGCCGACCCTTTCTTCCTCCTTTCCGCTGAGATAAGCTGTATTTACAGCAAGAACGGCAAGACTCGCAAGATACATTCAATAATCTTTGCGCCTGATCTTGCCGACGCTGAAAGAATAAATTCCGCCTTATCAAAGAGAGGCAATCTCCATTCTGACGGAAGGCCTATACTTGGATTAGATGCGAAAGACCTCCTGAAGATTGTTTTGCAGGAATCTCCCGAGGCGATGCTCGTTCCTGCCCACGCATGGACCCCGCATTTTTCAATATTCGGAGCTGTTTCCGGCTTTGACTCATTTGAGGAGTGCTATGAAGAACTCACACCTCATATTTATGCAATAGAGACTGGACTCTCCTCAGATCCTGCGATGAACTGGAGGCTGTCAGCTCTGGACAAGATAACACTTATATCCAATTCAGACGCGCACTCGCCTTCAAAAATAGGACGCGAGGCAAATATTTTTGATACAGGCTTATCATTCGGCGAGATGATGGACGCGGTCAAAACAGGCAAAGGCTTTGCCGGAACCATAGAGTTTTTCCCGGAGGAAGGTAAATACCATTATGACGGGCACAGGGCATGCAATGTAAGCCTCACGCCGAAAGAGACGATAAAGCAAAAATATCTCTGTCCCGTATGCGGGAGAAAGGTAACGGTTGGAGTTATGCATAGAGTTGAAAAACTTGCGGACAGAGGCGAAGGCGTAAAACCTGCAGGAGCCCCCTCTTTTCAATCCATTATCCCCCTCTCCGAAATAATCTCAGAGGCTCTAAAAGTAGGCGTCAGCAGCAAGGCGGTAAATAACGAATATTCAAAACTCATCGAATCTCTCGGCAATGAATTCAAAATACTCCTCGAAACGCCGCTTAAAGATATTGAAAAAGCCAGCTCGCCGTTAATTGCAGAGGCTGTCTCAATCATGCGTTCGGGAGAGGTTAACATCACCCCCGGTTTTGACGGTGAATACGGGAAGGTCAAGATATTTGAAGAAGCCGGAAAGAAGAAACCCGCAAACAAGAGTTTCAGCCCGGACAGGATAAAGAAGAAAAAGAACGGCCAGATGGGACTATTTTGACCTATTCTGATAGTGATCTTGCAACACACCCCTAACCCCCTCAAAAAGCATTATTTGTCATACAATTTTGTAGCTCCTACAATTTAGTAGGATATACTGAATTGTAACTACCTGCAAATAAATCATTTTTTCTGGCACGCTTATTGTATTCCTTGTTAAGGATTATAATGTTCAATTCCTTAAATAAGGGGAAATACAATGAAGATGATAACCGCTGTTATCAAACATTTCAGGCTTAATGATGTGAGGAAGGCCCTGACAGATATAGGGGTGGAGGGCATGACCATTACAGAGGTGAAGGGTTTTGGCCGCCAAAAAGGGCATTTTGAGGTGTACAGGGGCGTTGAATACGAAGTGAGGTTTCTCCCCAAAGTCAAGATAGAGGTTGCCGTATCTGATGAAAGACTCGACGAAGCATTAAACGCGATTCAGGAGAACGCTAAGACAGGAGAGATAGGCGACGGCAAGATATTTGTATATAACCTTGAAAATGTCATCAGGATAAGAACAGGTGAAAAAGGAACGGAGGCGATATGACAGGAAGATTTAAAATATTTTTTATAAGCCTTTTTGCTCTTCTCTTTGCAAGCCCGGCTTTTGCCGGAGAGACAGCGAAGATTGATACGGGGGATACAGCATGGATACTTGTATCAGCGGCGCTTGTCATGCTCATGACCCCGGGTCTCGCGCTTTTTTACGGCGGGATGGTTCGTAAAAAGAACGTACTTGGGACCCTCATGCAGAGTTTTATAGCCATAGCAATAATCAGTCTCCAGTGGATATTTATCGGATACACCCTCTCCTTCGGTCCTGATATAAACGGGATCATAGGCGGACTGGACTGGGCAATGTTAAACGGTGTCGGGGTTGAGCCTTCAAGTTATGCCAAGACTGTGCCGCATCTCGCGTTCATGATATATCAGGCGATGTTTGCGGTAATAACTCCGGCGCTGATTAGCGGGGCATTTGCAGAGAGGATGAAGTTCTCGGCATACGTCATATTCATACTTTTATGGACAACACTTGTATATGACCCTGTGTGCCATTGGATATGGGGCGGGGGGTGGATGGGCAAGCTTGGTGTAATTGATTTTGCCGGTGGCCTTGTAGTCCACGTAACATCAGGGATTTCAGCGCTTGCCGCAGCCCTCTTTATCGGCAAGAGGAAGGGTTACCTTGAGGAGCTGCTGCCTCCTCACAATCTGCCGATGACGGTTCTCGGCGCGGGACTATTATGGTTTGGCTGGTTCGGCTTTAATGCCGGAAGCGCCCTTTCTTCAGGAGAACTCAGCGCCATGGCATTTGTTACAACCCATACAGGGGCGGTCGCAGCCACAGTTACCTGGCTGGTTATAGAATGGATCCACCGCGGGATGCCGACAATGTTCGGCGCTGCAACAGGAGCTATCGCGGGACTTGCCACTATTACGCCTGCCGCAGGTTTTGTAAGCCCTATGTCAGCCCTGATTATAGGAGTGGCAGCAGGCAGCCTCTGCTATCTTGCGCTTAATTTGAAAGCAAAGTTCGGATATGATGACACTCTCGACGCATTCGGTGTCCACGGTGTCGGAGGCATTGTAGGCACCATAGGGGCAGGACTGTTTGCCTCTGCCGCAATAAACGGCGTCAACGGATTATTTTTCGGAAACGCCTCCCAGCTTTTCAAACAGCTAATGGCAATAGGTGTTGTTGCTCTTTATTCGTTTATAATAAGCCTTGTCGTTCTTAAGGTAATAGATGCAACAGTCGGACTCAGGGTATGCGAGGAATGTGAAGAGAACGGACTTGACATAGAGCAGCACGGTGAAGCAGGATATTTCCTGTAAAGTTCAATCTGCGCTGATATGATTATGTCTGTATTGATTATAAAAAATACCGTAACTGAAGGTCCGGGAACGATTGAGGATTACCTCATAGAAAAAGGGATCAAATACAGTATCGCCGACCTTTTTGACTGCAGGACCGAGATGCCAGACATACGGCTCTACTCCCATCTCGTGATAATGGGGGGGCCGATGGCTGTATATGAGAGAGAAGGCTACGGCTTTCTCAGTTTTGAAGCTGCAATGATCCGGGCTTTTATTAAAACAGGGCGGCCTGTGTTAGGCATATGCCTCGGCGCGCAGATGATCGCCTATGCGATCGGTGCCGATGTATATAAAGGCAGTACCAAAGAGGTCGGATGGTACAAGGTAGCGATAACCGATGAGGGGATGAAAGACGCGGCGTTCTCCGCGCTTGCTCTGCCTGATGAGAAGTCCGCTGAGGTCTTTCAGTGGCACGGGGATACGTTTGACCTGCCTGAAAAGGCAGCAAGGCTCGCCTCATCAGAGGCGTATCCGAATCAGGCGTTCAGATATGGCAGCAATGTCTATGCCCTTCAATTCCACATTGAAGTAACACCAGCAATCGTAACTGAATGGTTTAAAGATGAAAAAGGAGTTGAAATTGAAGATATGCTCGGAAAGACCGAAGATGTCTATCCTGAATACAGAAAACGGGCCCAGAAGTTTTATGATAATTTTTTTGTTTAATAATGCAGGCGAGGTGTTGTAAAATCTATATCGTTTCAGCAAGTTTTTCTGGATAGAGATATGAAAAAGAAGAAAATAAGCGGTCAGAAAAAACCTAAAGGAGGAGAAAGAATGACACCAAAAGACGTACTGAAAATGGCTCAGGAGAACAAGGCCGTAATGGCAAACTTCAAGTTCCTTGATTTCCCCGGCATCTGGCAGCATTTTGCCGTGCCGATTGATGAACTCAAGGAGGAGATATTCGAGGAGGGGCTCGGATTCGACGGCTCATCCATCAGGGGATGGCAGGCGATAAATACATCAGACATGCTCATAATGCCTG
>JBFLVX010000157.1:0-4521 GCA_040758255.1 Nitrospirota bacterium
GCGTCTCCCTGTAACGCTCTCTTTCAGCATCTTCGGATCCAACTGCCGCATCGCTTGATGCTGTTTTGTGTGATTTCAAGGGCGGCAATAAGAGGTCGAGGATCTTCTCTTCGGCAAGCGCCTGAGCTTTTTCCTGCACCAGTTCCATCTCCTCTGTCTTGACCATATTCAGGGCAAGCCCTGCTAAATCTCTCACCATTGATTCAACATCCCTGCCGACATAGCCGACCTCTGTGAATTTTGACGCCTCTACCTTGATAAACGGCGCCTGAGCCAACTTGGCGAGCCTCCTGGCGATTTCCGTCTTTCCAACTCCTGTAGGCCCAATCATGAGGATATTCTTCGGCATAACTTCGTCCTTCAGCTCGCCTGAAAGCATCTGCCTTCTCCATCTGTTCCTAAGCGCTATAGCTACCGCCTTCTTTGCTTTTTTTTGGCCTATTATGTATTTGTCTAATTCTTCTACAATCTTTTTAGGTGTAAGATCTTTCATTTAATTCCTCGTATAAAATTTGAAGTGAAATGCACTGGTTTAAACAACTGAGCGGTTAAAGTTCTTCCATAGTGATCGTTGCGTTCGTATATATACATATTCCTGATGTAATCTTCATGGCCTCTTCGGCAATCGCAGTAAGCTTCATGTCAGTATGTTCAAGCAGGGCTTTTGCCGCTGCATGAGCGTAGGGACCGCCTGAGCCTATGGCTGTTATTCCGTCTTCAGGCTCTATGACATCACCGTTGCCAGAAATGATAAACGAATGTTCCTTGTCAGCAACTACAAGCAGGGCCTCAAGGCGTCTCAGGATTTTGTCGGTCCTCCATTCCTTTGCAAGCTCTACAGCAGCCCGTGTTATATTGCCTCTGTAAGTCTCTATCTTTGACTCAAATTTTTCAAAGAGGGTGAAGGCATCGGCTGTTGCTCCGGCAAATCCGGTCAACACAGTATCGTTATATATCTTTCTTATCTTTTTAGCGTTGTGCTTTAAAACGGTTTGCCCGAATGTGACCTGTCCGTCCCCGGCTATAACAACCTTTCCGTTCTTTCTGACGCAGAGTATTGTGGTTCCGTGAAATTCATTATGTTCCGGCATTATCGTCTCCGAAGTAAAATGTTTTTAAAAAATATTTCAAAACCCATAAATTCAACTCTTTTTTCCGCCTGCCATCGGATGCGCCTTGTCATATACTTCCGATAGATGCGCAATATCCACATGAGTATATCTCTGCGTTGTTGAGAGCGAAGAATGCCCAAGAAGTTCCTGGATCGCCCTAAGGTCTGCACCTCCGTGAAGCAGGTGTGTTGCAAAGGTATGTCTCAGAGTGTGAGGACTCGGGTAACCTTTAAGGCCGGCAGTCCGGCAGTATTGTAATAATATACGTCTTACGCTTCTTTGTGTCAACCTTCCGCCGCGATTATTCAGAAACAAGGCCTGAGATTTTTTCTTCAATGAGATCCTTTCAGGGAGGTAATTTTTTATGGCGGTCATTGCGTTTGATCCCACCGGGGTTATCCTCTCCTTCTTCCCCTTTCCCTTTACCCTCACAAGAGATTCTTTAATGTCCAGGTCGCTGATATCGAGAGAGGTAAGTTCGGATACCCTCAGGCCGGACGAGTAGAGCAATTCTATGACAGACTTGTCCCTTGTTGCCTTAAATGTGTCGCCCTCCGGGGCGTTCATAAGTGAAAATGTTTCATCAATAGTGAGAAACTTGGGAAGCGGTCTGGGCAGGCGGGGACTTGAGACGAGCTTTGCCGGATTTGTCTTAACATAGCCTTCTTTATGGAGGTACTTATAGAAGGACCTGATTGTTGCAAGCTTCCTTGATATGGATGACTTCTTCAGCTTTCTGTAATGAAGGGAGGCAAGAAAACTCCTGATCTCCAGGTTGTCAATATCTTCAGGCTTTTTGTCTGAAAAAGAATGGAACTCCTTTAAGTCATTGCTGTAAGCCCTGATGGTATGTGCGGAGACATCTTTTTCAGCCTTTAAGGAGGTTATAAACTCGTCTATATATTTCTTCAATTTTATTATCTATATTTTTACAACCAGCACCGCGCAATTTGCGTGACCGATTACCCTTTCGGTTACACTGCCCATAAGCAGGCGCTGCATACCGGTCCTTCCATGACTTCCGAGGATTATGACGCCGCTCTTTAATTCCTCTGCAAGGTCAACAATAGCCCTGTAAGGTTCCTCTTCCTTAATGTAGGTTTCTGCGCTGACCCCTTCCTTTTCCGCCCTAAGCTTAAGCGTATTGAGGTCGCTCTTTACCCTCTTGGTTATGTCTTCAATAAGCTGAGGGATGAAAACCGGGCTCTCTTCCTGAAGATCCGCCATTACGTTAATTGCATGCACTATCTTCAGCGCTCCGCCGTATTTCTTGGCGTGCTTCAATGCCTCGTTAACTGCCTCGTTGCCATATTCTGAGCCGTCTGTAGCAACAAGTATATTCTTCCAGTTGACGTTTGCATCCCTCGGCGCTACCAGCACCTTACCCTTAAAATGGCCTATAACTTTGGCTGTTACGCTTCCCACGAGGAGTCTCATGAGCCCAGTTCTGCCGCGCCGTCCCATAACAATTAAATCAGCCTCTTTTTTGTCAGCTTCTTCAATAATAACTTTGTAAGGCTCCTGGCCTTCTTTTAGGATTATCTCACAATCTACATTCTCTTTCTTGGCCATCTTTTTCAGGTTTTCCAGATGCTTTATCGCATCTTTCTCACTCTCCTCAAGAAGCTGGGGCGCTAATGCCAGAAATTCCGGTTTGAACTCCATAACCAGCATACAAAAGAGCTTTCCGCCGCTTGCTTTAGCATATTTTATGGCTTCTCTTTCAGCGCCGGAACTGAACTCGGATGCATCTGTTGCAAGCAGTATTCTTTTATCCATTTTAGTCTCCTGTAGAATTAAATATATATGCCTGATGCTACAACTATCAGTACTGAAATTTCAAGCATAATGCCCGGCCTTTAACCTCTTTTTGTGCATCCTGTATATCACCCATCCGACAAGAGGAAAGAGTGCGAGGCTCAATGTGGCGTTTCTGTAATCCATCTTTTCAGCTATGAACGACCACCAGAGAGGGCCGATAATCGCAGCCATTCTTTCCGAAATAGAGAGAAACGCGAACCTTGTCGCAACCTCCTCCTTTGGAGAAAGGTTGATAAGCACAGGCCTTATAGTTGTCCAGACTGTGCCTAACAGCAGCCCGAAGGTTATACCCATAACATAAACAAAGCTCACCGGCACAAAAGGGAAGATGCAGAATGCAAGCGACCATGCCGGGAAGACTATATTGAATATCCTTGCCGCTCCGACCTTATCAGAGAGCTTTCCTATCAGAGGCGAGGCAAGGGCGGTGACGGCAGCGGCGGTCGCTATCACCGGCACTATCTCCTGACGACCGAGACCGTAGACCTTATCAAGATAAATTGACATGAAGATGATTATCGTATGCGCGGCCTCTGTAAGGAAAAGGCATGAGAGTATAAAGAGGAGAAAGCTTTTGTCCTTAAGAATACCTCTGATCGAGACGCCCGATACTGCCTTGAATGGCGCTTCTTTTACAAAGAAACCTGTTGGAAGCGAGAAGAAAAAAAAGGCAATCGCTACGAGCACAAATGCAAATGCCTCTGTGGAGCTGACTTTTGAGACCAGATACAGCCCTGCCGCGCCGCCTACATATCCTATCGCAACCCCGACCCCTGAAGAAAAGGAGCGGTTCTCCTTGTCCGAAACGGATATTAAGAGCGAATTATAGAGCACAAGACTCTGCTGGTAGAAGAGGTTTACAAAGAAGAAGATGATCAAGGCTGATGAAAGCGTTCTGCTGAATGAGAGCATAAGCAAACACACGGATGAAATGGTGACGGAGATAAGGAAGAGTTTTTTTCTTATTGCCGATTTATCAGCATGCTTCCCCATAAGAATAGCCAGTATTACAGATACAAACAGGGAAGAGGAATAGACAATGCTGTAATGAAAAGGCTTTCCGCCGAGGACGTTTGTGAGCCACAGAGGGAAAAAGACAGAGAGGATATTCGCGGAGAATATGGTCTCTGCAAAATCAAAAGATGCCCATGAGAGCAGAGGGAGTATTTTACGGTCTTTATTCATAAACCTCTTTCATTTCATGTCCCACGCGAATTCTTCATAATATGGGAAATTGTGACACGTGTTCTCTATTATTTCAACCTCGGTAATTTTACATATTCCGTGGCTTGACACTTCCCAAATTTTCAGTGCCCCCTTTTTACCGGTTGGGGTATAATATAATATGGCATTTGGTAAATAGATAAGTATGCGTTAGTAAATGCACTATATTGAATACCACCATATTTTCCCCAAGTCACTTCTGCAAAAATCAAAGTACGATAAGTCGGAAATAAATGAGGGTAATTATAAAACATTTGGCACCAAATTATACTGGTGTCAATGGATATAAAAACATTCGAGTCCCTATGTAAAACCGAGAACAAAGCGCGTCTTTTTTTCAAGAAAAAGTGCTGGAAAAAACGCA
>JBFLVX010000158.1:0-4513 GCA_040758255.1 Nitrospirota bacterium
TATTCAGGCCAATGGCCTGTTTTAATCAGCTCACTGCTGAACCAAAAGTCTCTTTAAATGATGTAGATGTTGTGGGAAAATCTATTTTTCGATACCTTAACTCATTCATAATCACAGACTCCTGGATTCCCGCCTTCGCGGGAATGACACAAAAAAGACCTACATATAGTCTCATTAATAATTTATCGAGTTAAATAGATTTTTGAACAATGTCTGCATTATTTAACCTATGCTACGCAATCTTCAGGCAGACGCAGATGCTGCTTTCTTTTTTGTGCCAGCACTCTTTCTGAAGACGAGCATATCGCCTTCTGTCGCAGCCTCCACAACATCTCCTGCTCTGAAAGTCCCGTCAAGGATCTTTCCCGCAAGCGGGTTCAGTATCTCCTTCTGGATCGCCCTTTTAAGAGGCCTTGCGCCGTAAGCCGTGTCATACCCAACCTCCGCGAGATACGCCTTTGCTTTGTCATCAAGCACTATATCTATATTTCTCTCTTTCAGGTAATGCTTCATCCTGTTAATCTGAATATCAACTATTTTCATCAGAAGCTCTTTATTCAGGGAATGGAATATTATTATCTCATCCAACCTATTTAGAAACTCCGGCTTGAAGAATGTCTTGAGGTCATCCATTACGCATTTGCGTATCTCGGCATCATCGGTCCATTCGGTCATCATCTCCTGAATATGACGGCTTCCGATGTTCGAGGTCATAATTACAACCGTATTCCTGAAGTCAACCGTTCTTCCATGTCCGTCTGTAAGCCTTCCGTCATCAAGAAGCTGAAGCAGGACATTAAAGACCTCCTGATGCGCCTTTTCTACCTCATCAAAGAGGATGACAGCATACGGCCTTCTCCTTACCGTCTCGGTCAACTGCCCCCCTTCATCATAGCCTACATAACCCGGAGGCGCGCCTATTAATCTTGAAACTGTATGCCTCTCCTGATATTCGGACATATCAACCCTCACCATTGCGTTCTCATCATCAAAGAGAAACTCTGCAAGCGCCCTCGCAAGCTCTGTCTTGCCAACTCCTGTTGGCCCAAGGAAGATAAAAGAGCCGATAGGCCTGTCAGGGTCCTGTATGCCGGCGCGCGCCCTTCTTACCGCATCGGAGACCGCCCTTATAGCCTCTTCCTGTCCGACCACCCTGAGCGCCAGCCTCTCCTCCATCTTAAGCAGCTTCTGCACCTCTCCCTCAAGCATCCTGCTGACGGGAATGCCCGTCCACTTTGAAACGATCTTTGCAATGTCCTCTTCATCCACCTCTTCCCTGAGCATCCTGTTCTTGCCCTGCTCTGCCGAGACCTTTTTGTTCTCAGCCTCAAGCTGCTTCTGAAGCTCGATGAGCCTGCCGTATTTCAGCTCGGAAGCCCTGTTCAGGTCTCCCTCCCTTTCAGCCTTTTCAGCTTCAGTCTTTGCCTTCTCTATCTCTTCCTTGATGCCGCTTATCTTGACTATAGATTCTTTCTCCCTGAGCCACTGGCTCTTCAGGATATCCCTCTTTTCAGTGAACTCAGCTATCTCCTTCTTGATGTTCTCGAGCCTCTCTTTTGAAGCCGCGTCCTTCTCCTTCATCACAGCCTGTTTTTCGATCTCGTGCTGTCTCAGCTTTCTTTCAAGCTCATCAAGCTCAGCGGGCATGCTGTCTATTTCCATCTTAAGCCCTGATGCCGCCTCGTCAATAAGGTCAATCGCCTTGTCAGGCAGAAACCTGTCAGCTATATATCTGTTGCTCAGCACAGCGGCTGATACCAGAGCGGAATCTTTGATCCTCACACCGTGATGGACCTCGTAACGCTCCTTTAATCCTCTCAGTATTGAGATCGTGTCATCCACGCTCGGCTCCTGCAGATAAACCGGCTGGAACCTTCTCTCAAGCGCCGGGTCTTTCTCTATATACTTTCTGTATTCATTTAAAGTGGTCGCTCCTACACATCTGAGATCTCCTCTCGCAAGTGCAGGCTTAAGCATATTGGATGCGTCAATAGCGCCCTCGGCGGCTCCGGCTCCCACCACAGTATGAAGCTCGTCAATAAAGAGGATGACACGCCCTTGCGCTTCTTCAACCTCCTTCAATACCGCCTTGAGCCTCTCTTCAAATTCTCCCCTGTATTTTGCGCCTGCAACGAGCGCGCCCATATCAAGCGCGACCACTCTCTTATCCTTAAGGCTGTTCGGCACATCACCAGATGTTATCCTCTGGGCAAGCCCCTCAGCAGCAGCTGTCTTGCCGACACCCGGCTCTCCTATCAAAACAGGGTTGTTCTTCGTCCTTCGGGAAAGCACCTGAATAACTCTCCTTATCTCATCATCCCTTCCGATCACGGGATCGAGTTTGCCCCTCTTTGCCAGCTCTGTCAGGTCCTTTGCGTATTTCTTTAGCGCCTGGTATTTATCCTCCGGGGTCGGGTCTGATACGCGCTGTGAGCCTCTTATCTCACGCATTGTTGAAAGGACCTTATCAACTGTAATCCCTGACTTCTTGAGGATCTTTTCAGATCTGTTCTTTGTCTTCAAAATCCCAAGAAGCAGGTGCTCCACGCTTACATATTCATCCTTCAGATGCTCTGCCTCTTCAAAAGCCTTCTCAAAAACATTCTTCAATTCCTGTGTTACATAAAGCTGTCCGACAGGCGTTGAGCCTAAGACCTTTGGAAACTTCTCTATCTCTGTTTCTATATCTTTTTTAAGCGCTTTTAAATCCGCGCCTAACATCCTGATGATCTCCAGAACTATCCCGTCTTCAAGCAGAATAGAAAGCAGATGCTCTACGTCAACCTGCTGATTGCCCTTTTGCTCGGCAAGCTGCTGGGCCTTCTGTACCGCCTCCTGGCTCTTGACTGTAAATTTATCCATCCTCATTCCTTATTCCTCCTCAAACATTTCTCTGAGCCTCTTCTCAAACTCGCTCCTCACATCCCTCTCAAGGTGCTCCATCATCCCTTCCATCTCCATGTGTATCACCTCAAGCCTGTGCCTCATCCTCAGGATTATATCCACGCCCGCCCTGTTCACGCCGAGGTCTTTTGTGAGGTTCAATATCATCCTTATGCGCTTAAGGTCATCTGCCGAATAACGCCTTGAGCCTCCGACCCTTTCAGGGTGTATAAGCCCTTCTCTCTCATACAGCCTGAGCGTCTGCGGATGTATCTGAAACATCTCGCAGACGACACCAATCATAAATAAGGGGCGTTTTCTCTCATCCATAACAAACTCTTCGTTCAAACTGTTCAAATAGTTTAAGCTGTATAAGCCGTTTTGAACTCTTTGAACGGCTTGAACTGCTTTTGCTATTTCTTCTTATACGCCTTTTCAATCTCAGACAAGGCCTCTCTTGTGCTCTCTGTTATATCTTTCGGCACAACTATCTTTACAACCGCAAATTCATCGCCCTTGATACCGGTCTTCTTATGAGGGATGCCCTTACCCTTCAGTTTAAATTTCTTTCCGCTGTCCGTGCCTGCCGGTAAAGTCATGGTAACAGTGCCGTCCAGGGTCGGAACATTGATCTTTCCTCCAAGCACAGCCTCGCCAACAGTAACAGGCGCATCCACATAAATATCATCGCCAATCCTTTTAAATAGGGGGTGCTCGCTAACTGTCAGATCAATATATAAATTCCCGTAACGTCCGCCCATCGTCCCTGCGCCGCCTTTGCCGCTTATCTTCAACCTTGTGCCGGTATCAGCGCCGGGAGGGATCTTTACATTCAGAGATTCATCAGCCATGATGCTTCCATTCCCGCCGCAAGCCTTACACGCCTTTGTTATTATCTTGCCCCTGCCGCCGCATGAAGGACACGGCTGGCTTATATTAAAGAAACCCCTGCCCTGTCTAATCGCTCCTGACCCTTTGCAGCTGGAGCATACCTGAGAATCCTCTGCGCCGCTGCCTCCGCACTGCATGCAGGATACCTCTCTTCTCAGCGAGATAGGCTTTGTCACCCCTTTGTACGCTTCTTCCAGAGAAATATTAAGAGCGGTTAGAAGGTCAGCCCCCGCTGCCGGCCTCTCTCTCTGCTGGAAACCGCCTAAGAAATCGGAGAATATGTCCTCAGCGCCTCCAAAACCTCCTCCAAAGCCGCCGCCGAAACCCCGTGCGTCAAACCCGTCAAATCCATGACCCCCCTCAAACCCCTCTTTTCCAAATTGGTCATACTGCTCTCTCTTCTTGGCGTCCCCGAGAATCTCATACGCCTCATTTATCTCCTTAAACTTCTGCTCGGACGCCTTATCCCCGGGGTTCACATCAGGATGATATTTCCGCGCAAGCTTCCTGTACGCCTTCTTTATCTCCTGTTGGGAAGCGTCTTTCTTTACTCCAAGAAGCTCATAATAATCTTTTGTTCCAGTCGTCATTTTCCTCTCTTTCCGCCCTATCGTCTTTATACTAATGTATCATATCACTTGATATGGTTTATGTCAAGCGATATATCAAAGCATGATTTAAGATAATCTTCCTTGTTAAAATTCTATCACTTAACTACCTCATTTGCAAGGAGTTTTTT
>JBFLVX010000159.1:0-4363 GCA_040758255.1 Nitrospirota bacterium
GCAGCCAGCAGCATCACAATTCCGCGAGTTAAGCCAAGGGCAAAAGCAGAGCGGATGCTCTTATGATAAAAGATCTTCTCCATGCATAATTGAGAAGGCTTATATTCCGCGATTATGCCTTTAAGGGAATCATTAAGCATCTTCAGACGATCCGGCAGAGGCTTTTTACTGCTCATGCGTATATCGCCGGATGTAATATAGAGAGGCTCTCTGCCGCCAATCTCAACGATTCCATATCCGCAGCATATGGTGCCGGGATCTATGCCTATTATACGCATCAGATTATATCCGCAGTTCGCACCGATTTGTTATTTCTAAATACAAAAGGTATTTTATTCCGTCACCTCATCAGGCATGTCAAAGTTTGCATAGACGTTCTGGATATCGTCATGTTCTTCAAGGGCATCCATAAGCTTAAGCATCTTTTGCGCGTCTTTGGAGTCGAGCTTCACGTAATTTTTAGGAAGCATCGTGACTTCGGACATGTTGAGTTTTATATTCTCTTTTTCAAGAAAATCCTTGACGTTGCCGAGGTCTTCAGGCGCTGTTATAACCTCATAATTCTCCTCACCCGGATCGTTTTTAACATCCTCTGCGCCTGCGTCAAGAGCGATAGTCATCAGCTTGTCCTCGCCGCACTCTTTCTTGTCAACAAGCATATAACCCTTTTTATCAAATACCCACGCAACGCTTCCGGTCTCTGCGATATTGCCGTTGTGTTTGCCCATTATATGCCTTAGTTCCGCAATGGTCCTGGTTTTGTTGTCTGTCATAACCTCAAGCATCATGGCTGTCCCGCCGGGTCCGTATCCCTCATACATAATCTCTTCATAGGATACCCCGGGAAGCTCCCCCGTGCCCTTCATGATGGCCCTTTTTACATTATCAGACGGCATGTTTACGCCCTTGGCTTTTTCAACCGCGAGGCGAAGCCTCGGATTCATATCAACATTGCCGCCGCCAATCCTTGCTGCCACGCTTATCTCTTTTGAGATCCTTGAGAAGGCCTTGCCCTTTTTTGAATCAACTATAGCCTTTTTGTGTTTAATTCCCGCCCATTTGGAATGTCCAGACATGACTTGTACAAGCTCCTTTTTTATTCGTAATTGCTGCAATTTTTGTAAAAGATTATACCCGAAAGTCCCCCTCTTTGGCAAAGAGAGAATCCATGGCTCGACAGGCTCACCATGACAGTCACCCTGAGCGTGTCGAAGGGGGTATCCCTGATAAAGACAATTTAATTGCTAAGTTATTAATTCAGGCAGGAATTACGTACATAAAAAAAGGCGTCCCGGATTTCGGGACGCCTTTTTACAAAAACTAAACAGGGTTTAGTTGAAGTTAATCTTGAACTGATTCATAACTGAGATAGCGTTGTCATCAGTTGATGAAAAATCATCAGGAATCAGGTAACCGAGTGCAACATCGTATGTTACGCCCTTTGAGATCTGATACCTTAAGCCTGCATCAATCTCTACCGCAGATGAATCTGTGTTGTTGTCAGGATATGTATCATAAGAAGCATAAGCAACCTTGCCGCCTACTGAAAGCTCAGGTGTTGCCTTATAGCTTGCAGAAAGCACGCCAAGAACGCTGTCTCCACGGTCACCAAAATTATCCATTGCTGAGATCTGGTCTTTACCGATCATGACTGTCGGGATAAAATGCTTGTCAGCAACATAGCCGTTAGTTGTGAAGGCAACAAGGCCTCCAACTGTGACTGCATCCATTCCCATCTCAGCGCTTACAAAGCCGCCCCATTTTGTGTCTTCGTCTGCATTTACATAATTGAAGTCATCGGTCTGCATTGTCAGTTCGCCTTTTACTCCGACATTTCCAACTTTTGTGCTTACATATGCGGTTGCGTCTGTGCCATCGTTGTTGTCCACCTGATCGTCATTGCGGAATACTACAAGCGCTCCGCCTTCCATATCACCTGCTTTGTAAACAGCAAAGATACCGTAGTCATCTACGTCGTTGTTAAGGAACCCTTCGCCAGGAAATGGGACTACGAGATCAACATTCTCGCTTCTCTTGTCAGAGTAAGCGCCTATTGTTGCATCGCCTACTTTGGCTGATACCTGAAAACGGTCTTTTCTAACATCATCCTGATAAAACTTGTTGCCAAAGCTTGCCTTCTGACGGCCTGCATCAATAACAACACCGGCTACAGGGATATGCAGATATGCATAATCAACTGTTACGCCGCCTGTGTTGGCTGCATTGTTCCATCTGCCTTCGCCAACATCCAATCTTGTCCTTACCTCAGCATCACCGATCTGCCCTGTAACAGTCAGTCTTACCCTCTGGTCCCAGTAGCAGTTATCATCATCAACGTCATCGTTAGTGTCTGTGTGGTTAATCGCGCAGACACCTCTTAAACGGGCTTCGCCACCAAGGATAACTTTTGAGCCTTCCATCTTTGCCAATACTTCACCATGCGTAGCATAAGCTGAGGTGAAAGCGCCGGCAACAAACATAATGCTTAAAACCAGTACTAATAGCTTTTTCATCAACAACCTCCTTTTTTATTACAGCTTTTTAGTTTGTAAATTTTATAAACTTCTTAATCACACTGCCTGTTTTTAGCAGGCATTATTTTTTCTCTTGTTCACCTCCCTTTCTTTATATGTTTTTTATTAAAACGGCTATATTAGCTCTAAATAACATTTATCTTTGTGATAAAATTTATAACATCATCGCATGTCTTTAGTCAAGATAAAAATTTCTTTTTCTATGTGTTTTAATATAAGCCTTATCTGTTTTATTGCAATAAGCACGCCAGATAAATAGAACATTGATTATGGTGCGCTATTTTACTTAAAAATCAAAGAGTTACGCAATATGACCGATTATTTGCAATGTATCATTATTAATTTAAAATGTGGTTTTTATACAATTATCATGAGGCAAAAAAGACTCAGTCATATATCGTTACTAAGGATCACGCCTCAACTGAAATGGTCTCTTCCCCCTGCTCCTTAAATACTTCCGTGATGCTTACAACCTTAATGCCGGCAGCCTGCATAGTCTTCTGTATATCTGCGGCTTTCGCGTCCTTTACCTTTAAAATATAGTTAATATCCATCAGATCCTCCTTTTTACGGCTTTTTATTACAAGGGTAATTCTAAACAAATCTTAATCTCCAAATCAAGCTCAAAGAAAAGCGGCGGCGAAAAACGCCAAAAACAGAATTAAGGGCTTAGCTTTATTAAATCAGCCTTTTTCGTAATGCGTGCCTGACTTTTTCAAGAAAATGCTAAAATGTCCTAACTTCTAAGTTATCAATAAAACGGGGGCGGGCAAGAACAAAGAACTATGAAGAAATATCTATTACAGGGCAGCATTATTCATGCTTTGCTTGTCTGGACATCCCTTGTCTTTGGCTATAATTCCTTCAAAGAATATATGCGCCACGTTGCACCCCTAACGCGCATATTAAGAGATGCAATTCAATCCACATTCCCTTGGGCTATATTGATATTTGTAGCTTTATATATAGTTTTTTTCATAAAACAAAAAACAGTCAAAATATTTTTTCCGATGCGGCAATATATTTATATCCTTTCCATTTACTCGGGATTGCTCAATCTAATTTTCTTTATAAAGGGCAAAGACTTATTGATTCCGCTCAACTTATCAATCCTTTATTTTATTGCCCTGTTTTATATGTTGCAGGGATTAAAAAAGGCATGGCAAATCAGTTATACAAAAGCACAAAAATCATTTCCGACAATTTTTCATGGGAACGCAATGCTGTTTAATTTTATTACATTATCTTTAACACTCTTAGTCAGTTTATCTATAGGAGAAGCATATTTAAGATATGAGCATAAAAAAGAACATGATATTTTGGTTTCCAAATATAAAGATAGAGAGTTATGCACTGCATATTCTGCTGATCCGGGGCTGATTTACACATTCATACCGAATAAGTGCGGAAACAATTCGCATGGCTACAGGGATTATAAATATAGTTACAAGAAGGAGACCGGCAGTTTTAGAATAATAGTCATCGGGGACTCAGTTGCGCAAGGGCAAGGGGTAGATCTGCAGGAATCATTCGGCAAAGTTTTAGAAACTAAATTAAATCAATCAGTTAAAAATAGACAATTTGAAGTAATCGTACTTGCGCGCTCCGGATATTCGACTTCCCAGGAATTAATTCTTTTGGAAAATGAAGCGTTAACTTATCAGCCTGATTTAATTATCTGGAGTTATATGTTAAATGATCCGGCCCATCCGGTTTATCATGATGCAAACGGGGAACTGGGACGTTATTATTTTAAACCAAAACTTCATATCATAATTTTTTTCTCAAAGAAAATATTTCAAATTAAAGAAAGCATCAAAGGCAAAAAC
>JBFLVX010000160.1:0-4341 GCA_040758255.1 Nitrospirota bacterium
ACCTTAAATGGCACAAAGGGATAATCGCAAATCCGAACTGCTCTACTATTCAGATGGTTGTGGTTTTAAAGCCTATACATGATGCCGCAAAGATAAAGAGGGTTGTTGTAACAACATTTCAGTCCGTATCCGGCACAGGCAAAAAAGCGATGGATGAACTGCTGAAACAGACGGGGGATATACTTAGCTTTAGGAATGTTGAACCTAAAGTTTATCCTCACCAGATAGCCTTTAACTGTCTGCCACATATAGATAGTTTTACGGATAGTGGATATACAAAAGAAGAGATAAAGATGATCAAAGAGACGCAGAAGATCATGGGGGATGACTCAATAAGGGTCACGGCAACCACTGTCAGAGTACCTGTCTTCAGATGCCATTCCGAGTCCTTAAATATAGAGACAGAAGGGAAACTCACAGCGGATGAGGTGCGCGCCATCCTCTCAGCAGCAGAAGGTGTTGTTGTTTATGATGCGCCTCTGAAAAACATATATCCAATTCCTGTTGAAGTTGCCGACAAAGATGAAACTTATGTCGGAAGGATCAGAGAAGACGACTCTATTGAGAACGGAATCAATATGTGGATTGTTGCCGACAACCTGAGAAAAGGCGCTGCGCTTAATGCGGTGCAGATAGCTGAGAAACTGATAAACAAAAATTAATCCACAGATTACTCAGATAAGACTGATTAAAACCAGAGTTGTTTTTTTAAAATCTGTGAAATCTGCGTATATATCCTAATGACGAAAGTAGACTATATCATAAGAGCTGATTACCTCCTCACAATGGAAGGCAGTCTTGAGGTTATCAAAGACGGCGCTGTTGCAGTCACAGGTTCAGAAATAATCGAAGCTGGAACCTTTGGCGAAATCTCGAAGAAGTGCACTGCTGAAAAAATCTTAGACGGCAAGAATAGAGCGGTCTTCCCCGGACTTATCAATACCCATACCCACGCGGCTATGGTCTACTTCAGAGGGCTTGCAGATGACCTGCCGCTCATGGATTGGCTCCAGAATCACATCTGGCCTGCTGAGGGTAAATGGATGAATGAAGATTTTGTCTCTGACGCGGTAGAGCTCGCATGTCTTGAGATGCTTAAGGCAGGCGTAACAACATACTGCGACCATTACTTTTTTCAGAATGCGGCAGGAAAAAAACTTGAACGGATCGGCATGAGAGGCGTTCTTGGAGCAGGCGTAATTGATTTTCCTTTTACAGGATATGCAGCATCTGCTGAGGATTACTTTGTAAATGCCGAAAACCTCATCAATAACTGGAAAGGGCATGAACTGCTGACCCCATGTGTTGCTCCGCATGCTACATATACCTGCGGCCCGGATAATTACAAGCGGGCAAACGCACTTTCGGAAAAGTACAATGTCCCGATTCATACTCATCTTGCGGAGACAGAATTTGAGGTCGCTCAATGCATGGAGCGTTACGGTAAGACCCCTGTTGAATATTTTGAAAGCATCGGACTGCTTTCAGAGCGTTTGTCAGCAGCGCACTGCGTATGGCTTAGTGATAATGAGATAGAGCTCCTTGCAAAGAGAAAAGTCAGTGTGGCGCACTGCATTGAGAGCAATATGAAACTCGCCTCAGGTTTTGCGCCTGTTCCAAAGATGCTCAAGGCCGGTGTTAATGTCGCGTTAGGAACAGACGGCGCTGCAAGCAATAATGATTTAAGCATATTAGGCGAAATGGCTTCCGCGGCAAAGGTTCATAAAGCCGTATCCAAAGACCCGACAGTTGTGGACAGCAAGACCGCATTATCAATGGCAACAATAAACGGCGCAAAGGCGCTGGGGCTCGGAGATAAAACAGGCTCTATCAAAGCAGGCAAGAAGGCCGACCTTGTCATTGCGAACCTCAACAGTCCTCACCTGACCCCGATTTACGACATTTATTCCCACATTGCCTACTGCATGAGACCTTCTGACATTGAGACCGTAATGGTAAATGGAAAGATCCTTGTCGAGAATGGAAGAACGACTACCATTAATGAATCAGATACGATGGCAAAGGCAAAAGAGTGGCAGGAAAAGATACGAAGCTAATCTGCTAAAGACCGAGTGCGGTTATCGTTGCATCCAGCGATTCTTTATCACCGACATTAAAGAGCTTCACATCTTCAGATATTCTCTTAATCAGTCCTGAAAGTATTTTACCGGGACCAACTTCAATGAATATGTCTACTCCATTATCTGCCATAAGCTTGATGGAATCCTCCCATAATAGAGGCTCCTTTATTTGCCGCACAAGCGATTCCCTAATAGTATCAGCATCATTCAAAAATGCCGCATCTGCATTGTTTACAAGAGGAACGTTAGGCGCTTTAAATTCAACGCTCTTAAGCAAGTCCGAGAGCTTAACTGAAGCGCTCTCCATAAGATTGCAATGAGACGGAACAGATACCGCAAGCGCAACCGACCTCTTGGCGCCCGCTTCCTTTGCAAGCTCCATAGCCTCCTCAACAGCATCCTTTTCGCCTGCAATAACTATCTGGCCCGGACAATTGAAGTTGGCAGGAGCCGCATAACCGCTCTCCAAAGATTTACAGATATTAATAATCTCTTCCCTCTCCAGGCCGAGGATAGCGGCCATCAGCCCCCTACCCTCAGGCACAGCCTCCTGCATAAACTCACCCCTCTTTTCTGTAAGCCTGACAGCGTCTTTAAATGAAAGAACTCCCGCAGCCGCCAAAGCGGAATACTCACCGAGACTGTGTCCGGCAACATATGACGGCTTAACTCCTTTCAATTCAAGAGCCTTAAATGATGCCATGCTCGCAGTCAAAAGACACGGCTGAGTTCTGAAGGTCTTATTAAGCTCAACCTTCGGCCCGTTAAAACTGAGTTCAGCTACATCATATCCCAGAGCGTCAGATGCTTCTTTGTATATTGCCCTTGCCTCTTCAAAATTATCATAAAGGTCTTTCCCCATTCCAACAGACTGCGAACCCTGACCGGGAAAGACGAACGCGATCTTCATGTATCCTCCTTGAGTTGTTTCAACATAAATAAAGAAAACTTGTTATCTCCCCTTTTTTGCGGCGATAACAAGTAAGCAATTATAATCACGCCCTCAAAAATTTGTCAAATTTTTTATCAAAAGCCTTGTTTTTTGGTATGATAACAAGAAACCAACTATTAATATTGTTAGACTTAACTAAAATAATAAAGCGATGGACAGCTCAATCATTCTAATCCCCATAATCATTATCTCAGTCATTTTGACACTAAAGATAATTAAGTCACCTGAATTCAGACAAACAACTCCAGAAACAAGAAAGGCATTTATTCGATTGTCCACTGGCGGCCTCGTGGGTGCGGTTTTGCTTGTTTGTATTTATTGGCTATACTTAATTGCCGTAGGCAGAACTCCTGACAAGCTTAATCCCTATGTTGAAATATTGCCATACGTTGCGAGCTTTTATCTGGCCTTGGTAGGTTTTTGGGTGGGATCTATTGCTGGCCTCCTTATGAAAAGAAATCACAAAAAATAAAGCCCACAAAGTAAGATATATAATGCAGCGCTCACTTACTACCTTTACCCTGCGACGACTTGTGCTGATTCTTCTGCTGGTGACAGTAACATTGGTTGCGACAGCAGAAGGCGCTGAAAAGAGAACTCTTGAAGTCTTTGTACGTGACGGCTGTCCGCACTGCACTGAGGCCAAGTTATTCCTGCCACAATTTGCCGACAAACACCCTGAGATACAAATTAGCTACCGCTCTGTTGACCATGATATAAACGCTCGCAACGACTTGGTACGGTACTCTAAAAACGCTGGTATGTGGCCTCCCGGCGTTCCGACTTTTGTCATTGACGGCAGAGTACTTGTCGGCTTCAAGAATGCGGAAAGTACGGGACCGGCACTGGAAGCACTTGTCGCGCAGAGTATTACTGAATCTAAGCAAGTCGAAACTAAGCTGTTCGGCACGCTCAGCGTCTCCCGACTCGGTCTGCCGCTTTTTACCTTGGCGATTGGTTTGCTTGACGGTTTCAATCCGTGCGCCATGTGGGTGCTCTTCTTTTTGCTCTCCATGCTTGTCCATATGCAAGACCGTAAACGTATGGCGCTGGTTGCCGGCACATTTGTACTGGTGAGCGGAGCGGTCTATTATGCATTCATGGCCGCATGGCTGAATGTCTTTTTGCTGGTTGGCTTTTCAACCGCCTTGCGCTATGCAATGGGCGGTGTGGCATTGGTAATCGGTGCGATAAATGTAAAAGATTTCTTCACGCCGGGGCGCGGTTTCACGCTCTCCATCCCAGCCTCTGCCAAACCCGGCCTGTACGCCCGTATGCGCTCGGTGCTTCGAGCCAGATCTCTACTAT
>JBFLVX010000161.1:0-4308 GCA_040758255.1 Nitrospirota bacterium
CATGAGTCGCTCCATCAGGCCTCCAGTTATGTGCAGGTTATTCAGGAGAGGCAGGGATTAAAGATAGCATGTATCGAGGAGATAGCCTTCCGCCTCGGCTACATAAATAAGTCGCAGCTTAAACATCTTGCATCAGATATGATGAAGAACGATTACGGCAAATACCTTATGGAGATAGCTGAGGAGAGTGAAAATGCCTCTTAAATTTATTGAAACAGACCTGCCGGGCTTAATAATTATTGAGACTGAGACATTAAAGGATTCAAGAGGTTTCTTTATGGAGACCTTCCATCAGAAGAAGTATGCTGAGATCGGCATAAGCAAGCCCTTTGTGCAGGATAACTTTTCCCGCTCATGCAAGGGGACTTTGAGGGGGCTCCACTATCAGCTAAATCATCCGCAGGCGAAGCTGGTTTATGTGACAACCGGAGAGATATATGATGTTGCCCTTGACATACGCCGGGGCTCTCCTACATTCGGCAAGTGGGTAGGCGTATACCTTTCATCTGAGAACGGCAGGCAGCTATTTATTCCCGAAGGCTTTGCCCACGGTTTCTGCGTGCTGAGCGAATCAACGGACTTTGTATACAAATGCACTGACCTGTATCATCAGGGAGATGATTACGGCATACTCTGGTCAGACCCGGAACTTAACATTGACTGGCCTGTTAAAGATCCCCTCCTATCCGCGAAGGACAGCCTCATGAAACCGCTCAGGGATATGCCGCCGGAATTACTTCCTCTTTATAAGAAATAAGGTTCATATCCTATGAGAGCCGATATCCTGAAAACTGTTAGGCATGTGCATGAAATGTTTATAGATAAGTGCTTGACCCTCTCAGTTGCCGAGTCCTGCACAGGCGGTCTTATAAGCAGTTTACTCACAGACCTTCCGGGAGCAAGCTCCTTCTTCATTGCGGGGATTGTATCATATTCGGAGCAGGCAAAGAAGGGTATCCTCGGCGTATCGCCAGTTACTATCAAAAAATACGGCGTGGTCAGTGCGGAGACGGCCAAAGAGATGGCTGAGCAGGTACGGAAGAAAGCGAAAACGGATTACGCGCTTGCGGCTACAGGTAATCTCGGCCCTGATGTGCTTGAAGGAAAAGAGAAAGGACTTATTTACACAGCAGCAAGCAAAAAAGGAAAAACAATTTCGCGTGAGCTGAGATTAAAAGGCGGAAGAGAAAAGAATAAAGAGAACGCGGCTCTTGCAGCCCTGAAACTCTTGATTGAACTATTGGAAGGGAGAATCGCTTAATCGGCCACCGGTTATGAAATGACAACAACTCCTGAGAGTATAAAACACGAGATTGATAAACTCGTCAAAGACCTCAACTACCACTGCTATCGCTACTATGTCCTCGATTCGCCTGTAATATCAGATGAAGAATATGACAAAGCCTATCGTCATCTGAAAGAGCTTGAAGAAAAATATCATTACGTTCTGCCTGACTCCCCGACCCAGCGTGTCGGTGCCCCGGCGCTTGATAAATTTACAAAGGTAAAACACACAGAGCCGATGCTATCTCTTGATAACGCATTCTCACATGATGAGGTGAGGGAGTTTGATGAGAGGGTAAAGAGATTTCTGAAATCGAATAACGAGATCGAATACACTGTTGAGCCGAAATATGACGGCCTCGCAATGGAGCTTACTTACAGAAACGGGGTTTTGCACAAAGCATCCACAAGGGGCGATGGTTTTGAGGGCGAAGACGTTACTGTTAATATCAAGACCATAAAGGCCGTGCCTCTGAAGATAGAAGAAGTTGATGCTCCTGAAGAGATAGATATTCGAGGGGAAGTATATATGGACATCAGGGAATTTGAGGCGCTGAACAGGGAGAGGGAAGAGGCTGGTGAGCCGCCATTTGCCAATCCGAGAAACGCTGCCGCGGGCTCCATAAGACAGCTTGATTCAACCATCACCGCAAAGAGGAGGCTTCATCTCGCGTGCTACGGAATAGGTTTTGCAAAAGGGGTTAATTTCAAAAGCCAGTGGGAATTCATCACATGGCTTAAGAAGGCAAGATTCCCCGTCCCCAAACTTATTAAACTCGTCAGAGGAATTGACGAAGCAATTGATGTCATTAAAGAGATAGAGCAGAAGAGAAACTCTTTTCCTTTTGAGGCTGACGGTGCGGTAATAAAGGTCAATGATTTTGAATTGCAGAAGGCGCTCGGCATTAAGACAAGAGAGCCGAGATGGGCGACAGCATACAAATTCCCCGCGCATCAGGGCATCACTAAAATAAACGAGATAATCGCAAGCGTGGGAAGGACGGGAACTGTAACTCCTGTTGCATCTCTTGAGCCTATCAGGATAGGCGGGGTCACTGTTTCGCGCTCCACGCTCCATAACTGGGATGAGATTGTGAGAAAAGATATACGAGTAGGCGACACGGTTGTCGTTGAACGCGCCGGCGATGTCATTCCTCATGTTGTTGAAGTATTAAAGGAGAAGCGGACAGGTAAAGAGATGCTTTTCAATCCGCCTGAGAAGTGCCCTGTTTGCGGGTCAGCCGTTGAAAGGGATGAAGGTGGGGTCGCGTTCCGCTGTATAGGGCTGAATTGCACGGCGCAGGTGCAGCAGCGCATCGGGCATTATGTATCAAGGGCTGCAATGGACATTGAAGGGCTCGGCGAAAAGAATGTTGAACTCCTTTATTCAAAACGGCTGATAGAGCATCTCGTTGATATCTATAAATTAAAGAAAGCAGACCTGCTTCAGCTTCCGCGCTTTGCGGAGAAGTCAGCGCAGAATCTCATTGACGCGATCAAAAAGAGCAAGCAGACCACGCTCGCACGGTTTCTTTATTCATTAGGCATCATCCACGTCGGAGAATATGCCGCGAAGCTCCTTGCAAGAAATTTTAAAAATCTTGAAGACCTGTATCATGTAAAGCCTGAGAGGATATCGGACATAAAACAGATGGGGGAGAAGCTCGCGGAATCAATCTCGCGCTTCTTCAATAATCCTGAAAACCTCCGCACACTTGAGTCGCTGAAATCTTACGGCCTTAAGATTTCTAATCCTGATTTTGACAGCGGCAAAACCGGGAGGCGTCCTCTTGAGGGTTTAACCTTTGTGATAACTGGCACCCTCCCCAGTCCGCGCAATGAAGTTGAAGAGCTTATTGAAAGTGCTGGGGGACATGCGTCCGGTTCCGTCTCGAAAAAGACTGACTATCTCGTCGCCGGAGAAGAGGCGGGGTCGAAACTGAAGAAGGCAGAGGAGCTTAAGATTAAGATCATATCTTACGATAAGTTGCTGACTCTTCTTGAATAAAGATCGTATAGTATTTTGATTACAGCACAGCTTATGGTTTGCATTTAAAGAATAACCTGCAGGCGTTTTCCAGAGAGGACTTGTCTCCTATAAGAAAGACTATATCTCCCTCCTGGAATATTAAATCCGCAAGCAGCCCCTTGATGGTCTCTCCTCCTCTCTTTACCGCTATCACATGCGCGCCTGTCTTTTGCTGTATGTCGAGTTCCTTAATAGAGCTGCCCACTGAAGGGGAGTCCTTTTCAACAATGTGGCTCTCGTAATCAACATCAGGCATGACAGCGATTGTGTCATGGAAAAGCCTCTTCGGGGTCTCGCCTTTGACAAAGAGCCGGTAATGGTCTTTTCTGAACTTCCTTGCATACTTCTCAATAAGCGCGCCGGGCATGTGATAAAATTGAAGCACCCTTGAGAAGAGCTGGATGGATGTCTCAAATTCTGCCGGTATGACCTCATCGGCTCCTATAGACAAGAGGTCTTGAACTTCTGCAAGATATCCCGTCTTAACAGCAAGATAGACCCCGGGATTTGCCTTGCGCGCGGTCATAACAATCTTTCTTGCGGCAGCAGGATCGGAGATGGAGACAACAACAGCCTTTGCCCTCTTTATGCCAAGTTTCTGCAAAATCTCCTGACTCGTCCCGTCTCCGTAAAAGATCGGTTCCCCTTCGCCGCGCCACTTGGAGACTGTCCGGCTGTTCATCTCAAGAACGACATAAGGCACTTCAAGATCCTTGAGCACCAGAGCAAGATTTCTGCCGTTAATTCCAAATCCGATAATGATGACGTGGTCGTTCTTTCTATCCCCGGCCTTTGACATCTCCGCAGATGCCTTCGTTTCCTGAAGCCTTGCGAGCAATTTGCGTGATGTTATCCATATTGAGACTTGCGGGGATATGTATAGAAATATAGGGGTCAGAAGCATGGTTATTATCGCGGTTGATAGAAAGTATTGATAGGTTCCTTCTGTGATAAGACCGGCTTTTAATGCCGCGACTGCAAGGACAAAAGAGAAT
>JBFLVX010000162.1:0-4249 GCA_040758255.1 Nitrospirota bacterium
GATGCAGACTATGAATCAGTCCCTGTTGCATTTATATGAAAAGGGTGATATAACTTATGAAATGGCGCTCTCCAAGTCGCCTATTCCCGATGAATTTATCAGTATGGTGCAGAGATCCGATCAACTAAAGAAAGGAAGATAAAATGCCTATAATATTTCAATGGGCCGGGAGAAACACAAGAGGAGAAGTCCTTAAAGGAGAATTTACAGCCAATACCAGAGAAGAAGTGCTGGCGCACTTAAGAAAAGAGCGCATCACCCCGACAGTTGTCAGGGAAAAAGTAAAGACCAGCTTTAAACTCCCGTTCGGCGGAGGGGTAAAAGACAAAGACCTCGTCATATTTTCAAAACAGTTCTCCACCATGATAGATGCCGGATTGCCTCTTGTGCAGGCATTGGATATCCTATCGCAGCAGACCGAAAATAAAAACCTTGCAAAGGCAGCCAGCGAGATAAAAGTAGATGTTGAAGGCGGCTCAACCTATGCAGATGCCCTGAGAAAACATCCAAGGATATTTTCTGAACTCTATACAAACATGGTGGCAGCCGGTGAATCAGGCGGCACACTCGATATTATACTTGCACGGCTTGCCGATTACATTGAAAAAGCGATGAAGCTAAAAAGGAAGGTCAAGGGAGCAATGATTTATCCTGCTGTCATCATATCGGTTGCCGTTATTGTTATAGGTGTAATTTTGGTCTTTGTAATACCTACCTTTGCAAAGATGTTCTCTGCATACGGGGGAATTCTGCCCCTTCCTACAAGGATTATTATTGCATTGAGTGGTTTTCTTTCAGGTATCGGAGGGGTGATAGTTCTCGGCGCCATAGTAGGCTTCATAATCTTCATAATTCAAACAAGAAAGACGTATAAAGGGAGGAAAGTCACTGACTCCATAGCTCTTAGAACCCCTGTTGTTGGAATTCTTGTCAGAAAGGTAGCGATTGCAAAGTTCACCAGAACCCTCGGCACGCTCATAAGCAGCGGTGTCCCGATACTTGACGGCCTCGCCATAACCGCCAAAACAGCCGGCAATCTTATCATTGAAGAAGCGGTCATAGAAGTGAGAAAAGGGGTTTCCGAAGGCAAGACCATTGCAGAGCCTTTGTCTGCGTCAAAGGTCTTCCCTCCGATGGTCACACAAATGATCGCTGTCGGCGAGACAACTGGCGCAGTGGACAACATGCTTAACAAGATAGCGGACTTTTACGATGATGAGGTTGACGATGCAACCAACAACCTTACCGCAATGATGGAGCCTTTACTTATGATCTTCCTTGGGGTTACCATCGGATTTATAGTAATTGCCATGTATATGCCTATATTCAAGCTCATTACGCTTATTAAGTAACTCTGCTTGATAAAGAAGAGCATTGGTTTTGGCCCCCCTTAATAAGGGGGGCTTCCTTCTTCCATGCACGCCATAGAATATGCAAGAAATCATGATTAAAAGACTGAAGGGATTTATACTCTTCAGGACGCTTGTAGTCACAATTCTGCTGGGCTCTTTTTACATCTTCAGAATCAATTACGGGACAACCGTCTATCCTGCCGGATTCTCTTTTCTCATAGCCTCTCTTTATATGTTGACGATAACCTATATCATTGCGTTGCGATGGGTAAAAAGCGCATCAGGTTATACTGTCTTTGTATATATTCAGATTATAAACGATATCATTGCCGAGGCTGTGTTACTCTACGTGACAGGAGGCATTGCAAGCGGATTTGCCTTTCTTTTTCCCTTAACCATAGTTGCCGCCAGCATCCTTCTGCATCGCAATGCCTGCTTTATTATCGCAACACTCTGCAGCATGCTTTACGGCACGCTTATAGGACTTCAGTTCTTTGAGATCATTCCAATTGCTGCTAATTTCGGGGGTACTGCTAAAGAGTATTTTTACAATATATTCGCCAATATCACCGCCTTTTACCTTATAGCTTTTTTAAGCGGCTCTCTTTCTGAAAGACTGCGTAAAACGGCAAAGAGTCTTGAGGAGAAAAACATAGTTGTAAACGACCTGCAAACATTCAGCAGGGATATGGTTGAG
The DNA here is from genome assembly GCA_040758255.1 of Nitrospirota bacterium. Lineage (GTDB taxonomy): Bacteria > Nitrospirota > Thermodesulfovibrionia > UBA6902 > UBA6902 > JACRPZ01. The sequence continues at coordinate 2,050 of JBFLVX010000162.1, forward strand.
AGCATGCCGAGCGGTGTTCTAACGATAAATATGGAGAGAAGGATTATCACATTTAATACATCCGCCCAGAAAATAACTCAATATACTTATGAAGAGGTTGCAGGGAAGGCACCCGAGGAGATATTTCCCTTTCTTGCAAAAATAGAAACAGAATTTGAAAGAAGAGAGGGGGAGATATATCGCAACGGAGAAAAAATCATAATAGGAATAAGATTCTCCATACTGCGCAACAGCTCGGGAGAACCCATAGGGCAGATAGGCGTTTTTCAGGACCTGACCGAACTGAAAGCAATGGAATCAGAGATAAGGAGAAGCATGAAATGGGCATCAATAGGAGAACTCTCCGCATCAATCGCGCATGAGCTCAGAAACCCGCTTGCTTCGCTTAAGGCATCTGTTGAGATGCTACGCGAAAAAAAGCTTTCAGGTCAGCATGCCGACCACCTCATGGAAATAGCCCTGTCCGAAATGGACAGGCTGGACAACATCGTAACAGATTTCCTGCTATATGCAAAACCGCAACGGCTGAATAAGACATCATTTGACCTCCACCAATCATTAAAGGATGTAATAATGCTCTTGCGCAGTTCAGAGCCAGACAGAAAAAATGTTAATATATCCGAGAATCTGCCCGGTAAATTAAACATTACAGGAGACTCAGAGAAACTGCGGCAGGTCTTTTGGAATCTCGGCATAAATGCCATAAACGCCATCCCTGAAGACGGTATAATAAATATCTATACCGATAAGCAGGATGATAAAATAAGCGTAATCTTTCATGATACCGGCATTGGACTTAGCAAAGAGGATATCGAAAGAATTTTTGATCCATTTTACACAACAAAAGAAAGAGGAACCGGACTGGGCCTCTCTATAGCTCAGCGGATAACAGAGGAACACAACGGCAAGATTACAGTCAAATCCGGCGGCAAGGGAACAGGAGCAACATTCTCAGTGGAACTGCCTGCAAATAATTTATCTTAGCTTTTCAGCATAGGCAGTAAAAGTCATGCCCAAAAAAGATATAACATAATGAAAAAATCAAAAGCAAAGATCCTTATTGTAGACGATGAGCATAACATAAGAGAGGTGCTCAGCATCTTCCTTAAAGATGAAGGCTATACTGTATCTGTTGCCGGGGACGGCAAGTCCGCATTGGATACTATAAAGAATGATATATTTGACCTTGTCATTACTGACCTGAAGATGCCTAAGGTCAGCGGTTTTGACCTGCTCAAGAGTATAAAAGAGACCTCACCTGAAACAGTTGTCGTAATAATCACAGCCTATGGGACAACCGAATCTGCGGTAGAGGCCATGAAATTGGGCGCATTCGACTATATACAGAAGCCTTTCAAAATAAATGACATTAGGCTTATTGTCAAAAACGCACTTGAAAAACAGGAGCTTCAAAAAGAGGTTTATCTTCTAAAAGAACAGGTCAAGGCGCCTTCACTGGATAATATTATAGGAAAAAGCTCTGCCATGCGCGATCTTTTCTCGTTAATATCCAAAATAGCGTCGAGCAATGCCAATGTGCTTATTACAGGCGAAAGCGGCACAGGCAAGGAACTCGTTGCAAAGGCAATACACAATCTGAGCCAGAGGGCAAACAATCATTTTGTCGCAGTAAATTGCGCGGCTATTCCGGAGACCCTTCTTGAGAGCGAGCTTTTCGGCTATATGAAGGGCGCTTTCACAGGAGCCGGAGCTAACAAGCAGGGACTGTTTGAGCTTGCAGACGGGGGAACCATCTTTATGGATGAGATAGGGGATATGCCTATGAACCTGCAGGCAAAGATACTCAGGGTCATAGAGGACATGACATTCCGCAGAGTCGGCGGCGTTTCAGATATAAAAGTGGATGTCAGATTGATATCCGCAACAAACAGTGATATAAAGGCTCTTGTAGATGAAAAAAGATTCCGTGAAGATCTCTATTTCAGACTGAATGTCCTTTCGCTGAAAGTTCCTCCTTTAAGAGAGCGTCGGAGCGATATCCCTCTATTAGTAGAACACTTCCTGCAAAGATTTTCAGGAGGCAAAAAGCGGTTCTCGCAAGAGGCTGTTGCCATGCTCTCAGATTATAAATGGAAGGGGAATGTGAGGGAGCTTGAAAACATCATCGAAAGAATGGTTCTCCTTTGTGACAGCAAAATTATTGATGTTAATGCCCTCCCTGAAGAGATAAGGCTGCCCT
>JBFLVX010000163.1:0-4241 GCA_040758255.1 Nitrospirota bacterium
CTCCGGCCATGTCTCCGTATAAAGTTGCATACCCAACGCTCATCTCTGATTTATTCCCTGTTGTAAGCACAAGCCATCCAAACTTGTTTGAGAATGCCATCAGTATATTGCCTCTTATCCTTGCCTGAAGGTTCTCCTCCGTGACATCTTCTTTCGTGCCTGCAAAATTCTTTGACAAGGTCTCCAGATAAGTTCTATAAATATTATCAATCGGGATAGTTATCATCTTTATCCCGAGATTCCCGGCATGGCCGGATGCATCCTCATAACTTTCAGCAGATGTAAAAGCGGAAGGCATGAATATACCATGCACGCTCTCCTTGCCTATAGCGTCAACAGCGATTGTCGCAACCAGCGCTGAGTCAACGCCTCCGCTCATTCCTATGACCACTCCCTGAAATCCGTTCTTCCACACATAATCCTTAGTCCCAAGCAGGAGCGCGTTGTAAACCTTCTCAATAGCCGGCATCCTGATACGCTTCTTCACCTTAATTTCCGGCCGCTGCCCTTTAAATGAAATCGAGGGTACCCTTATCTCATCAATTGATTCACCCTTTGATACTATTTTTCTTAATTCTCTTTTATCCCCTGAAGACAACTCGTTTTTCCTGTGTCCCGATAATTCTATATCCACCGTTATAAGCTCTTCTTTAAATTGCCTTCCTCTCGCCATGATGCCGCCTTTTCCATCGAGAATAAAACTTCCGCCGTCAAAGACAAGCTCATCCTGCCCCCCGACCATATTCAGATAAGCGATCGGGACACCGCACTCCGCAAATCGCTTCAGGATCGTATCCTCCCTGAAAGCCGCTTTGCCCATATGGTATGGAGATGCGTTGATATTGATGATCAACCCCGTGCCTGCCAATGCCTGAACTCTTGCAGGCCCCTTTTCATGCCAGATATCCTCGCAGATATTAACGCCAAACTTTAAACCTCCAAGAGAGTAAACAGGGTATCTGCTGCCGGGTTTAAAGTAACGGTATTCATCAAAAACACCATAGTTGGGGAGATACTTTTTGTGGTATATATCAATGAGCCTTCTGTTGGATATTATTGCTGCCGCATTAAACAGGCCATTATTGCTGTCAACAAAACCTGTTATTACAGTAATCGCCCCGGAAGCTGCAATTATATCATGCAATGCTTCAATATTCGCTCGTACAAACTGGGGCTTCAACAGGAGGTCTTCAGGCGGGTATCCTGTTACAGCAAGCTCAGGAAAAGCCACAATGTCTGCCTTAAGTTTTACTGCTCTTTTTATGTAGGAGATTATCTTCTTGGTGTTGCCTGAGAGATCCCCGACAATCGGGTTTATCTGTGCAAGCGATATCCTAAGCTTCTTCAATTTCATAACTTCTTCATATTTATCAAGTATTTTAATAACGGTTTACATTCTCGAAGATGAGAATGTAATATTTTAAAATTAATGCCCGTAAAAAGTCTTGCTGGATGATTTTGTTGACTCTCAATCGCGCAGGAAATATAATGATAATAACCATAACCAATATTTATGTGTAAAGGAGAAGAAGATGCATATTAAGAAATTTTTACTGCTTTTAATCTTATCATCAGTCTTGCTTGTGCAGTTTAATATGAACGCGGAGGCGTCCGGCATTTCCGAGGAGTCTGTAAACTTCCTCACGAAGACCGGCAAGGCTATGGCAGAAGTTGCCGAAGCTGTCAAGCCCGCCATCGTCAACGTCTCAACAACACGAACTCAGAAGATAGCTGAGAATCCCTTTGCGCCGTATCTCGACGACCCCATGTTCAGAAAATTCTTCGGCGACAGGCTCGATAATCAGAAAATACCAAAGGAACGCAAAACAGCGAGTCTTGGTTCGGGCGTAATCGTCTCTTCCGACGGATATATCTTAACAAACAACCACGTGGTAAAAGATGCCGATGAGATAACCGTTCTCTTGTCGGATAAAAAGGAATTCAAAGGCAAGGTCATCGGTTCCGACCCTAAGACTGACATAGCGGTAATAAAAATAGAGGCTAAGGATCTCCCGCATATTGCATGGGGAGATTCAGACAAGCTGAAGGTCGGCGAGATAGTCCTTGCGATAGGCAACCCTTTTGGATTGAACCAGACCGTCACCATGGGCATTGTGAGCGCTGTGGAGAGGGTTAATATGGGTATAGCCGATTATGTAGACTTCATCCAGACAGATGCCGCCATTAATCCCGGAAACTCCGGCGGAGCGCTGGTCAACGCAAAGGGAGAACTGGTCGGACTGAACACGGCCATATTCAGCACCAGCGGCGGATATCAGGGGATAGGTTTTGCTATCCCGAGCAGCATGGCAAATATGGTAATGGAAAGCCTCATCACCAAAGGCAAGGTCATCAGAGGCTGGCTCGGCGTCTCAATACAGCCTATAACACCTGAGCTTGCTTCGCAGTTTAATCTTAAGAGCGAGGAGGGTTCTCTCGTAGCTGATGTTATGGAAGGCGGACCGGCTGAGAAGGCCGGCATTATACGCGGAGATGTGATCGTTGAATTTAACGGGGAGAAGGTATCCGATCCGCATAATCTCAGGAACGCGGTTGCAAAGACGCCTCCGGGCGAAGTCGTGAAGATAAAGGTGATAAGAGAAGGCGAAGCCAAAACGCTCACGCTCACGATTGCGGAGCTTGCGCAGGAGGCTCCACAGAAAGAAGGGGCTGTTGTCAATAATGCCTTAAGAGGCGTAACGGTTCAGAATATAACTCCGGAGATACGCAAACAACTGAACCTGCCTGAGAAGATCAGGGGGGTTGTCATTTCCGGCATAGAAGAAGAAAGCCCTGCCGAGACAAAACTCATACCCGGTGATGTTATCCTTGAAATAAACAGAAAGGCTACGGGAAGCATAGCGGATTACGAGAAGATAGCGACTCAGATAAAGCCTGATGAAAATGTGCTTCTCTTGGTCTTCCGCAAAGGCGCGTCTATCTTTGTAACGATTAGCGGGGAGTCGCCGTCAGAGAAGAAAGAGTAAACGTCATGAACGGAGGAATTTATGTTCAGAACGCGAAATATAAAAGATTATATAAAAGTGCCTGCGCATATTCTCTACCATGTTGCGATCATTGCCATTAGCGCAGGCATTGCCCTTTCAATACCATATACCGTAAGTTTTCTGTCACGCCAGTTTCATGCGTACTTGGAGCTTATAGGAAACGAGAAGATATTTCTTCTTGCCTCTGAAATAGCCTTGGCAGTCCTGCTGATTCTTTCCTTAAATTATAGCGGATGGGTCTGGAGGGACAGGCGGCTTGCGCGGATCGCAAGGAACGCGGGTCTGTCATTTGCGTCTTCTTCCCGAAGCATCTTTGCGCGGAGGAGAAGCAGAAAACTGAAGGAGACTCAGGGCATAGCACGAGATGTTATGGTCATCGGATCAACCGGCTTCAGGACCTTTGCTCAGCCGCAGGGCGAACTTCATTCGGTCATAAAGAACTGCCGAAAGGCTAAGATCATGCTCCTCAATCCGTTAAGTGAGGGAGCAGCTACGCGTGTAAAGAGCATCCTTGATCCTGAGATCACTATTGAGAAATTCAGGGAGCAGATCAGGAGGAGTATCGCTTTTTTAAAAGAACTGAAGGCTGTGCAGAAAGATATCAGGCTAAAACTTTACCATGACGTGCCTTTCCTTAAGATGGCGCTTTCAGGAGACTACATATGGGTGAACCACTATCATGCTGGGCTTGATGTGAGGGTCATGCCTGAATATGTCTTTCTTCACAACCAGAATCCCGGAAGCCTTTATACCATCTTTTACCAGTATTTCCTGAACCACTGGGATGATCCGAGAATCCCTGAGTATGATCTGGAAACAGATGAGCTCATATATCGTGATATTGCAGGCAATGAGGAGAAAAGACGGAAATGACTGCTGTGAGCTAAAGGCAAAGGAGATTTGCTGTCAAGATTTTAGTTTTATTAGGTAATTATCTCCGGCTTTTACCTGAAGAAGCAGCTTCTTTCATAACCTCCAAAAGAGGAACATTGAATTTCTTTGCAGCCTGTTTGCAATCCTCATATTCGGTAGAAGACTTCTTTATTTCCTTACCTGCATACGAAACCTTAACATTGATATTTCCGTATTTTGTATTGACCGACTTAATCTCCCGATGAAGTGTCTTACGTTCTGCACGATAAAACCTGACGCCTATACTCGTTGTTTCTTTTAAGATTATCTCTATTAATTTCTCTCTCATATTCTCGTCACAAAGCACGCTCAATTTAACAC
>JBFLVX010000164.1:0-4233 GCA_040758255.1 Nitrospirota bacterium
CAAGCACGAGCAGTATCAGCCCTAATATCAGAAGGGCTATGGCAAGAGGCCTCAGCTTCAGATAATTTATCTGCGACAGCAGGAGCATCGCCGCAAGCCCGAGAGAGACGGTAAAGAGGTGATTCTGAAAATAATGAAAACTCGAACCGAACTCCTTCGTTGACATAAGAGCGGTTGAGCTGTAGACCATCACAATACCTATGGCAACGAGCGCCAGCACCGGTATGTATATGCCGCGAGCCTTATTAATATCGAATATCCCCATTTAGCCCTTTCTCTGCCTCCTTGCTTCTGACTACTTACTACTGTCTACTTCTTTTATCCTTAACTGCTTCTCTCACCGCTTCCTTAAATTTCCGCCCTCTGTCTTCAAAGTCAGCAAACATATCAAAACTCGCGCAGCCAGGAGAGAGAAGGACCACATCCCCTTCCTTCGCCTTTGACAATGAAACGCTTACAGCCTCTTTTAAGTCATGGACGAAAAGCGTTGCCGTAATATCTCCAAGCGCTGAGGCGATCTTCTCCTTTGCCTCGCCAAGAAGTATCAGTACCCTGACCTTAGCGGCTATCAGACCGCGCAAAGCTTTAAAGTCGCCTCCCTTGTCCAGTCCTCCCATGATCAGGACAACCCTGTCAAAACTTTCAAGAGATTTTACTACAGCGCCTACATTTGTGCCTTTTGAGTCATTTATAAATCTTATCCCGTTAAGCTCCTCAACAAGTTCCATTCTGTGCTCAAGACCCGAAAAATCCATAAGCACATCCGCAACAGCTTCATAAGAGCACCCTGAAGCCAAAGCAATAGCAGAGGCTGCCATTGCATTTTCAAGATTATGGATGCCCTTAATCCTCAGCTCATCCTGAGACAGAAGAGGAAGATGTGAGGTTGGAAACGGAAAGCAGGAGGAATTGGCATAAATCATCCCGTCCTTAAAATATATCCCTTCAACTTCTCTCTTGCGGCTGAAGAAGATAGTCTTAGGATTTACGCTCTTAATCTCCAGTTTCTTATTTGCCGCTTCCATTAAAACTGAGTCATCGGCATTCAATATCAGGAAGTCATCTGCCTGCTGATTTTCCAATACCCTCAACTTGGCATCAATGTACTCTTCAATACTCTTATACCTGTCAAGATGGTCAGGTGTTATATTGAGAATAGCCGCGGCCTTCGGCCTGAACTCCCCTATTGACTCAAGCTGGAAGCTGGATATCTCGGCAACAATATATTCAATACTGAGTCCCTCTCCTTTAGAGATCAGCTTGAACAACTCTTCTGTTAATGCATTGCCTATGTTGCCTCCCAATAGTGTCCTGAATCCTGATCTGCTCAGCATAAGGTTTACGAGAGTCGTTACGGTTGACTTGCCGTTTGTACCGGTGATGCCTATGAAAACGGGTGATGGGTCATAGGTCATGGGTAATAGACCCTCCTTAATGACCCTGTAGGCAAGCTCAAGCTCACCGATTACAGGAACCCCATGTTCCCTTGCCTTTACGATAGGACGAATACTGAGCGGGATGCCCGGACTCACCACTATCAGGTCAGCTTCTGTAAAGAGGTGTTCCAGGTTCTCGCCGGTTATCACCTTTATAGACGGATCAAGCCTGTCTATATCCGCCTTGAGAGAGCTTCCTGATTTTTTGTCTGTGATAGTGACATTCGCCCCAAGCATGGAAAGGAGGTTCGCTGCTCCGGTGCCGCTCCTCGCAAGCCCTGCAACAAGGACCTTCATGTTTTTGAATTCTTTCTTTATCTCCATTGCGTGTATTGTTTGAACCGTCATTTATCTTATCTTGAAAGTCATCAGGCTCAACAGGGCGAGGATTATCCCTGCTATCCAGAACCTCACTATAACCTTCGGCTCAGGCCATCCTTTTACCTCAAAGTGGTGGTGAAGGGGCGCCATTTTAAAGACCCTTTTGCCCGTAAGCTTGAATGACGCCACCTGAATTATCACCGAACAAGTCTCTATCACAAATATCCCGCCTACAACAGCCAGAACCACCTCATGTTTTGTTATCACAGCAAGCGTTCCAAGCGCGCCTCCAAGACCCAGGGAGCCGACATCTCCCATAAATATCTCTGCAGGGTAACTGTTATACCAGAGAAATCCAAGCGCCGCGCCGAACATAGCTCCGCAGAATACAGTGAGCTCTCCCGTGCCGGGCAGATAGAGCACGCTCAGATAATTGGCAAAGCCTGAATGGCCTGATATGTAAACGAGCGCTCCATTGGCAAGCGTTGCAATGCCCACAAGGCCTATGGCAAGGCCGTCTATGCCGTCTGTCAGATTCACCGCGTTCGATGAACCGACAATCACGAGGATCGAGAAGGGTATGTAGAACCAGCCCATATCTATAAGCCACTTCTTAAAAAATGGGATATTCAGCATCGCGGCATATTGGTCTTTAGGGTCGTTATAGAATAAAAGCCCCACAATGAGGGCGAGTATGATCTGAAGGCCGAACTTATAACGCGCCTTCAGACCCTTTGAGTCCTTCCTCTCGCTCTTAAGGTAGTCATCAGCAAGCCCTATCAGGCCGAAGCCGATTATCGCTGTGAGCATTATCACAATATACTTATTGCTCAGGTCTCCCCACATGAGAACGCTCAGCACTATGGAGGTGATAATCATGATGCCGCCCATTGTCGGCGTTCCCGTCTTTGCAAGATGGGTCTTAGGCCCGTCATCCCTCACCTGCTGGGTGAGGCTCCGCTTCTTGAGCCTCTCTATAAGCCAGGGCGCCATTATGAAAGTTATTATCAGGGCGGTAACAACGCTCAAAGCTGTCCTGAAGGTTATATACCTGAAGATATTAAAAGGCGAATAGACGTCATAGAGAGAAAAGAGGAGCTTATAGAGCATCTGTTATCCCCTCCAGGATTCTTTCCATGCCCATTGAGCGCGAGCCCTTTATCAATACCGTATCTCCGTGCTTTAGAATATCTTTGATATTTTTTCCGGCTTCATCAGCATTTTTAAATGTAAAAACCAGAGGCTTCTTCTCTTTCTTTATATGAATCTCCTCTGCAGCCAGGCTCATCATCTCGCCAACAGCTACGAGCACGCCGATCCCTAATTCGCAGGCTGTCCTGCCGATGTTTCTGTGCTCATCTTCAGAGAATTCCCCAAGCTCAAACATATCGCCAAGCACAGCCACCGCCCTTCCTTTACTAAAAATGGATAGCTCTCTTAACGCCTCTTTTATTGACGCGGGATTGGCGTTGTAGGAATCATTTATCACTGTTATACCGTTCTTCTCTATTACCTCAAACCTCATCGGGAAGGCTGTATAAGCCTCAAGCGCGGACTTTATATCTTCTGCCGCTACGCCGAGCGAAAAGCAGATCGCGGAAGCAGCGAGCGCGTTGTAGACATTAAAGAGTCCGCGGATGTTCAGGCTTACAGGCACGTCAGCGCCATCCCTGAATGACAGGGTGAAGCTGTTCCCTTTATCCGTAGAATGAATATCCTTTGCCATCACGTGAGAATCGTTGTTTATGGAGAATGTGATTATCTCCCCTCCGAAATCCCTCACGCCCTCCATAAGAAAGTCATCATCGCCGTTCAGTACAACTGTGGAGAGTCCGTTGAGTATCTCAAGCTTTGCGTCCCTTATTGCGTAACGGCTGCCAAGCATGCCGATATGCGCTGAGCCTATGTTCGTAATTATTCCGTGGCTCGGCAGGGCTATCTCGCATAGCCTCTTTATCTCACCCTGCGCATTCATACCAAGCTCAAGTACGATCACCTCGACATCGGATGCAACCCCCGCAAGGCTCAGAGGGAGGCCGATGTGGTTGTTCAGGTTGCCCTTGTTCTTAAAGGCGTTGAACCTCCTGCTAAGGATCGAATGGGTCATCTCCTTTGTTGTTGTCTTTCCATTGCTCCCTGTTATCGCCACCACCGGTATGTTGAGCCTCGTCCTCCTGTAGTGCGCAAGATCCTGCAAAGCCCTGAGCGTATCCTTCACCTGAATGATAGTCTTGTTAGCAGGCAGAGCTCTGGGAAATGAATCAATAACCGCGCCGCCGGCCCTTGATAGCGCGTCATTGAGAAAGTCATGCCCGTTAAACCTCTCGCCTCTCAGCGCAAAGAAAATATCATCTTCTCTAATCGTCCGGGAATCTATTGAGACACCATTAAAGGCCCTTGACTCTCCGCTCAAAAGCCTGCCCCCGGTCGCGGGGGGTTTTTTTTATTGCGGCAAATTATACAAATTATATTTGAT
>JBFLVX010000165.1:0-4156 GCA_040758255.1 Nitrospirota bacterium
CCATGGGGCAAAGACCCTTTCTGCTGAGGCATACGGAATGTTGTTGATTATTGAGTAGAGGATCTTAAGACCGATGTGGGACATTCCGATCTCATAGGTGTCAGGGAAGCAAAGAGCGATCTTTATATCGCCCTCTTTGCGGATAATATTCACCTCATTGCCGATGTATCTACTTGGTTTCTTAAAAGATGCGGGATTGAATATCATCGTACATTATCTCACAGCAAATTGCTTGAAAGCAATTTAGAAAGAGATATTTCTATGGAAAATTCTGCCGCATATATGGCAAAATAAATACCATCTTATATCCAAGTATGTAAGAAACTTCAGCAGGAACAAGTGTCTATCTGTTTATCCTGTCAAAAAAATGCATAATGTATGGAGGGCTTATGAGATTTATCAGAGTATGTTTTTCGCTGTTTTTAATAGCGCTGTTCGTTGCTTCTGCTCACGCAGAGCCGGTATCTAAAAAATTCACTAAAGAGGAGATTAAGAAGATGTCTGAAACAAAGGCTGTTATTGAGACAAAATTTGGGAATATAGAGCTCAGGTTTTTCCCGGATGTTGCGCCTAATCACGCGAATAATTTTATTGATCTTGCCAAAAAAGGGGTTTATAACGGAACCACTTTTCACCGCGTGATCCCTGGCTTTATGATCCAGGGAGGAGACCCGAATTCAAAGAGTGAAGACAGATCAAAGCACGGCATGGGCAGTGCCGGATATACCATTAAAGCGGAGTTTAATGAGAAATCCCATAAAAGGGGAATACTCTCAATGGCAAGGTCCGCAGACCCGGACAGCGCAGGCTCACAGTTTTTCATCTGCGTTTCAGATTCAACCTTTCTTGACAGGCAGTATACGGTTTTTGGCGAGGTTGTTTCCGGGATGGATGTGGTTGATAAGATAGTTAATGAGAAAAGAGACAAGAGAGACAACCCTCTTGAAAGAGTGGAGATGAAGATTAATATTGTAGAAGCAAAATAAGAATCAAGGCGTATCTTGAAAGAGAGGTAACGAGTTCTGAATATGGAAAAGATGGAATTTAAGACAGAAGTAAAACAACTGCTGGATCTGATGATCCACTCTCTGTATTCTCACAAGGAGATATTTCTGAGGGAGCTTATATCCAATGCCTCTGACGCGATTGACAAGGCGCGCTATGAGTCATTGACAAACAACAATATTCTCGAGGGTGAGAAGGATTGGAAGATAAGAATTATTGCTGATAATAATTCCGGTACGCTGACAGTAAGCGACAACGGCATAGGCATGACTCATGATGAAGCAGTACAGGAACTCGGCACTATTGCGCGCTCGGGCACGAAGGAGTTTATCAGTATGCTGCATGACAAAACGGCAAAGGATAATCCGGAATTGATAGGACAGTTCGGCGTTGGATTCTACTCTTCCTTCATGGTTGCGGACAAGGTAACTGTTATTACAAGAAAAGCCGGAACAGGGAATAAGAAAGGCGTTAAGTGGGAATCCGGCGGCGAAGGTTCTTTTACTGTTGAAGAGGTGGAGAAGGAGGGCAAAGGGACTGATGTTATTCTGCACCTGAGAGAAGATGAAAAGATGTACCTCAAGGAGTGGGAAATAAAGGATGTAGTTAAGAGGTATTCGGATTTCATAGAACATCCTGTTGTCATGGATGTGGAGCACGAGAAGGAGAGCAGTATAAAGAAAGGCGAAAAGGTTAAGGTTACTGAAGAAGAGACCCTGAATTCAGGTAAGGCGATATGGGTAAAGAATAAATCTGATATTACCGAAACCGAATATAATGAATTTTATAAACATATCTCTCATGACTTTTCAGACCCCGCAAAGATAATTCATTATAAGGCTGAAGGCACTTCGGAATTCGTTTCTCTTTTATATATTCCGTCTGTAAGGCCTTTTGACATCTTCTATAAAGAGTACAAGATCGGGCCCGCGCTATATGTTAAAAGGGTCAAGATCATGGATCATTGTGAGGAGTTAATACAGCCGTATCTCAGGTTTGTTAGAGGCATAGTGGATTCATCTGATCTGCCCTTAAATGTCTCAAGAGAGATACTTCAGAATAATAGGAAGGTTGAGATCATTAAGAACAGCATTACAAAAAAGGTGCTTGATACACTTGGTGAATTGAAGAAGGATGAATATGAGAAATATCTGAAATTTTATAAAGAATTCGGCAGGGTTCTGAAAGAGGGCCTTCATTTTGATTTTTCAAGAAGAGAGAGCATTGCCGATCTGCTTCTTTTTGAGTCAACAAAGACAGAAGATGGCAAACTCAGGACTCTCAATGATTATCTCGATGGAATGAAGGAAGGGCAGGAGGATATTTACTATATAACAGGCTCATCGAGGAGTGAAGTGATAAGGTCGCCTTATCTTGAGGCATTCAACGATAAGGGTTATGAAGTCCTCATTATGCTGGATGATATAGATGATTTCATAATGGGCGGATTTGAATATAAGGGGAAAAAGTTAAAGTCTGTTATTAAGGGCGATATAAGCCTTGACAATAAGGAGAAGACAGAGAAAGAAGAATCCGGGAAAAAATATAAGTTGCTCATTGAACTTATCAAGGATCATCTTAAAGAAGAAGTGAAGGATGTGAGGCTTTCAGGAAGGCTTAAGGACTCTGCTTGCTGTCTTGTGGCTGATGAGGGGGACATGGACCCTCAGATGGAGAAACTTATGAAGGCGATGGGACAGAGCGTTCCTGACAGCAAAAGGATTCTTGAGATAAATCCATCGCACCCGCTTTTTGAAGCTATGAACGCTGTTTTTGAAAAAGAGAGAAAGAGCATTGTCTTGGAGAAATATGCTGATCTTCTTTATGATCAGGCGCTTTTGCTTGAGGGCTCAAAACCTAAAGACCCCGCGGCTTTTACAAAAGCTATAGCTGATCTCATGGTTGAGAATCTTAAGAGCGGTAAGTGATGAAATTGAAAAATCATTTCTGTAATCTTTATAAAATTTTTCTAATATCCGCATAGGTTTTAGTCTGAATATATCATGGCTGCATATTCCCAAATATATGCTATCATGTAATTATGAACTCAAGCCAAAATGAATATATCAGAGTTTCTCTGCCTTCATTTATCAGTAAGTTAACTATTGATAATGCCACATATATTGTGCAGACGGAAGAAGTTTCAAAGAGGAAGACGAAGGTTATATCGAGAGTATTTTTAGACGGGAAGATGCTCTATGCAGAGGATGCCGATTATTCATCCATAATCGGCAAGAAGGATTTCCCCAATAAGATATCGGAATTTATGGACAAGCTCCACAAGAAGGTCATAGAGGAGTTCACGAAGGCGTGCCTTAAGAAGCGGAAGAAGAAAACCGAGTACTTTAATGAGGCTATGGATCTGCTTGGAGCAGGGAGGGGCGTTGATGCTTTAGATCTTTTAAGGAAAGGGCTGGAGATGTATCCCGGCGATCCTTTGCTTATGTCATATTGCGGCTGTCTTTATTCAATTGTCGGGAAAAAGCACAAAGAAGGCATTAAGATGTGCAGAGACGCCATTAAGCAGCTTGATTCCTCAGTCTCACTGGAGAGAGAGATTTACTACCCGGCATTTTATCTGAATCTTGGCAGGGCCTATCTTGTAGCCGGCAAAAGGAGAGACGCGGTGGCAGCGTTTAATCTTGGACTTCAGGCGGATCCGAAAGATCAAGACATTATTAAAGAGCTTAAAAAATTGGGTTCACGCCGCAGGCCTCCTGTCCCCTTTTTAAACAGGAGCAACCCTATTAACAAATACATGGGATTGCTGATAGGCAAAGGATCAGCCAGAAATAGGTAAGAGAGTCTGATTTAGATTTGAAAGGTTCCTTCAAAGACTTTTACTGCCGGGCCTGTCATGTAAACATGATTGTCTCTTGATGACCAATCGATAAGCAGCCTGCCGCCTTTAAGATGCACGTTTACTCTTCTGTCAGTCAGTCCCAACAATGATGATGCAACAGCCGCGGCAGATGCTCCGGTTCCGCATGCCAATGTCTCTCCGGCCCCTCTTTCCCATACGCGCATTATTATATTTTTACGGTCTGCAATATGTATGAACTCAACATTTGTCCTTTTGGGAAAAAGCCTATGATTTTCTATTACAGGGCCGAAATTCTCAAGCTGCACGGAATCAACATTTTTGACAACT
>JBFLVX010000166.1:0-4152 GCA_040758255.1 Nitrospirota bacterium
TCTTCCATTGAAGATTTCAAGGAAGGGGATTATCTTGTCCACATAGAACATGGCATAGGAAGGTTCATGGGGATCAGGAAGGAGACGATTGAAGGGCATGAAGGGGAGTTTCTTATTATCGAATATTTTGGAGGCGACAGGCTCTATGTGCCGCTCGAACGGATAGATTGTATTCAGAATTATCATGCTCCGGATCATGTAAAACCTGTGCTGGACAGGCTTGGCGGCAGGACCTGGCAGAAGACCAAAAAAAGGGCTAAAGAGAAGATAAAGGATATGGCGGAGAAGCTGCTGAAGATTTACGCCCGGAGGTCAGAAGCAGAGGGCTTTGCCTTCTCTGAAGACAGGGAGATGCATTTTGAGTTCGATGATTTTTTCCCGTATGAGGAGACGCCTGACCAGCAGAGTTCCATTGAAGAGATAAAGAGGGATATGGAGAGTGGGACTCCTATGGACAGGATATTATGCGGGGACGTAGGGTATGGAAAGACAGAGGTAGCCATGAGGGCCTGTTTTAAGGCTGCCTACGATTCAAAGCAGGCTGTAGTGCTTGTGCCTACAACTATACTCGCGGAGCAGCACTATGAAACATTCACTTCAAGGTTCTCAGTCTTTCCGGTCAAGATAGATTTTTTAAGCCGCTTCAAAAACCGGGCGGAGCAGAAACAGACCCTTAAGGCTCTTTCAGAGGGAGATACGGATATCATCATAGGAACACAGAGGCTTCTGGGTAAAGATGTGATCTTTCATGACCTCGGTCTTCTTATCATAGATGAAGAGCATAAATTCGGCGTGGCTCACAAAGAGAAGCTGAAGGCCCTCAAGGCAGGCGTGGATATACTTACACTAACGGCAACTCCTATACCAAGAACGCTTCATATGGCGCTTTCAGGCATAAGGAATATAAGCGTTATAGAGACCCCGCCTGAAGAGAGGCTTGCGGTTAAAAGCCTCATCGCAAAGTTTGAGCCTGCGATAATCAAAGATGCGCTGCAAAAAGAACTGGATAGGGGCGGGCAAGCATTCTTTATCCATAACCGTATACACGATATCTATAACATTGCGAATTTTCTGAGGGAGTTACTTCCTCAAGGAAAGATTGCCGTGGCACACGGACAGATGAGAGGAATTGAGCTTGAGCGTGTCATGAGGTCGTTTTACAAAAAAGAGAGCAACATCCTCGTCTCAACCGCGATAATAGGCTCCGGCCTCGACATACCTTCGGCCAACACGATAATGATCAACAGGGCTGACAGATTCGGACTCGCAGACCTGTATCAGCTTAGAGGGCGCGTGGGCAGATCCAATGTGAAAGCATACGCATGGTTCCTGATACCGGGAGAAGACGCGATAACCGAAGAAGCAAGAAAAAAGGTGCAGGCTGTGCAGGAACTCAGCTACCTTGGTGCGGGTTTCAGGCTCGCAATGAAAGACCTTGAGATAAGGGGTGCTGGCAACATGCTTGGCGGAGAGCAGTCCGGCCATATAGAGGCTATAGGATACGATATGTATATTAAAATGCTTGAAGAGGCTGTGGCAGAGTTAAAAGGAGAAGAGATACCTTCAGAGATCGAGATCACGATTGACCTGGGAGTAACAGCCGTAATCCCTGAATACTATATCAAAGACCCTGACCTGAGATTGAACATCTACAGAAAAATAGCGGCAGCAAGAGAGAGCGGGCAGATCATAAGACTTAAAGATGAGCTGAAAGACAGGTTTGGAGCGCTTCCTCAAGAGACGCAGAGACTTATTGAAATAATGGAGCTTAAAACTATCGCTAAAAGACTCGCTGTCACCGCAATTAATAATAGAGCCGGAAAGATAAAGGTCCTCTTTGCGCCTGAAACACCGGTTACCCCTGAAATGTTATTCTCCCTTTATGAAAAAGGCGGCGACCCTATTAAATTTCTGCCTGAAGGAGGGGTTGAACTTAATTTGTCAGGAAAAGAGTGGAAAGAAATATTAAGTAAAGTCATGGAGGTGTTAAACCGTTTGGCGTCAATGTTGTAAAAATCCATTTCATTATGTTATAAAAAATGTCTTAAAAACTTACTAACTTAAGGAGAATAGATGAAGAAGATATTGAGTTTGATATTGGCTGGTTTTTTTGTATTCGGGTGCGCGCAGCAGAAAGGCAGTTCAACCGGTTCGGTTATTGCAAAGGTTAATAATACATCAATAACAAAGGAGGATTTCCTGAAAGAGAGCCAGCTTGTGCCTGAATGGGCCAAGCAGAATTTCAGCACCAAAGACGGGAAAGAGCGCTTCCTTGAAGAGCTGATAAAGAAAGAGCTTATTTATCAGGACGCCAAGAACAGGGGGCTTGATAAAGATAAGGATATCATTTCACAGGTTGAGGAATTCAAGAAGATGACCCTTTTGTCTCTTGTCCTTAAGAAGGAGATTGAGGAAAAAGTGCAGGTATCTGACGAAGAAGCGAATGACTTTTATAATAAAAATCAGGACAAATTCAAAAAAGGCGAGGAGGTAAAGGCAAGCCACATCCTTGTTGATACGGAAAAAGAAGCAAAGGATATTCTCGCCAGACTTAAAAAGGGAGAAGACTTTTCCAAATTAGCAAAGGCTCTCTCAAAAGATAAAGGGTCGGCTGCCAATGGCGGCGACCTTGGTTTTTTCACCCGTGGAAGAATGGTACCTGAATTTGAAGAAACTGTATTCAGCCTCAAGCCGGGAGAGATCAGCGCTCCTCTCAAAACACAGTTCGGATATCATGTTATCAAAGTCATAGAGCGCAAGGAAGGGGCTATGGTTCCGTTTGAGGAAGCAAAAGAAACGGTTAAAAGACAACTGATTTCCGAGAAACAGAAGAGCGCTTTTGATGCCTACGTAGAGGGTTTAAAGAAGAAGAGCAAAGTAACGACAGAGAGCAAAGCGCTTGAGACTGTCAAGATGCCTTGGGAAAAGCCTGAGTAAGGCTGTCAGTTCATAAACGTAAAAGAGCCGGGGCAAGATAATGCTCCGGCTCTTTTTTATTGCAAGAACTAATTAGACAGCAGTTCAGTGATCTTTTCTGCAACATCGGAAGGGGCGATCTTGTCAGTCTCTTTTGTTCTTCTTGATTTAAGCTCTACAAAATCCTCTTGCAGTGTCTTCTTCCCGATTATTACCTGCCATGGAATGCCTATCAGGTCGGCGTCCTTGAATTTTATTCCGGGCCTTGCGTCCCTGTCATCAAGGAGCGCTTCGATTCCGCTATCTCTAAGCTCTTGATATAGGATTTCAGCCGTGTTTCTGACATCCGCATCTTCCATATTAAGCGGGATTACCTCAACATCATAAGGAGATATGCTCTGCGGCCATATGATGCCGTCCTTATCATGATTCTGCTCTACTGCGGCTGCGGCAATGCGCGCGGGACCGATGCCGTAGCTCCCCATGATTATCGGAGTCTCTTTGCCGCTCTCATCCAGATAAACGGCTTTGAGCGGTTCAGAGTATTTGGTGCCCAGCTTGAATATATTCCCTATTTCAATCATCTTCTCAACCTCTATATCTTTTCCGCATTTGGGACACCTGTCGCCTTGCTTTGCCATATGTATGTCATGCCACTCCGCATCAAAATGCACGTGCGGCCTTATCCCCTTTGTATGGAAACCCTCTTTATTGGCTCCTGAAATATAAACGCCTTCTTTAAGGGATATGTCAGCGATCTTTCTCAAATTATTTCCATGAGGGCCGATGAAGCCTGCCCCAACCCCGATCATCTCTTTTATCTCCGCCTTTTCCGCAGTCCTGAAATCTCCGGCTATCTTATGCAGTTTCTTTTCATGAAGCTCCTGGTCGCCTCTGACGAGCGCAAGGAACGGGCCATCTTTGCCGACAAAGAGAAGGCTCTTAATGAAAAACTGCGGGCTTATCTTCAGGAAACCTGAGACCTCCGCAACCGTCCTCTTTTGTGGCGTTGAGACATCCTCCAGCTTCCATTCTTCTTCAATATGATGTGAATGAGGCGTAGAGCGCGCAAGTTCTGTGTTTGCAAAATATCCGCATTCACGGCAGAGCACAACAGTGTCTTCGCCCACGGGGCTCGGCGCCATGAATTCATGCGCGCCGGCGCCTCCCATCATGCCAGGGTCGCTTTCAACCTGATAAAATTTCAGCCCGCATCTGTTGAATATACTGTGGTAT
>JBFLVX010000167.1:0-4142 GCA_040758255.1 Nitrospirota bacterium
TGGTTTATTGCTCAGATCATGAATATAGATTTTCAGGCAGAAGCCATATGGGGGATAAAGTTCAAACGCCCCGGGGTCGGAGGTGATTACGACCTTATCTCCAAGATTGATTCCTTCATACTTTACATGGAGATAAAATCATCTCCGCCGAAGCAGATTTACGACAGGGAGATCGCCGCCTTTTTTGACAGGGTTGAAGACCTCTGTCCTGAGATAGCGGTATTTTTTGTTGATACTGAACTGAGGATGAAGGATAAGATAGTGCCTATGTTCGAGGCGGAGACGCTCAGACGGCATAAAGAGGCAAAGTCTGTTAAAAGGCTGGAGAGGGAACTCTTCCATATAGATAATAGAATCTTTATAATAAATGCGAGACCTGATATCTCGGTAAATATCGTTGAAGTTCTGAGGGCTTTCTGGCGCAAAAACTTAATCAGTTAGCAGATCCAATACAGCCGGATGAGCAGAACAGACCGGAATACTTTTTTGTAGTATAATATTCGCAAATCTATACTGTTTCATATAACATTTCAAAATCTTACCGGCATTATTGGAGGGACTATAATATGAGAGACGCATCCTATAAGCAGCTTAAAAACTACTGTTATTTCACCTCCTTCTCTGATTATGCCCTTCAGACAATCGCTGATAAATTCAGGAGGGTCGAACTTGCCGCAGGAACTACTATTGTGAGCGAAAAGATACCTGCTGACTCTATCTACTTAATAAGCAGGGGGAAAGTGGAAGTTCAGAAAAAGACAGAATTTGGGAATATTACCGCCACCTCAATTGAGGGAAACGGCATGGGATTCGGGAAGATGCCGCTCTTTACATGTTCTTCCCGTGATTGTACCGCAGTTGCGAAGAGCGATGTTTCACTTTTCAAGCTGTTTAAATCAGATTTTGATGAGATTTTACAAATAGAATCTTCTTTCGGGGGCTCGCTTTATAAGACAAACGAAGGGTATGCGCTCGGCGCTAATTTAAAGACTTTTAAACCCTTTACGCTGTTAGCTCCGGAGATGGTATTGGCTGTCTCATCGAAGTTTACAGAACGGACATATGCTGCAAATGAAGATATTATTAAAGCGGGCGAGGAGGGGAATGAGTATTTTATAATAAAATCAGGCATGGTTCATGTGTGGAAAAAAAATCTTGAAGATGAGTTTGTGCATATAGCGACCCTCGAAGAAGGGCATGCTTTTGGAGAGGAAGCTCTGATTACCAATTCGCCCAGAAACGCAACAGTAAGGGCGGCGAATGAAACTGTTGTCAGCGTTCTCGCGCGGCAGGACTTTGAATCAATCATGAAGTCCACGTTCTTGCAGGAAGTCACAGCAGAAGATGTTATAAATTCAAAAGATAAAAACAATGTGCTGCTTGATGTGAGGATGCATGTTGAGTACGAAGAAGAACATATTCCCGGCTCTATTCATATCCCGCTTGATGAACTGAGGCAGCGTTATCATGAATTACAGCAGGATAAGAACTACTTTGTGTATTGCCGTTCAGGACGGAGGAGCCTGTCAGCGGCATATCTTATGAACACTCAGGGATTCAAGGCGCAGAGTGTCAAAGGCGGAATAACAAAATGGCCCGGGGCTATCATAGACAATACTAAACTTATCAGTCCGGCAAAGCCTACATGAGGATGCGATGCGCATCTCAGGGCGTGACCCTGAAAAGGCAATAAATCAACCCTGTTTTAGGCTGCTAAGAATCAATATTGAATTTTTTTCTCATATAACTGCTGTACACAATACCGAGCGGATTATTAGCCAGCACCCTGTCCTTTACAGCTAATACCGTAACAGGGGCATCAGAGTATTTATGGAACAGCATATCATGTCCGACACATAGTCCAAGCTGCACATTTATTTCAGTCTTCAATTTATTAAGCATCTTTGCCTGTCCTATAGGATTGCATGAAGTTTCAAATTCTCCCTCATTTATTTTGACCAAGTGCTGGTTTTTATCTTTATCTATTCCGGTCATTCTGCAGCATACCGAAGCTACCCTGAAATGCTGTTTGAAGATTTTTGCTATCAGTCTTGCTTCCTCCGCAAGGCCGATGCAGAAGACCAGCCCGACTTTTTTAATGCCGAGCTTCTGGCAGTAATTGATTATCTCTTCTGTCCTGCAAAGACTATTGCCATGTTCTCTCCTTAGAAGATCACTGGTATTTTGCAAAGGTATATTCTCTGCGAGAGTATACTCGCCAAGCTCAAGACTGCCGCCTGTGCAGTCAAAACCTTCCTTTGCGCATTTATTCTTCGGCTCTTTTTTGCATTCAGCACAGTTCATAATTTCCTCCTTAATTAATCAGGTAGATATGGAATGTTTATTATACGTAAAACGACAGGCTAAATCCAGAATTCTACAATCGAAATCAGCAGTTTTATTTAAAGATATTAACTGAAAACAATTATGCTATAATAATTTTTATTAAATTATCTGATGAGTTTGTTTTCGGTAAATATAGTAATAAAAAAGTAGAATTTTTTCTTATGGCTAAAGGGATAACTGTTAAAATACTCGGAGACCAGGGGCCTTTTTCCAATATAGGCCAAAGCATCGGTTATCTGGTAACCATAGAGGGTTCTTCGTACCTTGTAGACATCGGCTCGCCTATTTTTCATCAGCTCACATGGGATGACCTTAAGAATATTAAAGGCGTGATGCTTACGCATTGCCATGATGACCACAAGAGGTGGTTTACTGACTACGCTCTCTTTTGCAAGTATGTCATAGCTGATTCTAAAAAAGCTTTTATCACTACTGAGGATATACACGAAGAAGCGATGAGATCTTCATCCGCCGCACTTGACAGAAGCCTCTCATCGGACTCGAAAAGGATAATAGATATTGGCAATGACGAATACTTCTCATTCAATATGATAGGGCCGAAGGCGAAGTTCAGGATCACCTCCATAGACGAAGGCAACGGTAGAAGATATTTTCAAGTTATAGACGCAGAAGGCGGCGTTGTCTCTCCAGATACGGCAAAGATAGTTATAAACAACCAAACCAAGAGGCCCAGGCTGCTCTTTAAAGATCCTCAATATAAAGAATGGATAGAGCCGGAAAGCTTTTATCCCTTCTCCTCGAATATGTTCTATGAGGATAATAAAAATATTTTTCAAAGCCCTGAAGGATTCAGTATTGAGGCTGTAAAAGCGCCTGTATGGCATGGCATAACCTCAACAGGGATAAAGATCAAGACCGGCAGCGAGACACTGATATTCAGCGCGGACACGATTAACAATAAACATTTATGGCACAAGCTCTGCACCGAAAAGAAGGAGCAGACGCTCCATATGCCAAGAAAAGAGTTTGAGTCCGCGCCAGTCATTTACGGAGACATCAATGACTACATTGAACGCGTATGGAGTGAGGAGCGCTATAATGAAGCTGTAAATGCCTTTAATGACGCCGTCACCATACATGACATTACTATAGGAAATAACCCGGTTCATACAAGTTATGAATCATTGGCCGATTGCAATCTGACAAAGGAAAGATCGTTATTGACCCATTGCCCCGATAATATCACATCGGAATGGATACTTACTCACGCGGGGAAGGAGTTTAAGATAGAAGGCGAAGAGATTCTGGAGATCGCGGGAGATAAGATTTATCCGATGAATGCTGATATTTACCATAAAGAAGCGAGGAAATATTGGGTCGGATACAAAAATGATAATGGCCGGTATACAGTATATAAAAAAGAAGGGCTGTTAAGCATTTCCAAGGATAATATCAGGCCGTCCGGCGATCCGCTGTTCCGGGTGAATTTATATGAAGACTTAAACGGCTGCTATTTCCCTAAACTTGAGGATAGCTCAAGCGTTTATATTAAACGCGATGACGGAAAGGTTGAGCTTGTTGAATATAGCGAAGAAGGAAGCAGTGGCACTGTAGTGAAAGATTGCCGGGAATCTTTCTTGAGTGACAAAACTTAAAAAGACATTTAAAATCGCAGAGTTAGAGGTAACGGGCTAACGTAAAAACATGCTATGCCTGTTGCTATCTTGACATGATTGAAAATCTTTCATATAATTTTATCACTTTAAATCTTAATAAGATACGCAAACAGTATCTTCTGTTTGATCCGGGTATAAACTTTTAAACAATTGAGATTC
>JBFLVX010000168.1:0-4129 GCA_040758255.1 Nitrospirota bacterium
GGGGCATTGCAAACGGCTGTAAGATTGCGGGCTGCTCCCTTATCGGGGGTGAGACAGCAGAGATGCCGGGGTTTTATGGCGCAGGTGAATATGATCTTGCCGGGTTTGCTGTCGGCATTGCAGAGAGGAAAGAGATCATTGACGGCTCAAAGATCAAAGAAGGCGATATTATCATAGGGCTTTCATCCAGCGGACTTCACAGCAATGGGTATTCTCTTGCAAGAAAGCTCTTTTTTGACATTAAGAAATATAACGCCCGGAAAAAAATAAAAAGACTCGACTCCTCTATCGGAGACGAGCTTCTCAAGCCGACAAGGATTTATGTCAGGAGCGTCTTAGAGATCATAAGCAAATTCAAGGTTAAAGGAATGGCACACATCACAGGCGGGGGGATCACTGAAAATCTTCCCCGTATCTTGCCGGAAAAGAAGGGTTTGAAAGCCGTGATAGAAAAAGGGAGCTGGACTGTTCCGAAGATATTCAGCATAATTCAGAACGAAGGCAATGTATCGGAAGATGAAATATATAGAACGCTTAATATGGGGATCGGCTTTATACTGGTCGTCAGCAAGGCTGATGTAACGAAAATTATTAAGAAACTTAATTCGCTTGGAGAACAGGCGTTTGTGATAGGACAGATTGAAAAAGGAAATGGAAGAGTGACCTACATTTAAATTTAATTATGCTTACCCTTGGTGTCTTAGCCTCTGGAAGAGGCTCTAATTTTCAGTCAATAATTGATAATATTAAATCGGGATATATCCCTGCGAAGATCACTTTGCTTATCACGGATAACGCGGAGGCTTACGCTATTGAGCGCGCGAATAATAATAATATCGAAACGCTTGTGCTCATTCCAAAAAATTTCCCTGACAGAGATTCATATTACAGGCATATCGCAGATGAACTTAAAAAGAGAGGGATTGAACTGGTTGTATTAGCGGGTTTTATGAGAGTGGTCGGACAGCCCCTTATCGAAAAATTCAGGAACCGTATAATGAACATCCACCCTGCCCTCCTCCCGTCATTTCCAGGACTTCATGGCCAGAAACAAGCTCTTGATTATGGTGTCAAAATTGCCGGATGCACAGTTCACTTTGTTGACGAAGGAGTTGACACAGGGCCGATAATAATCCAGTCGGCGGTCCCTGCATATGAAGATGATACCGAAGATACTCTATCAGAAAGGATACTGAAAGAGGAGCACAGGATATTCCCTCTGGCTGTTAAACTATTTGCTGAAGGCAAGATAAAAGTTGAAGAGAGAAAGGTCTTTATTGAGAGTCAAAGAGAAGAAGCAGCGATGACAAACCCGCCGTATGCGAAAATTTAGCCTTTGCTAAGTTGACAATAATTTCTTAAAGTACTCTATCGTTTTGACAAGTCCTTCATCAAGAGCAACCTTCGGTTCCCATCTGAGTTCCTTCTTTGCAAGTGTTATATTGGGCTGTCTTTGAATCGGATCGTCTTCAGGCAACGGTTTATTAACAATCGCGGATTTTGAACCGGTTAATTCAATAACCTTTTCGGCAAGCTCCATTATACTGAACTCATTAGGGTTGCCAAGATTAACAGGGCCGCTCAGTTCATCAGGTGAATTCATCAGCCTTATAAGGCCATCTATCAGATCATCAACATAACAGAAGCTCCTTGTCTGATTTCCATCGCCATAAACCGTAATATCCTCGCCTCTTAAAGCCTGTATGATAAAGTTGCTCACAACTCTTCCGTCATTCGGATGCATATTAGGGCCATAGGTATTGAATATTCTTGCGACCTTTATCCGCAGATTATGCTGGCGAAAGTAGTCAAAGAAGAGGGTTTCCGCGCAGCGTTTTCCCTCGTCATAACATGAACGAATACCTATGGGATTTACGTTGCCCCAGTAGCCTTCTGTTTGAGGGTGTATCACCGGATCTCCGTAAACTTCAGATGTTGAAGCCTGCAGAATCTTTGCCTTTACCCTCTTGGCAAGGCCAAGCATATTAATTGCGCCATGGACCGATGTCTTTGTGGTCTGCACAGGATCAAACTGGTAATGTATGGGAGATGCCGGACAGGCAAGGTTATATATTTCATCAACTTCGACATACAAAGGGAAACATACGTCATGCCTCATTATCTCAAACATCGGGTTGGCTGCAAGGTGTTTGACATTTGAGCGCCTGCCGGTATAGAAGTTATCAACGCATAAAACCTCGTTGTTGTCATTCAGCAATTTTTCACATAAATGAGAACCTAAAAAACCCGCGCCGCCTGTTACAAGTATTCTTTTCATAAAATGTCCCCTCAGGATTATTGAACTATATTAATATACACTAAATAAAGGCTTAATTCATTATGCTGCAATACTGCGGTAAAGATTGACGGATTTCAACTGTTTGTGTAATATATTGATGCGTTTAAATCTGATGATTTTTGGGGAGTAGTGTAACGGCAGCACGGCAGATTCTGGATCTGCTTGTAGGGGTTCAAATCCTCTCTCCCCAGTAATAAAGAAGCAAGAAATAAGAACTGCCAGAAAAGTTGGAGATAATAGTAAATATTTATCTTTAACTTGTTACTTCCCAGTTCTCAATTTATTAATTATGGTCCCATCGTCTAGCGGCCTAGGACGCTGGCCTCTCACGCCGGAAACACGGGTTCGAACCCCGTTGGGATCACCATAAACTGTCAATACCTCAAGAAGGAGAATATGATGTCCAAGACTTATAACATTGCAGTTATTCCCGGAGACGGCACAGGCCCGGAGGTCGTTGCCGAAGGGATAAAAGTGCTTAACGCGGTTTCTGCAAAGGCAGGTTTCAAGCTTGCACTTAAATATTATGACTTCGGCGGCGAGAAATATCTGAGAACAGGCGAGGTTCTTCCCGACACAGCTGTCAGCGACCTGAAAAAGCATGACGCCATCTATTTAGGCGCAATCGGACATCCTGATGTAAAGCCGGGAATCCTTGAAAAAGGCATTCTTCTGAGGCTCCGTTTTGAGCTTGACCAGTATATTAACCTGAGGCCTGTGAAGCTTTATCCCGGAGTTGACTGTCCGCTTAAGGGCAAAAGGCCTGCTGACATTGATTTTGTGGTTGTCAGGGAGAACACGGAAGGTATTTATGCCGGAGCCGGCGGCGTTCTTAAGAAAGGCACGCCTGACGAAGTGGCTGTTCAGGAATCAATCAACACAAGGAAAGGTGTTGAACGCTGCATACGCTACGCGTTTGAATATTGTAAAAAACGAAGCAAGGATATGAAGCTCACTCTCTGCGGAAAGACAAATGTGCTCACATTCGCTTTTGATCTTTGGGAAAGAACTTTTTACGAGGTCGCAAAAGAATATCCCAATGTAAAAGTTGATTACGCTCATGTTGATGCAATAACAATGTGGTTTGTTAAGAATCCCGAATGGTTCGATGTGATTGTTACAGACAATATGTTCGGTGACATCATTACCGACCTCGGTGCGATGATACAGGGTGGGATGGGGATTGCCGCAGGAGGAAACATCAACCCTGAAGGCGTCTCAATGTTTGAGCCTATTGGAGGCTCGGCGCCAAAATACAAAGGCAAGAATATGATTAACCCTCTTGCCGCTATATGCGCGGCTGGACTTATGCTTGAGCACCTTGGAGAGATTGAGAGTGGAAAGAGCATAGAGAAAGCTGTCATGAAGGTAACTGCGAAAGAGATCAAGAGTCTCGCGGCAGGACAGATGGGACACACTACCTCTGAGGTGGGAGATTTGGTTGTAAAGAATTTATAACTTTATTGTAACAAAGGGAGCATCATGATTAAGAAGAAAGATAAATACATAGTAGCTGTTGTCGGGGCCACCGGCGCAGTAGGCAATGAGATGGTCTCAATACTTGAGGAGAGAAACTTTCCTGTGGAAGAGCTGAGGCTCTTTGCTTCCGAGCGCTCTGAAGGAAAGACAATTGATTTTCACGGTAAACCCGTTGCTGTCAAAACCCTGAAAGAAGATGTATTCAAAGGAATTGATATCGCCCTATTCTCTGCCGGGGGCGACAGGAGCAAGCATTTTGCGCCTATTGCGGCAAAGGCGGGCTGCGTTGTTATTGACAACTCAAGCGCATGGAGGATGGATCCTGAAGTGCCCCTGGTTGTGCCTGAGGTA
>JBFLVX010000169.1:0-4102 GCA_040758255.1 Nitrospirota bacterium
GATACTGTTTCAGAAATAAAAAAATTATTAATATCTGAATAATAGCGGGATTCTATTTAGGGAATATTTGCTTTTTAAGCTGTCTATCCTTTATTTTAAAGATAGCAGTTACTACAAAGTAGCAAATCCAGGAAAGAAGATATAAAGGAGGAAGACACATGATTAAAATTTCAGATGAAGCTGCTGAAAAGGCAAAGGAAATACTTGTTGCTGAAGGTAAAACCGATTCAGGCTTGAGGATTTTTCTGGCCGGCGGCGGCTGTTGCGGACCATCATTCGGAATGGACATAAGCGACAATCCTGCTGAAACCGACGAGACCTTTGAGAAGAACGGCCTGAAGGTCTTTGTAGATAAAACAGCATCGGAAAAACTGAACGGCATGGAGATACACTTTGTCAGCGAAGGAGAGCAGCAGGGATTTGTAGTGAGAGGAAACGCGCCTTCATCATGCGGCCCGTCCTGCAGCTCCTGCTGATCAATAACTGCTTTCAGTATCAGATTTCTGACAGACCTCAAAGCCGGATAGGCAGAGATAAAAATCCTGTTTATCCGGCTTTTATTATTCTGCTATTGCAATACTACTTTTTTATTACGTACTCGCAGCTTGGCATCTATGAAATCCTTATGGGCAACATATAGCAGATCAGCAATCTTACGCACCATATGCTCTTCATGCTTATCTACCTTTGCATCTGTAAAAGCAACCTCCCATAAATGTTCTATAACCATAATTTTCTCTTCATAACTGAATCCTTTATTGATGAGAGACGTAAATTCGTAATAACCGGTTGATTTCCATAATTCTTCTTCAGCAAGTTTCAACAACTTGTTGATTTCTTCTGTTGTCAGGGCAAGCTTTAATCTTATAATATTCGTTATGGTTTTTCTTTCAGCTTCACTTACAGATGCATCAGACCTCATCATCTCAATTAGAAGCGCGGCAGTAGCCACATGAAGAGAATGCTCAGAGAGCTTTTCAGGGCGTTTGTCCGTCAGCTTAATATTTTTTTCAAAAAATTGTCTGATAGTGTTAATCATAAATAATATCGCATTCTCTGAATGCCCTAAGACGATTGCGGTTTCTGAAAATTCAAGCGAGAGGAAAAAAATGGTGCCGAAGGCGGGACTCGAACCCGCACAGGTTGCCCCACACGCCCCTCAAACGTGCGTGTCTACCAGTTCCACCACTTCGGCATTTTAGAATTTATATAATATCACTTGCATCAAGAAGATTCAAGACCTGTCTCAAAACCAGGATCTACCACCTAACCACAGAGTTCACAGAGAAAGACATTGCGTTATTAAAGAAAAACATCAAAACATTAGTCTTCACTCTGTGTTCTCTCGGTGTCAACACGGATTTTTTGTTCTTGTCCGTATTTTTAAGAGATCACAGAGAAAAAACCTGTGCTCTCTGTGGTTTGTCTTTTTTGATGGTGGATTGTGGAAAATGTCTCAAAATGGGTAAACTTCCGGATAAAGCTAAGAACGCCCCTGAAATCTTACGAACTTATCCCAGTACTCAAAGAGTGCTTTTGTTGCGTGCAGATCTCCAACGCAGTATCTGGCGATGTCAAGGTGTCTTCCCTGATTAAAGAGGTCTTTAACTTCGTGTCCTGTAACCCCTTCCTCTTTTGGGCTCTTTATGCCGAAGGCCCTGCACCACATATGCAGGCTGAACTTTCTCCTTACAGAGCCGTAAAAGGTCAACTGGTCAAGGAGGTCAACATGTGAAGAAGCGCTGTAACGGTTCGGCATAAGGTCTTTTGTCGGCGTTATCTTGTGAATGGCTGAACGTATTATCAGATACGGCGCGTCAAATCCCCTGCCGTTGAAGGTTATGATCTTGTCATAATGTTTTGCCGCTTCCCAGAACCTCTTAAGGATGCCTTCTTCCGAATCGGAAACAAACTCTATGCCGTCTTCGTGCAGAGTATCCTGCTGAATATCAGGCGACTGAAAGTAAACAGCGCCTTTTTCTGTGTCCGGGTTTAATATGCCTATTGCCACTATCTCGCCTGTAAGCGGAGAGAAGGCAAGCCCATCCTTCGCCTCATCTATCTTCTCTTCAGTGTCCGCGAATTTAAGTAGATACTCTTTTGACATGTCATCAAAAGAGTCGAAGTCTCTTCCTATTGTTTCAATGTCAACTACAAGCTTCTTCGGCATAGGAGTTTGTAACATTTTTCGCTGTAAAGTTGCAAGATATTTTTCCTGTTGCTGCTTGCAAATAGTTCTGATTTTAGGCTAATATTATATCCTTAATTCTTTAATATCAATCAACTGTAGTGCTTTTGGAGAAAAAATATGGGAAAAAATATTGAGATCCGCTGGCACGGCCGCGGCGGCCAGGGAACTGTGACAGCGGCGAAAGTTCTCGCCGATGCATGTCTTAGCGGCGGAAGATATGTGCAGGCTTTTCCGGAGTACGGGCCTGAAAGGGCGGGCGCTCCGCTGAGGGCTTACAACAGGATAAGCGAGAATGTGATAAGGATGTATTGCCCTGTGCTTCATCCGCAAGTTGTCAGCGTGGCAGACGCCACGCTGCTTGACGCAGTAAATGTCACCGAGGGCGCGGGCGATGACGCTATATTCATCGTCAATACAGCGAGGGACCCTCAGGAGATAAGAAAGAAGCTCAATGCAAAGCCTTCACAAAAGGTTATGACGGTTGACGCATCGAGGATCGCGATGGACTGTATTGGCAGGCCTCTTCCGAACGCGTCCATGCTTGGAGCGATCTCAAAAGCAACCGACATTATCGGACTGGATACGCTTCTTGAAAATGTTAAGAAGAGCTTCGGGAAGAAATTTTCCCAGAAGATAATTGACGGAAACCTCGAAGCTACAAAGCGCGGATACGAGGAGGTAAAAGAGGGATGAGCGAACCATTATGGAAAAAACTTCCGGCGGGCTCTGTAATACTTGAGGCAGGGAGCGCCGTTAAATTCAAGACCGGCTCATGGAGAGCCATGAGGCCGAAATGGATTGAAGAGAACTGCATACAATGCCTTTTCTGCTGGATATACTGCCCTGACATGTCCGTTAAGGTCAAGGACGGCAAAAGGGGTGAATTTGATTACGATTTCTGCAAGGGATGCGGCATATGCGCTCTTGAATGTCCCGGCAAAAAAGGCAAAAAGGCCATTGTCATGGAAGAGGAGGGTAAGTAATGGGGAAGGTAGTCGCTGTTACAGGAAATGAGGCGGTTGCAGAATCTCTGAGGCAGATAAATCCTGATGTATGTGCTGCGTATCCCATTACGCCTGCGACAGACCTGATGCAGAGGTTTACCGGTTTTGTCTCAAACGGAAGGGTCAATACGGAAATGATACTCGTTGAGAGCGAGCACAGCGCAATGAGCGCATGCATAGGCGCGTCCGCAGCCGGAGGCAGGGTTGCAACGGCAACCTCATCGCAGGGTCTGGCTCTCATGTGGGAGATGCTCTATATAGCGGCAGGCACCAGGCTCCCGATAATTATGCCGCTTGTAAACAGGGCATTATCAGCCCCGCTCAATATTCACGGCGATCATTCCGACGGCATGGGCGCAAGGGATTCGGGCTGGATACAGATTTATGCCGAGACAGCCCAGGAGGCTTATGACAATACAATACAGGCTTTCAGAATAGGCGAACACCTTGATATAAGGCTGCCTGTTATGCCTTGCATGGACGGCTTTATTGTGAGCCATTCAATAGAGAGGGTGGAGTTTCTCGATGACGCTGACGTCAAGAAGTTTGTTGGAGAGTACAAGCAGGTTAACCCTTTGCTGGATCTCGAGCACCCAAAGAGCTACGGCCCGTTAATACTAACCGATCTTTATCATGAGTACAAGAGGGCCCAGCATGAGGTCATGACAAAGGTGAAGGGCGTAGTTCTTGATGTTGCCGCGGACTTCAAAAAACTGAGCGGCAGGGAGTACGGGCTGTTTGAGTCATACAGGCTTGATGACGCTGATATTGCTATCGTCATACTCAGTTCAGCCGCGGGGACAACAAAGGATGTAATTGATCAGTACAGAGATAAAGGGATCAAGGCCGGACTTCTGAAGCCGAGACTATTCAGGCCATTCCCGTTTGAAGAAGCTGCTGAAGCGCT
>JBFLVX010000170.1:0-4082 GCA_040758255.1 Nitrospirota bacterium
TCTCGGGCAGCTTCCTCCGGACCTTGACTCCCTCATCAGCTACGCAAACGTGAATGGAACGTTCGGCCCGTATTTAAGCGGGGGCGTAAACCCGCAGTCATTCAAGAATGATGCCTGGGGCTACGTTATTAACTACAGTTACAATCTTGATGCCTTCGGCCGAAGGGAGTCGGCTGCGCTTATGAGCCTCGGTTCTGACAACGCTGTCGGGGGAACCGATACCGCCGCTGATATACAGATAACCATTGAGACTAATGAGGTCATGCCTGTATCCGCTGTTTCCTGCAATGTTATAGTCAGATATATCACGCCGCCGGCATCAACATTCAACGCAAATTTAACTATTCATATCGCCTTCAAGAACGGCGAGGGGGTTGATTCTGAACAGTCATTTATAGCACCTGTTACGATAACCGGGAATGTCGGCAATCCCCAGAGCAATTACATTTTCGGCCTCAGTTCAGCCCTGTCTCAGAACCTGCCTGTAGGGATCACAAGGGTCTGGGCTGATATTGACAGGGACAGTTCCGGCAATCTGCTGGTTCCAGCGGCTGTAGGAGCATCCTCATATATAACTATCAGTGACAGGACCTCAACTTTGCATATTAATAACCTATCGATTTCAGTCCAATAAATATTTACTATGAATTCACTAAATATAGATTTCAGAGATAAATGCCTGCGGGTCTTAATAATAAAAGACGATAAAGCCGTCAGCGCAAGGCTCATTAAGAACTTCTCCGTAGCAGACAAAGCCCCGGCAAGAGACAAACTTTCCGCAGAGATCAGGGAATCCGGCGGGAAACACGGCAGGGTAAATATAATACTTCCTCAGGATATGGTCCTTCATGCGATCCGGCAGGTTCCCCGGGCTGAAGCAGATGACATATCAATTATCCTAAGGCGCATGATAACCAGGGAATTAGCCGATGACAAATTCACTTTCGGTTTTAAAGAGATAACAGAAAATAAAAAGAGCAGTCCAGGCGCAAAAAACATATTATTGGAATATGTGCGGAACAAAGACATGTCTGACCACATGACTCTTCTGAAAGAATGCGGAATAAAGCCTGATGTAATAACCAGCGGTTTTGAAGGTAACATGCAATTATTCAACAGATTACGGCCAAGAACCGAGGGGAATGAAACCATTATCGATATAGGCGCAGGATATATCGAGATACTTATAATCAATAACGGAAACCTTATTAATTATGATAAGCTTCAACTGCTCACAGACTTTTCTGAACTTTCCGAGGGTGATGAAAAGACTGGAGCGTCCGCCTCAAAGATAAAGATATACAATATAATTGATGTTCTTTTTAAGACTATTACCCCATATATGAAAGCTTCCGAAAGCGAAGGCCTCTCCAAGATATGGATCTCTGGAATCGGTTCAACATTAGAGGGAATTACCGATTCGATATCAAGCGGGTTCGGCATTTCCGCAAGCTTATTAAGCGGACTTGAAAGCCCAAACATAAACGGAAGCGCATTCTCAGCCCTCTCCGGGGTCTCGACTCTAAACTCAGCCAAAGAGATAACCAGCTTCATCCCTGCAAAAATAATTGAGAGAAAAAAGAACATCATTAAACAAGCCATAATATGGGTTTCAGTAGCGATTTATATTTCACTGCTGATCTTCACTTACTTGACGGCAGAGAAAACTGAAAAGGAGCTCAAGGCCTTTCTTGAAAGTAAAAAAACCAGGATTACCGCGGTTCACTCGATGCCTGAAGCAGAAGGCGACATATATTCTGAAGGCAGAAATACGTTTTTCAGCATCATATCAGCCAGTCCAAGCCTTTACCCCGTATTCAGAGATATAGCAAACCTCACCCCGCCCGGCGTACAGCTTCAACAGATAGTGGTTGAAAGAAAAAAGGGCGCAACGATATTAAACATTGAAGCAACAATTAAGAAGAGCGAAGAGGTCTATAGAAAAGCCCTTCTCACAAAACACCTGACAGGCCTTGAGGGATCAAAAGTGCTCAGGAGCATATCAGTGCCGATAATATCAACATCGAACACTTCTAAGGAAGAAAGCTTTCTATCCGTACGGTCAAGCTACGAGGTTATGAAATGAGGAAATTCAGCCTGGCATTCGTTATTATTATCATCTTCATGGCTGTTTCAGGGATAATCTTCTTTTTCTATGTAAAGGCGGAATTTAAAACCATCCGATCTTTAAAAACAGACATAGCGTATCTGTCAACACAAGACGAACATATTTCCAAGAATGAGCCTGAAGGCCTGGAACACCTCAAAGAGCTTTTCCCACAATCCGGCAGCACGACAGAATTTATTGAAAAAGTATACATGATCTCCGGCAGCTATAATATTGATGCCATTTCTTTTAATTATAATAAGAGGGAATATGTCGATCTCGCTTCCGGAAATATACTTAAGGCCCTCCCCTCCTCCGGGAGCATGCCCAAAGTAATACCTCTTGATTCCATAAAGATCAACTTCGTCTCTGATTACAGGAGCCTTGCGGAATTCATAAGGGAGCTTCAGAACCTCAGCAGACTCGTAACTATAGATGGCATCAATATAAGGAATAAAGGCACGTCGCTGACAGTGGAGATTGTTGTGAATATTTATTCAATGGAGACAAGCAATGCGATCTAATAAATATGTCGCTTATACTGTACTCGCGCTTCTGATTTTAGTTATAGCTTACAACGTCAGGTTTTTTTCCTCTAAAAACACCCCTGAAAAGGAGGCGGCAAAGTCCGTCTCACAACCGGCAGCGGCTTCTCCGCCTGCCCCAGCCGTTACTCATGTGAGAACCATCTTAAAAAAGGACAGTTCCCCTTGGAGGGACCCTTTCTCTCTTGAGAAAGCCGAGAAAGTTGAGAAAAAAGATGTCAGAATCAAAATGAGAATTATCGGCATAATCAAAAGGGACGGCAAAAGCCTTGCGCTCATCAACGGCAGAGTTTACAGCATAAATGATGCGATAGGCAACACCGTTATAATGGATATAAAAAAAGACAGTGTAGTTATCTCTACCAACGGAATAACAGAAGAAATATATTTATCTAATAAAAGCGCTATGAAGGAGACAAAAAAATGAGCAAATTCCGGGCGATGATACTTTTAGCGATCCTTTTTAACCACGGTTGTGCAAGCTATCAAATAGCAGGGGTCCCAGAGACGCTGGTTTTGAATGAGCCGCCTGAAATTTCTATGCCGAAACCTGAGGCACCTGCTCCCGAGCCTGAAGAACTCCCCGTATCCATGGAAGAGAAACTTTTCTCTTTAAGCTTAAGAGACGCTGATATAAGAGACGTCTTTCTCTTATTATCAAAAGACAGCGGCGTAAATATTATAGCTGACAAAGATGTCACAGGAACTATCTCTATTGATTTCTCGAACCTTGATCTTCGGAACGCGCTCCATGCTATCACTGAACAGCTTGGATATGCGTTCAGAGCAGAGAAAGGATTCATAAGGGTCAGTTCTCCTTTGCTTGAAACACGCACCTTCAGGATAAACTATATAACCGGCAAAAGGACATCTTCAAGCACCATGAACGCAGCCATATCCAGCGGAGGATCTTCAGGTGCAACAGGCGGAGGCTCTACAATAAACCTCAACCTTTCAGGTTCTTCAGGTGCATCTCAGTCATCAGGATCGTCTTCCGGCGGACAGGGCAATGTAAATGTCACCACATCAGGCACCTCAGACTTCTGGAGCGAGCTCGGAAAGGGGCTTTCAACGATAATATTCAGCAGTGAAAAAAGCGAGCCGGAATTAACTGCAAAGAGCGGGAAAAAACTTATCATAAATGAACTGGCGGGAATAGTCTATGTCACTGATTTCCCGGACAATATAAAGAGAGTCGAGCAATTTCTGAAGGATGTTGAGACATCTGTCAGCAAGCAGGTTATGATACAGGCCCACATAATAGAAGTCACCCTGAATGATGATTTCAGATTCGGGATAGAATGGGAAGCGATCCCGGACCTCAGTTCGCATACACTTATAAGGCAGGGGCTGCTCTTAAGCCCTCCTACGGAAGTCTTTCAGATTGAGTTCATGGACAATCAGCTGAAGGCACTTCTTGACACCATGAG
>JBFLVX010000171.1:0-4056 GCA_040758255.1 Nitrospirota bacterium
CTCTTTGTCAGCTCCCATTCGAAGCCGAAGAGGTTCCGGAAGAAGTTGTTGCTCCACGTAGTGGGCGTTGTGGTCCAGGTGACTTCCAAACCGCTGGTGATCGTGTCGCCGCCTTTGCCCGTGCCGAAGCTGCTCTTCCAGCCGAGGCCCTGCTCCTCTATGGGAGCGGCTTCGGGCTCAGGCCCGACATGTTTCGCATCACCGGCGCCGTGGGCCTTGCCGAACGCGTGGCCTCCTGCGATGAGCGCCACCGTCTCCTCGTCGTTCATCGCCATGCGAGCGAAGACCTCGCGTATATCCCGCGCCGCAGCGACCGGATCCGGGTTGCCGTTCGGGCCTTCCGGGTTGACGTAAATGAGGCCCATCTGCACAGCAGCGAGCGGATTTTCGAGATCCCGGTCGCCGGAGTAGCGTTTGTCATCCAGCCACTTCTCCTCGGAGCCCCAGTAGATATCTTTTTCCGGTTCCCAGATGTCCTCACGCCCGCCTGCGAAACCGAAAGTCTTGAAACCCATCGATTCCAAAGCGACGTTGCCGGTAAGGATCATCAGGTCGGCCCAGGAAATTTTCCGGCCGTACTTCTGCTTGACCGGCCAGAGCAGCCGTCGCGCCTTGTCGAGGTTCGCGTTGTCGGGCCAGCTGTTGAGGGGCGCAAAACGCTGGCTGCCGCTGCCCCCGCCGCCGCGGCCGTCTCCGGTGCGGTAAGTACCGGCACTGTGCCACGCCATACGGATGAACAAAGGCCCGTAGTGGCCGAAGTCCGCCGGCCACCAGTCCTGCGACTTCGTCATCAGTTCTCGGAGGTCTTTCTTCACGGCCTTCAGGTCGAGGCTCTTGAACTCTTTAGCGTAGTTGAAATCCTCGCCCATTGGATTGGACTTGGGGGAATGCTGGTGCAGAATCTTGAGGTTCAACTGGTTCGGCCACCAGTCCCGGTTCGTTGTGCCGCCGTCGGCAGTGTGTTTGTGAGACATGCCCGTTACCGGGTTCTTGCTATCTTCATTCATAATGTTTACTCCTTTCGTTGTGTGATTTATTTAATAGCGCTGCTATAGTGATAATAATATCACTTCTCTTCCCATTTACCTAAATATACCGGGTGACGGTAAAGGCCCCATAGGCTTCAGACAGCTGTCCAGTCGTGGAAGTCGCAGATATCGTATGAGGATTATCAGAAGCTAACCCCGAAAGTTAATAAGGAGTATTCAGGAAAGTAGGGGGGATGGGACATGATCTGAATGCCGATGATTGTGAAACCAAGTCAGAATGGGCTTTGCTATCGTTTGGATTTACGGATTTTTTCAAAATCCGCTACGGGCAAGTCTTTGCTCTTTCTGCCACAGGCGGATCCGCTGAGGCGGAGCCATCATGATGCCTTATAAGTGTTGGGCATCCCCGTCTAAAAAAGATGTGAATGTGCCAATTCCCCGCTCAATCTTATAGCCCTGATTGTCTTTAACTCTTTTGCCTCATTAATTTTTGCTTTATATATATCCCATCTAAGCTGCAGATTCATCCAAAAATCTTCTGAAACCCCAAAGAACTTTGCAAGCCGTAATGCTGTGCTGGGTGTCACGCCGCGACGTTTGTTGATAATTTCATTAATCCTCTGGTAGGGGACATGAATTTCATTTGCCAATTCCCGCTGGGTGATACCCATAGGAATTAAAAATTCTTCAAGGAGCATCTCCCCGGGATGTGTTGGCTCTCTATGTGTTGGTATACGAACCATATTTACCTCCATAAAACATCTTAATTTTTATCAATGATAATCAGTAATTTCTACCTTTTCAGGGCCGGATTCTTGCCATGTAAAACATATCCGATATTGATCGTTTATCCTTATACTATATTGTCCTTTTCTATCTCTCGTTAAGGCTTCCAGCTTATTGTTCGGGGGAACCCGCAGTTCATTGATATGCCCGACAGAATCAAGCTGATCCAATTTCCTTGATGCAATCTTCCATAACGACTGAGGGCACGTTTTTCGTGAATCTTTAGAATTTCTGCCATTGAAAATATCTTCCGTTCCCTTGTCTTTGAATGACTGGATCACAACTTCATGTTAGCATGGAACTCATGCTATTATCAATTATAATGAGGCGCTGAGGGTTCACTGCAATGACTTGTTATCTCGTTCATTCAACATTGTCGGGATTATATCTTTCACAAGCCCAATTATTCTGGGTTTGGTTTTGCTCCAATCCAAATTTCTATACTATTTTTTGTGCTTGTCTGTATTCTACTCGCAAATCCGAACTTCAACATGGTTTTATGAAATGAATCAATACCTACGGGAATAGATTTTAGTTCTTTGTTAATTGTAATAACAATCCCCTCGGTGAAGCCCGTGCTTGAGTATATCTCTTGTGTCATAACATCACCATTAATAATATTCCAGTTTGCAGCCCTCAGAACTTTAAAGATTTGTTGTGCAAATTGACACGCTTCAGAGTCGGTTCCTTTACAGGATAACCATATATCGCCCGGTGACTTGCCTTTAACTTCCACGAGTAAATGGTTAGCTTGCTGTTCTGTTAATCTTCGGTCTTTGTGCCTCTCTTTGTATTCCAATAAAGCGAGCTGTGCATTAGCAGCTTCGGTTTGCGCCTTTGCCGCGTCTTTTTTAAGTGATTCTGCTTCTTTTTTAATATTTCCTATTTGTATATCCTTATCTTTTAAATCGCGCTCTAACTGTTCATCTTTGGCCTTAATTAACTCATCTTTTGCTTTATCTAATAGGATTGCTTTCTTATGAGTAATATAAGTAGCTACAAAGTACAGGGCTGCCACAATAGCTGTAGCAGCAGTAAAGAAGACAACTATTTTATTCCACGTTGTGAGCGAAGCACTCATATTATTAACTTGAGAGGTAATAAGATCAATGTCAGACATGCTTTCTCCCTTTGAGAGAACCAGTTATTGAGTAGTTACAGAACATTAGCAAAACGTTGTGATTTAGTCAATGACTATTGAAGGCTATTTGATTCCTATCATTACATTTTTCAACTGACTAATATGCTATTTGTAATATTAGTCATGTTATAATCTTGTGCATCTTTCAACAAAATATTATCGGCTGACTAATACGCAATTTGTAATGTTAGTCACGCTCAAATGTTTATAGCCCATGCAACTCAATTTTGAACTTAAACTAAACGCAACATCTCTCTACGCCGGTCGCAGCACCTCTTCGAAACAAGAAAACCCTACATCCGTAACCGTTGGTGTTAATAATAGATAATGAATATCAAATCCCGTAAAGAACGGCTTGAAAGGCTCGATAAAGAACATCTCTGGCATCCTTTTACGCAGATGAAGGAGTGGTGTGAGGAGAGTCCTGTAATAATCACTGAAGGCCGGGGTTCTTTTCTTAAAGATATAACCGGCAGATGGTATATTGACGGTGTTTCATCTATATGGGTAACAGTTCACGGGCATAGGAAGAAAGAAATAAATATTGCCATAAAAGAGCAGATTGACAGGATCAGCCACTCAACTTTGCTTGGACTTACGCATCCTCCGGCAATTGAGCTTGCAGAAAAACTTGTGCAAACTGTTAACACGCCGCCGCTAACCCGCAACCGGACGCTCTCAAGGGTCTTCTACTCAGACAACGGGTCAACATCAGTAGAGATAGCTCTGAAGATTGCGTATCAATACTGGCAGCATAAGGGCATGACAGAGAAGAAGAGATTTGTCTCTCTTAAGAATGCCTATCATGGAGATACTGTAGGAGCAGTAAGTGTAGGAGGCATTGATCTCTTTCATAATATATTCTCCCACCTGCTTTTTAAATCGTATAATGTCCAGTCACCTTACTGTTACCGCTGTGAATTTAAAAGAAAGCATCCTTCCTGCAAGCTCTATTGTCTGACAAAGATGGAGGAGACATTAAAAAAACATCATAAAAATATAGCGGCTTTTATCATTGAGCCGATGGTTCAGGGAGCCGGAGGCATGATAGTATCTCCAGCCGGTTATCTTAAAGGCGTAAGAAAGCTGTGCAATAAATATAAAATTCTTATGATCGCTGATGAGGTGGCAACCGGGTTT
>JBFLVX010000172.1:0-3909 GCA_040758255.1 Nitrospirota bacterium
GCTGAAAAGAGCATGGACTGCCGTTTGTCATAGGGAGACAACCTCCTGAGCATGAACCTGAGGTCGGCGATAAAGCCCATGTCGAACAACCTGTCGGCCTCGTCAATCACAAGGAACTGGGTCTTCCGAAGACTGTAGACCTTCTGTTTGAGATAATCAATGAGACGGCCGGGGGTGCCTATGAGCACGTCAACGCCCTTTGCGATCTCATCACGCTGCTTCAGATAGTCAATGCCGCCGAATACAGGAAGTATCTTGAATCCTGCGGGACCGCCAAGCAGTTTAGCCTCGGCAGCGATCTGGCTTACAAGCTCCCGCGTAGGCGCGATAATAAGCGCACGCGGCGACAAACCCCGTCCTGCAGAGGGCACTGTAAGCATGCGCGAGAACACTGCGATTAGAAATGCCGCAGTCTTGCCTGTGCCGGTCTGAGCCTGTGCAACGATGTCCTTTCCGCGCAGAGCTTCGGGAAGGGTCTGCGCCTGCACAGGGGTGCATTTTGTAAATCCTGCGGCTCTGATCCCCTCAAGAACCTTTTCATGAATAGGGAGTTCTTCAAATTTCATTGCATATACTATACATCAAAAATAAACTAACTATAAAGAGCTTTCCTCAGGCTTTTCTGCAACATCTCGGCATTTTGCCTATAATTTTCTTGACACGCAACAGAGTGTAGAGATAAACTTCACTAAAATGCAGAATAAATATAGAAGTAAATGTTATATGAGTAAATGACAGACTATATGGCATCAAATTTTAATGCATTTGGCCTGTTGCTTCTTGTTATGGCGACAGCAATAATCCTTTGGAAATTTGGAAGAAAACCGAAGAAAATCTTCATTATATTACTTGCTATTATAGGCTTTATTCTCTTCACGTTTGCTTTAGGGCCTCGTCTGTTTACAAGTGGCACAAATGGACAGCCAATCTTTCAAATCATGATACCTGCCACTTGTTTATTTCTTATATTAATCTTTATCAACAACGTTGCAATCAAACTACTTATCTTTGTTTTATTTTTCTTGGCATCTCTCACGCTGGGCCAGCATTATCGCGACTTGGTGAAGACTGAAATATATACGGGGAATTCTAATCTGACTGAAGATATGCTTAAGTTACGAAAAACATTTATTGTTTATGACCTTTTGAATGAGGCAAGGATAAATGATAATAAATATCCACCCGGCTGGCTTCGGGAGCTACTGCCAGAAGTAAAGGCTAAAGCACTCAAAAACATCATAGGCTATCTCAACAACAGACAAATGCATAAAATAGAAATAGTCCACTTGTGGCATTCCTGGTTTACAGGCCTTTATGGTAAAACGGAGGGAGAGGTAATCGATGTTTGGTTTCCGGGGGGAACATTAAAAGATTCAGCAGAAAAAATAGAATTCAGACATATATAACACCTTGTGTCGAGGCGACAATTTACCTCATAAGTTCTTTGCCGCGCTTTCTCCCGCAAGATATCCGGTGCTCCAGCAGACCTGCAGATTATATCCCCCTGTAGGCCCGTCCAGATCCAGGATCTCTCCTGCGAAGTAAAGATTATCTATTATCCTTGACCTCATTGTCTTCGGATCAACCTCGTTTAAAGCTACGCCCCCCGCGGTGATTATCGCCTTGTTAAATCCCAATAAACTTTTTATCGTTAAAGGAAATTGCTTTAATAACAACCGTAATTTTTTACGCTCATCTTTTGTTACGGCATTGCCTTTCTTTTCGGGATCTATCTCTGCCATTTTAAGAATGACAGGGATTATTTTTTGAGGCAGCAAAGCAGGCAATATATTTTTTATTGCTTTATTCTTATGCTCTTCCAGATCACGAAGGATTCTTTTATCTAACATTTCAAAATCCAGTGCCGGTTTAAAATCAATAAATAAATTCACATCTCCTGCGGCAAGCAATTTACCAATGGATTTGCTCATATCCAGAATTATCGGCCCGCTCATGCCAAAATCAGTAAACAGAGCCTCGCCGAAACGCTCATCCTTCTTTTTATTATTTTGATAAAGAGATATACTGACATTCTTCAGGCTTAACCCTTCCAATTCTTTTACCCATTCTTCTTTTACAATGACGGGCGTGAGTGCAGGCTCAGGCTTAATTATTGTATGTCCCATCTGTTTTGCCCACTTATAGCCATCGCCTGTTGAGCCTGTTTGCGGATAAGAAAGGCCTCCGGTGCAGATGAGATAATTTTCTGCTTTTACCTCGCTTTTTTCAAGGATGATCTTCTCTATTCTCTTTTCCTTCAATGAGATATTTTCTATCCTGCATCCGGTAAGCAGAGTTATCCTATGTTCCTTTATAAGCCTGAGAAAAAGCTCCTGCACGTCCTTCGCCTTTTCGCTTTCAGGGAATATCCGCCCTCCCCGTTCCGTGACGGTTTTCAATTTATTATTATGAAAAAAATCTATTGTATCCTCCACTCCAAAACGATAGAGTGCGCTAAGAAGAAATTTTCCGTTCTTCCCGAAATTAGCCGCAAATTTTTGAGGATCAGATTCAGCGTTCGTTATATTGCATCGTTCTTTGCCTGTCATCAATAGTTTTACTCCAGGCACATTATTTTTTTCTAAAAGAAGAACTTCAGCACCGCATTCGGACGCGCGCAATGCAGCCATCATGCCGGCAGGCCCTGCACCGATTATCGCAAGATCATAATTTTTTGTCTGCATTATTGCCTTCAGTCTTTCCTGCTATAATATGCCGGTCAGGCAAAGATAACATCTTCAAACTTTTACACATAAATAATACTGCAACAGATGAGAAAAATAATACTTGCGTCAGCATCGCCGCGAAGAGCTGAAATCCTGAGAATAACGGGGCTGAAGTTCGATACAACGTCAAGTGATTACAAAGAAGACCTCAATCTGCCGTTAAGCCCGCGCGCGCTTGCAAGATTCCTTTCCCGAAAAAAAGCGGAAGCTGTAGCGCATAAATACAGAAACGCGATAATAATAACAGCAGATACCTTTATCGTCTTTAAAGACAAACTGCTTGGCAAGCCGCATACTCACAAAGAGTCTGAGAAGATGCTGAGGATGCTGAATGGAAAAGCGCACTCGGTCATCACAGGCTTTACCATTATGGATACCGGCAGCGGTAAAGTATTATCAAGGTCAGCGGAAACCAGGGTCTATTTCAAAAAACTTAATGCCGGAGAAATAAAGGCATACGTAAAAACAGGAGAGCCTCTTGACAAAGCCGGGGCATATGCAATACAGGGACTTGGAGCGGTATTTATTGGAAAAATTGACGGGGATTTTTTTAATGTCGTGGGCCTTCCTTTGTGCGCCCTGACCGAGAGTCTCAGGAAATTTGGGATTTATGTTTTGAACGGAAAATCTGCCCGATAAATTTTTTTCTTAAAGTCTATTGACTTTTCATAATAAAGATGCCATTATCTATACAATGTTTTAGAGGTTTTGTCAGAGGCAAGCCGCAAAGGCTTTAAGCTTTGTGGTTTTTTATTAAAAGCCGGATTCTTCGGGAATTTGGTCTATTATGTAAGGAGGGAAGGCAGCATGGCAAAAGGAACTGTAAAATGGTTCAATGAGTCCAAGGGTTTCGGTTTCATCACACAGGATGACGGCGGTCCTGATGTGTTCGCACATTATTCCGAAATTCGCGGCGAAGGTTTCAAAAACCTGGCTGAAGGCGATGCAGTAAGTTTTGATATCGTCGAAGGCGAAAAAGGCCCCAAGGCAACAAACATTGTAAAGCTGTAAACCAGAAAAGCAGGCTCCGCCAGCCGGGGCCTGCTTTTTTAATCAGCCGCTAAATCTTTTACTTCTCATTTCCTTTGTTCGTATATTTTCCAATACGGCAGATCAGATGAAATCCCTCTCAAGCAATAATTACAATGGACGGCAATAGACGTTCCGATATAAGAGCAGGATT
>JBFLVX010000173.1:0-3849 GCA_040758255.1 Nitrospirota bacterium
CCGGCAATCGCCAGCCTGTGGGTCACGTAAGCTGAGACATCTTTTCTTGAGAGTGGCCCCAGATGATAGCGGGCAATAATGCGCTGAGATAGCTGCCGCAATTCAGGTTTTGATAATTTTTTCCTTAACTCAGGCTGCCCTAACAAGATTATCTGAAGGAGTTTGCGCTGGTTGGTCTCCAGATTTGTCAGCAGGCGCAGCTCTTCCAATACATTTGCGCTTAGATTTTGCGCTTCGTCAATTATCAGCACAGCCTTACGGCCTTTGGCATGCGCGTCAAGCAGATATGCATTTAGAAGATCTACAAACACCTTTATACTTACGTTTCGTTCCGGATACTTAATGCCGAACTCATCGCAGATTGTGGCTAAGAGTTCATCAACGGACAATCTCGGGTTGATTATGAATGCGATTGAAGAATCTTGAGGGATTTGCTCCAGCAAACAGCGGCATACAGTGGTTTTCCCTGTTCCAACTTCTCCTGTGAGAAGGACAAAACCACCGTCGCTGTTAAAGCCGTATATCAGATGCGCAAGCGCCTCCCTGTGCTGCTCGCTCATGTAAAGGTAGCGCGGGTCAGGAGCAATGGAGAACGGCGTCTCTTTAAAGCCAAAATAATCGTTATACATAAGAATTAAACGCTTTGCGTTTGCATGAGCAGTTACTAAAGATTAGTATATGCCCCTGATAAAATACAACCCTCTGTCTTTCTTGATGACAATCAGGAAGGATGGAATAGGGTGGAGATTTTTGAATGGATGTTGGATAATATATCAGTTTAAAAAAGGATTTTCCA
Source organism: Nitrospirota bacterium (assembly GCA_040758255.1). GTDB lineage: Bacteria > Nitrospirota > Thermodesulfovibrionia > UBA6902 > UBA6902 > JACRPZ01. The sequence goes on from JBFLVX010000173.1 coordinate 797, forward strand.
AATAAATTTATCAACCAAATATGAAGATATTCTTTTCGGAAAAGTGTCTAACGTATTCACAGACCGGACATCCTGAGTCACCTGTGAGGGTGCAGTCAACCTATCATTTTCTGAAGGAGAAGGGGTTTGAGTTTATTGAGCCTAAACCATGCAGTGATGCGGACATACGCCTTGCGCATACTTCAGCATTGCTTGAAAGTGTCAGGAAAGAAAATTTTTTCGATCTCGACACGCCTTCATTTCCAGGTATATTTGATATTGCGAAATTGTCTGCAGGCAGCGCAGTTGACGCGGCAGAACTATGCCTGAAGGGTGAAAAGGCCTTATCGCTTATGCGTCCTCCGGGGCATCATGCCACAAGGAACGTTCTCGGCGGTTTTTGTTACTTCAACAATATTGCCATCGCTTCTTTGAAGGTAAAAAAAGATGCCGGCAAAGTAGCTGTTATTGACTTTGACTGTCATCATGGAAACGGCACAGAGGATATTCTCCTCGGCAGAAAAGATTTTCTCTACCTTTCCTTACACCAGAGTCCTCTGTATCCAGGCACAGGTCTTGTGAGCAGGGATAACTGCATTAATTACCCCTTGCCTCCTGATACCAGCCCTGAAGAGTACCTGTCGGCATTTCAGGCAGGGCTTAAACACGTTGCGAAATTTAATCCTGATCTGCTGGCGGTCTCAGCAGGTTTTGATTCATACAGACTTGATCCCATAACGAATCTTTCTCTTGAAAAAGAAACTTACAGGGAAATAGGCGGTATGTTGTCCCGTATGAACAGACCCTCTTTTGCGGTTCTTGAAGGAGGGTACAGCAGGGATTTAGCTGAGTGTGTTCATATGTTTTTAACCGGTTTTGAAGCATAAGATGAAATGGACAAATATGATTTTCAGGATAATTCGATAATGTTTTAACGCAGCATTTTATGCCAAAAAAAACTATGTTGATTTGCGTTGAAATATGATAAAATGATAATCAAACAATATTGTTTAAGTTGCTTAACTTGGAAAGGGGGATGTAAATGATGAAAAAAATGTTTTTTGCTGCTGTTGCAACATTCTTTGTTTTACTTGTGTCATTGGGCAATGCCACGGCTGAGATCAAAGCGGGTTCTTATACCCTCACACCGTATTTAGGAGGGTATTCCTTTGGTGATGAGGAGGGATTGGAAAACGGCGCTGCTGTTGGGCTGGGGTTTGGGTATAACTATTCTGAACGCTTAGGTGTTGAGGCTGTCTTTAACTATGTTGATTCTGAAGTTGAATCCACAGATCAAAATGCAAACGCGAAGCTTCTGAGGTTTGACGGACTTTATCATTTTATGCCAAAGGACAAACTTGTGCCTTATCTTGCCGCAGGGATCGGTTTTATAGATGTAAACTCAAGCAATCAAGAAGATGATTTTTCACCCTTGATTGATTTCGGTGCAGGCATCAAGCATTCTATTAATGACAACCTGCAGTTGCGCGGAGATGTCCGTAGTATTTATGAAATTGACGGCTCTGACAACCACCTGCTTTACACGATCGGCATTACATATCTCTTCGGGAAAAAAGGAACTGTTGTAGCAAAGAAAGCTCCTGTGGACAGCGACGGCGACGGTGTTTATGATGATAGGGATAAATGCCCGAACACCCCAAGAGGGATAAAAGTTGACAGCTCAGGTTGTCCTATCCCGCTCACTGAGAAAGTAGTTATTGATTTAAAGGTGGAGTTCGACTTTGACAAAGCTGAAATAAAGTCGGTTTACAATGACCATCTTCAGAAGGTGGCTAACTTTTTATCGGCATATCCTGATGCTGAAGGAGTTATAGAAGGGCATACAGACAGCATGGGAACTGAGGAGTATAATCACAAGCTTTCTCATAAGAGAGCTGAAAATGTCAGGCAGTATCTTATAGGCAATTTTGGTGTTAAAGCTGATCGGCTTAAGGCAATAGGATATGGCGAATCAAGGCCGATTGCCGACAATAATACAAAAGAAGGCAGACAGAGGAACCGCCGCGTAGTCGGCATCATTTCAACTACAGTTACGAAATAGCATAAAACAAAAAAAAGGGAAGTACGCGCAGTCATTGCCGTACTTCCCTTTTTTTATTCAACAAAAGTTATCTTTAGAATTTTACCTTTGGAACCTCTTTTTCAGCCTCCGGTATTTCATAGTACTCTGCGCTTGATACACCGGCAAAGGCTGCAAAGAACCTTCCAAAGAATGTTCTGATATAAGTATTCAGAAGCTGCACCGCATCGTTGTATCTCTTTCTCTCCACAGCAATCCTGTTCTCAGTGCCTTCAAGGCTGTCCTGAAGCTTAAGGAAAGATTCATTCGCCTTCAGGTCAGGGTAAGTTTCGCGAAGCACAAGAAGCCTTGACAGAAAACCTTCAAGCTGGTTTGAAGCGTTGATCTTATCCTTAACAGAATCGGCTTGGAAATATTTTGTCCTTGTATCAGCGATATGCTCAAAGAGCTCCTTCTCATGAGCAGCATATCCTTTTACTGTTTCAACAAGGTTTGGAATAAGGTCATACCTTCTCTTTAACTGGTTCTCCACCTGCGCCCACGAACCTTTAACATTTTCGTCCATAGCAACAACATTGTTATAACCTTTCAGAAACCAGCTGAAGGTCATAAAGCCGATAAGCGCTACAATAGCGACAACAATCAGAGCAATCTTTACACCTTTTGACATATTAAATATCCTCCTTTTTCTTTATCAAATGTTAAATGAAAAAATGGCAAATAGTAAATACTTACCATCCGCCTGATGAGCCTCCGCCTCCGAAACCGCCTCCTCCGCCTCCGCCAAAGCTGCCGCCCCCGCTAAAACCTCCTCCTCCGCTCCAGCCACTCCTCCTTCCGCCTCCCATCATATTCATCATCAAGAGCAATATCAGGAGACGCGGATGTTTTATGAACATATAGATTATGAAACAGAAAAAAAGTATTAAAAAAATAGAGTTTAATAGTGATGGCTTGCCTGACATTCCTCTTTCGTTGACTGCAGGTGTCTGGATACTTGGCATGCCTGCGATCTCCACGCCTGCATCGGCGG
>JBFLVX010000174.1:0-3793 GCA_040758255.1 Nitrospirota bacterium
CCCGACAACCTTGCCTTCCATGTCAAGAATATCTCCGGGCTTAAGCGCCTCAGGCGCGAAGTCCTTCATAAAATCCGTGTAATTTCCATCGCCGACAAAGCATATCTCCTGGCTCTCAGGCCTCAGCGCGCTCTCAAGGCCCACCTCCTTTGCCAATGCCCTTGTCTCTTCCTTTCTCATATTCCCCAGAGGGAAGAGAGTTTTTGATAGCTGTTCCTGAGACATCACATACAGCACATAAGACTGATCCTTTCTTGAATCAACCCCTTTCTTCAAAAGAACCCTGCTTTTCTCGGTTGCCCGTGTTCTGTGTTCTGTGTTCTGTGCTCGTTCTGTCCGCGCATAATGGCCTGTCGCTATTACATCCGCCCCTGTCTCTCTGGCTTTCTGAAGAAGGAAATCAAACTTAATATGCCTATTGCACAAGATGCATGGATTCGGGGTCGCGCCCGCTATGTATGAATCGCAAAAGTCCTCAATTACATACCTGTAAAAGGCGTCCCGGACATCAATCGTGTGATGCTCTATGCCGAGCCTGAGGGCTACGGACTTTGCTATCTCAACAGTCTCAATAGAGCAGCATGTGCTGAACTTATTAGCGTCCCTCTTGTCCCACAATTCAAAACTGAGGCCGATCACCTCGTACCCGTCCTGCTTAAGCAGATACGCGGCAACAGATGAATCAACCCCTCCGCTCATCGCAACAATTGCTTTTCTCTTTTTGTTTTCCATACAGTTCATAGCAAACTGCTTTTTATTAATAAATTTTCCAATTCAATAGTAACACAGACTTTGTCAAATTAGTGATATACTTTATTCAGGGACACCCGATAAAAAATGTGAATGCCTAAACTGGGGAGAATACTAAAATGGCCATGATATTGCCGGCGAAAACCAGTGCCGCTTATACCGCTTTAGCGGTGATCATCAGCCTCTTCATTATCATAAGTTTATCCGCGCATGAGGCCCATGCCGCGCCGGCCGAACTCACTGAACTATCAATTGAGGAACTGCTGAACGTCGAGGTATACAGCGCCAGCAAGTTCGTCCAGAAGACCACTGAGGCGCCCGCCTCTGTCAGCATCGTCACCGCTGCGGAGATCAAAGTCTATGGCTACCGCACATTAGCCGATATTCTGAGAAGCCTGAGAGGGTTTTATATCACTTACGACAGAAACTATCATTATGTCGGGGTCAGAGGGTTCAACCGTCAGGGAGACTATAACACGAGAATCCTGCTCCTCGTGGACGGACAGAGGATCAACGAGAATATCTACGATCAGGCGTTCATAGGGACCGATTTCCCCATTGACATTGATCTCATTGACCGTGTGGAGGTCATAAGGGGCCCTGGTTCTTCGCTTTATGGAAGCAACGCCTTTTTCGCTGTGGTCAACATCATTACCCGCAAGGGAAAGGATTTCCGGGGAGGCGAAGTGTCGGGCGAGGCCGGAAGCCTTGAAACATACAAGGCCCGGCTGAGTTACGGAAATATTTTTGACAGCGGTTTGGAGACAGCGCTCTCCGGCTCATACTTTGACAGCAGAGGCGACAGGAGTCTCTTCTTTAAGGAATTTGACAGCCCCGCAACAAATAACGGTATCGCTGAAGACCTTGACTATGACAGGTCCTCGAACTTCTTTGGAGAGTTTTCATTACGCGGCTTTACCTTGCAAAGCGCGTACAGCGACAGGAAAAAGGGCGTGCCCACGGCCTCCTATGAAACTATCTTTAATGACAGCCGCCTCTTCACAAGGGAGAGACATTTTTTTGCAGACCTCAAATATGAGCACACGTTTGAGGATGGTACGGGTTTTATCTCCAGGATCAACTACAACTACCATAAATATGACGGCGATTACCCTTACGACATAGCAGAGTCAGGGGAACCCCCTTTTATTGTTATGAACAAAGACTATTCAACAGGCGAGTGGTGGGGCGGGGAGTTCCAGATAACAAAGAAATTATTCAAGAGACATAAAGTCATAGCGGGCGCTGAATACCGCGATAATTTCCGGCAGGAACAAGGGAATTATGATGTGGAAGTCTATCTGGATGACCATAGGGAATCGAGCGTATGGGCCATTTACGCGCAGGACGAAATGACACTCTTGGAAAATCTGGTCCTCAATGCTGGCGTCCGGTATGATGATTACAGCATCTCCGGCTCTGCCGCGAACCCCCGCCTCGCGCTAATCTATAGTCCGTTTGAGAAGACAGCCTTTAAGCTGATTTACGGCACAGCTTTCCGCGCCCCTAATGTATATGAGCTTTACTACAACGACGGGGAAAGCACTCAAAAGGCAAATCCCGGATTGACGCCAGAGAAGATCAGAACTTACGAGATTGTTTACGAGCAATTCATAGGAGATAACCTGCACAGCACTGTCAACCTTTTTTATAACAAGATACATGATCTCATCAACCTCACCACTGATCCTGCCGACAATCTTCTCGTGTTTAAGAACATAGGGGAAGTTAAGGCAAAGGGGCTTGAAGCCGAGCTTGAAGGGAAATGGGAGGGCGGCCTTACCGGCAGAGTGAGCTATACATATCAGGAGACCGAAGACATGGAAACAGGGGAAATCCTCTCCAACTCTCCAAAACATCTTGCGAAGATCAATCTCATCATTCCGCTGCTGCAGGAAAAGTTTTTTGTGGGAGTTGAAGAGCAATACATGAGCAAGAGGAAGACACTTGCAGGCAATGACGTAAAGTCTTCGTATGTAACGAACCTTACCGTATTCAGCCAGAACCCTCTGAAAAACTTCGAGGCATCGGCCAGTCTCTATAACCTCTTTGATTACGAATACGGCGACCCCGGATCAGAGGAACATATACAGGACCTCATTGCGCAGGACGGCAGAAGCTTTAGGGTGAAGCTGACATACAGGTTTTAGAAAATCAATGCGATGATGAGTGAGATGAAAAAACATTTCCTAATCTTTCTGTGCGGCATTCTCCTGTCAGCGCATTACGCCGGAGCGCAGGAAACCGGACCAACCGAATCCCAGATCAAGGCGGCCTTTCTTTATAATTTTGTAAAGTTCATAGACTGGCCGGATAATGCCAACACGCTAACTCTGTGTATACTCGGCGAAGACCGCTTTGGCAAGGATATTGACTCCATCGAAGGCAAAGCAGCGGCAGGGAAAGCGCTCTCTGTCAGACGAATAAAATCGGTTCAGGATATAAAACAGTGCCGGATGCTCTTTATCGCTTCCTCGGAAAATGAAAGGCTGTCCGGCATCCTCACAGCCGCACAGGGCTTGAATATCATCACGGTGGGCGATACTGCCGGATACGCGGAGCGCGGGGTAATCATTAATTTTTACATGGAGCAGAACAAGGTTCGGTTTGAGATCAACAAGGACGCAGCCGCAAGGTCAGGATTGAAAATAAGTTCAAAGCTTTTCAGCCTGGCAAGGATTGTTTACGATACACCGACAAATAAGGGATACTGACATGCGCCTCTTTAAAGACATCTCCATAAAGACGAAGCTTATAAGGATAAGCCTTTTTACCGCGGGATTTGCCTTGATTCTTTCCGCCATGGCCATCACCATAAACGAAGTGATAGTTTTCAAAAAATCCACCTTGAACGAACTCACGATTCAGACGGAGATCATCGGGAGCAATTCCGCGGCTGCCCTGATGTTCAATGATGCAAAGGCAGCCGCGGAGATCCTTTCCGCGTTAAGGGCCAACGGCAGCGTTGACCTGGCCCTGATTTATACAAAGGACGGCGCCCTCTTTGCAAAGTATAGCCGCGACGGTAAGAAACCCGCTGTGC
>JBFLVX010000175.1:0-3705 GCA_040758255.1 Nitrospirota bacterium
GAGAGAATATCCGCTCCCGACTCAATGCCGGCTCTGTTCGTTCCCGGCGTAACCGGTTCAGCAACAGTCTCACCATGAACGACTATAAGCTTTGCTCCAAGCCCCCTCGCCCTTTCCACCAGCTTTCCTATAAGCTTCGGCGGCACATGAGTTATCTCAGCTCCTGCTATAACCTTTATCTGCACATGCTCGGTAATTTCATTAATAGCCTCGACGATCCTCGGTATCACAAAGTCCATATTTGATGAATCCACATGGTCCGTGATCGCAATAGCCTTATAGCCGGTTATGTAAGCCCTCCTGATAAGCTCCGTGGGAAGAAGCTCCCCATCGCTGAAAAGCGAGTGCGTGTGCAAATCAATCATGACATGTAAGATACAGAAAACTTAAGACAAATGTCAAAAGAGCGTGAAACTTTCTTGCATCTTGCATCCTGCATCCTGTAATCTAAAAAACATATGGCGCGCGCAAAGATCCTATATCAATGCCAGAGCTGCGGTTATGCAAGCCCTAAGTGGCTCGGGAAGTGTCCTGACTGCGGGGAATGGAACAGCTTTGCTGAAGAGGAGAGCGTTTCAAAGCTTGTTCCGCAGAACAGGGCAGACCCTGTTGCGCTTCCGGATATAACCCCGTCAACAGGCGCCAGGCATTCCACAGAGATAAAAGAGCTTGACAGGGCGCTTGGCGGCGGTGTTGTCCTGGGCTCTGTTGTCCTTATCGGCGGAGACCCCGGCATCGGAAAGTCAACGCTCATCCTTCAGGCTCTCAAAGGGCTTACAAAGATGGGGAAGGTCCTCTATGTTTCAGGCGAGGAATCGCCTGAGCAGGTAAAGATGAGGGCTGACAGGCTCGGAATTATGTCGGATAAAATTGTCCTCTTGCCTGAGACCTCGCTTGAAGGGATAATCTCTGTGGTGCAGGAGATCAACCCGCAGGTAATTGTGGTTGATTCAATTCAGACTATATTCTCTCTTGAACTCTCGTCCGCGCCCGGCTCTGTCAGCCAGATAAGGGAGTGCGCGACAAAGCTGATGTTTCTGGCAAAGAAGCACGGCAAACCCCTCTTTTTAATAGGTCATGTGACAAAGGACGGCGCAATAGCAGGCCCGAAGGTGCTTGAGCATATAGTTGATACAGTTCTCTATTTTGAGGGGGATAAGGGAAGCTCTTTCAGGATCCTGCGGGCCGTAAAGAACAGGTTCGGAGCTGCGAATGAGATAGGAGTATTTGAGATGACCGAGGCCGGACTTAAAGAGGTGGATAACCCCTCAAAGCTCTTTCTCTCAGAAATGCCGGTTAATGTGCCGGGCTCTATAGTTACAGTAAGCCTTGAAGGCACAAGACCCTTGCTTGTAGAGATTCAGGCTCTTGTCACCGCATCAAGCTTCGGAGTTCCGAGAAGGACTGCTTTAGGGGTTGATTACAACAGGCTGAATCTTCTCATTGCCGTTTTGGACAAGCGTATCGGTATGCATCTTGGAGGAATGGATGTCTTTGTTAATGTTGTAGGCGGGCTGAGGATAGACGAGCCTGCGATTGATATGGGGGTTATAGCATCCATCGCATCTTCTTTTAAGAACAGGGCTATTGAAACAGGGACTTTTACCTTCGGTGAAGTCGGCCTTTCCGGCGAGATAAGGGGAATAAATCAGGCGGAAGCAAGGCTCAAAGAGGCTGCAAAACTCGGGTTTAAAAAAGGGATCGTACCTGCAAGCAACGCAAACCGGAAGGATGACGGGGGCATTGAAGTTATAGGCATAAAGAATGTTGAAGAAGCGCTTGAGATATTATTCTTTTAATGAAAAATAAAATACTTCGTGCTTCTTATTTATTTCTCTTCGCTTTTTGCTTTATCGCGTGTGCCCCTAAAGTTGCGCCCCCGCCTCTTTACAGAGGTACAGACCTCACGCTTGAGGAAGTTATTCAAAAGGCCGGCAAAGATATTGACGCTCTGAAGGCGATAGCAGATATAAGCATTAAAAAGAATAATGAACCTTACTCAGACATAAGCGCATCAGCGCTCATTCAAAGCCTCGGACAGGCGCGTATGCGTATATATAAATTCGGCTTGCCTGTCAATGACATTCTGATTAAGGAGGAGAAGGTGTATGTTCTGTCAGGTAAAAGCAGCGGTATGGTTAAGGATCTCGGCAGGGAGTTTTATCATGCTGTCTTCTGGTGGGATGGCGGAAAGAACGGCATTATGCGTAAAGAAGGCGCTGAATACATCATAACGGCAGAAAATAAAGAGATACACCTTGACAGCGAAACGCTCTTTCCTCTAAGGCAGGAGATTATGACAGAGGGAAAAAAGGTTTCTATAGTTTACAGCGAACCAAAGAGCGAGGAAGGCTTCTGGTATCCATCGGTAATAGATATAAAGATGGCCGATTTTATCTTAAAAGTGCAGGTCAAGAAACTTCTTCTGAATCCGCAGATTGGTGCGTACGATTTCCGGGTGCCGGATCAGGAATGAACCCTTCATCATTGTTCTCTCCAGTGTTAAGCCCAAGTGTGATGCCTACGGATTCTATAATATCCTTATCAATCATCTCTTTATTTACGAGGAAACCTTCGAGCAGGGCATTGTCGCAAACAGTGTTGATCAGCCGAGGAACGCCTTTAGAGTAAAGATGGATTGCCTTGATCGCATCAGGAGTAAATATATCTTTTTCAGCGCCTGCAATCTTAAGCCTGTGCTTCATATATTCCTGTGTAATATCCTCATCAAGAGCTGTCAGACGGCACCTGAGCGCTATCCTCTGCTTTAACGGCTCATCCAGCGAAAAGAGTCTCTCCATCTCAGAGAGCCCGAAAAATACGAGCGTTATGAGCTTTCCCTCAGGCACTTCCATATTAAGAAGCCCCCTGAACTCCTCCATAATCTCCTGAGAACGGAGCATCTGCATCTCGTCAATGAGCACAACAGCCTTCCGCCCTTCTTCATGTATTTCGAGCAGTCTTTTATATATCTGCCCCAGCAGGTCTACCTTTGTCTCTTCCGGGTCATCCACGCCTATCTGCATGGCGATCTTCTTCATCAGCCAGTCGGAAGTAACCGAGGAGTGGAGCACGACAAGCAGGGCTGCCTCATACACCTTTTCATCGAGTTCATCTAAAATCTTTCTTGCAAGCGTTGTCTTGCCGGTCCCTATATCGCCTACCACTACAGCAAGCCCCTTCATGGTATCAACAGCATATTTTATCCTCACAAGCGCTTCTGAAAGCTGGGGGTTGTCGAAGTAGAACCTGTTGTCAACTACATTAGAGAAGGGCTGCTCTTTTAATTTGTAAAATTTGAGATAATCCATAATTTTTTAAGTCCTGAATATTTCAAAAACACTTGAAAATTCTGATCAGATGTTCGTTTCCGGTATAGTGTGTTACTTATTATACTACACTTCTGTTCGGTTGGTAACTAAATAAAACCAACTTAATTAACTTTATATAACATACTCACAATCAACTCCTTTTTCAAGAACGAGATAAAGATAATAACAAAAAGGGCGGCCATAAATGGCCGCCCTTCTGATTTCTGAACCTTAGCCTGATTTACTTAGGGCAATGTCTCTGTAAAACTCCACTTGTAGTAAGGCGCTGCTGTTGCTCCTGACACTATTTGTTCTATAGTGGATGCTGCAGTCCCTGACTGCACTACTATTACATCCAATTTGTAGTTACCCGGCAGTATGCCGCTCTTCTGAA
>JBFLVX010000176.1:0-3643 GCA_040758255.1 Nitrospirota bacterium
AATCATGTATATTCATAACGAGAACGCAAACTTTTTCCGGTATTGAGGGGCGGAAATGGATTTTATTCAGGAGTGGTCGAAGAACAATTTAGATATTATCTTCTTCATATACGGGCTCGGCTACCTGATAATGGGCATTACAATACTTGTCCACCCAAAAAAGGGCAGCGAGTTCAGGATTGCGGACTCAATCTGGCTCCTGGCTGCCTTTGGGTTGACCCACGGCTTGAATGAACATCTCGACATGTGGGCATTGATCAAGGGCAGGAGCCCTGCTCTTGATATGATCCGCTGGATTGTCCTCATCATCTCTTACATTTTCTTATTTGAATTCGGAAGGCATCTTATACGCATGCCCTCGCCAAAGCCTTCCGTTTGGCGAAAGAATGCCGCTAAATTAATGGGCTGGTGGCTTATGCCCTGCATCGGTTTTTTTATTTTAGTTAAAGGCTTTTTGTCTTCTGACTTCTGGCTGGTCGGCAGTATATGGACGAGATACCTGCTTGGTTTTATAGGCAGTTTTTTAATCGGATCGGGACTTCATCTTTATTACAAAGACAATGAGGTTATTTTAACGTCTCTGAATGTAAGAAAATATTTCTTCATGTTAAGCGTGACCTTTTATACTTATGGAATTCTGGGCGGCCTGTTCGTTCCTAAAAGCGATTTCGCTCTCTCAAGCTGGTTAAATACAGAGGCATTTTTTGAGGTGGTTCATATGCCCATTCAATTTTTTCGTGCCATTTGCGCCATGACAGCAGCGTGGGCAGTGGGTGGAATGCTTCAGATATTCAACTGGGAGATAAGGACAAAACTTGAGACATCCCGCAATCGTCTCAGGAAGATGATATTCAAAGTGTCAAAATTTGAAGAAGACGAGAGAAGGCATATTGCCGAGGACCTGCATGACCATATCGGTCAGAATTTAGCTATCTCAAAAATAAGGTTAAAAACACTTAAAGAGTCCCCTGTTCCTTCATCAGAAGCTATAGATGATATCCTGGAATTGATAGATGAGACGATCGCTTATACAAGATCGCTAACGTTTGAACTGAGCCCGCCCATCCTTCATCAATTGGGATTTGTCCCAGCCGTGGAATGGCTTGCGGAGCAGTTCAGAAATAAGTATGGCCTTATTACAGAGGTCGTGTCAGAAGGAGATCTCCACGATATCGGCGGAGAAAAAAGCATAGTGCTCTTTAAAACTGTCAGGGAACTTCTGCACAATATTGTTAAACACGCGCTCGCCGGAAAAGCGGTAATCAGAATAAAAAAAGATGACAAAGGGTTAGGTGTTACAATTGAAGATGACGGGATAGGATTCAACGTGGAATCAATTAATGATTACGGGAAAAACGAGAGTGGGTTCGGGATATTTAACATACAGGAAAGAATAGCTTATTTAAACGGGACTTTTAATATAGAATCTGAAAAATCAAAAGGGACGAAGGTTGAAATATTTGTTCCCCTTGAGCATAATTAGAATTGCCATGACTGTTCCGAATATAAGAATTCTAATTGCGGATGACCATAAAATAATGCGTGACGGCCTCCATACGCTGCTTGAAAAACAGGTTGATTTTAAGGTCGTAGCTGAAGCGGGAGACGGGAGAACCGCAGTCAAGATGGCCCAGGAGCTCACTCCTAATCTTGTTGTTATGGATGTTTCCATGTCTGACATGAACGGCATCGAAGCGACCCGCCAGATAGTTTCCAGAATTCCCGGAATAAAGATAATTGCTTTATCAATGCACGCTGACAGGCAGTATATTGTTGAGATGCTAAAGGCGGGCGCGTCAGGATATGTGCTGAAGGACTGTGCTTTTGATGAATTGATATATGCCATTCGGTTGGTGCTTGATAATGTGATGTATCTGAGTCCAAAGATAACAAATACGATCCTTTCCGAATACATTAATGAGGTGCCGTTTAAAAATATTACCGCTTTCTCTTCCCTTACAAACAGGGAGAGGGAGGTCTTGCAGCTTATCGCCGAGGGCAATACCACTAAAGAGATTGCGGGACTTCTGGACGTCAGCATAAAGACTGTAGAAACCCACCGCCAGCAGTTGATGAACAAACTAAAGATTCACAGTATAGCCGGCCTTACCAAGTATGCTGTCCGTGAAGGATTGACCTCTCTTTAGTCATTTTTATTGTGTGATATCCCCCCAGATAACTTTATTGCTCCGTTTTTTTTATTTACTGACCCATCATATTTAGTAGACACTTATAAGGTGATGTCCCGATATGCTTTCTCATGACTGAATTATTATACTATTATTAGAGGGAATGATCTCCAGGTGAATAAAGGAGAATGTACCGTGTGGGCAGATTTGCTGAGCTTGCTTATGGTCTAACTCTTTAATATTTGGCCTTTTTTTGGTTTAAATATAATATAACATGGAGAGAAAAATGAATCTAAGAAATACAAATAACAATTTCACAACAAAAAGCATCATCTGTTTAGCTGTTCTTGTTGTTTTATTGCATTCTTTCGTGGTGTTATCTTTCGCCGCAATGCCTTCCTACTCCAGTCTCAGGGCTATAACAGCCAACCTTTCATCTCCAACATCATTGGCGGTTGATGCTAATGAAAATGTTTATGTTGTAGATACCAAGTTCAACAGGCTTTTAATTTACAGCAGAGACGGCGTGTACTTAGACGCATTAACAGGGCTCAGTCAGCCGGGCAGCGTTGCCGTTGGTGGCAACGGAATGATATACATTGGTAACGAGAGCACGAACAGCGTAGATGTATATAGGAATAACCTGACGTTATCTCACAAACTTGGTGCAGGTGATGGAGAGTTTGGCGAGCCCGGGGCAATTGCCGTATCGGCTGCAGGTGTTATATATGTTTCCGATGTAAGTGTCAATAAGATAAAGGTTTATAATCCAGACGGTTCATATAGCTTCTCCTTCGGGTCAAATGGCAGCGGTAACGGTCAATTCAATAAGCCGACAGGAATTACAATAAATGAGGCTGCAGGCGAACTGATAATCTCGGATCTTCAGGTACTTCAGGACGCTAACGGCACTTATGCAGGGGCAAGGGTTCAGATATTTGACCTGAATGGTCTTTTTAAGAGAAATTTTGGCCAATACGGTCAAGGTGAGGGAAAAATGCTCAGGCCAAAAGGCGTTGCAGTGGACGGCCAGGGCAGGATCTATATAACTGACGCAGCACAGAATGTGGTGCAGGTATTTGATAATACGGGCATTTATCTTGGGGCTGTGTATGACCTCGGTAATCCGATGAGAACGCCGCTGGGGATAGCTTACAGCGCCAGCAACAAGCTGTATGTTGTATCGCTTATCGGCAGCAGGCTGGATGTCTTCGGAATTGACACGTACAGTGAGATGGCTGTGTCGCCGTTGTCACTTGCATTTGAAGGCCAGGAACTTGCCGTTAATCCTGCGCCCCAGAGCATTAATATAACCAACAACGGCACGAGTATCCTGAATTGGACAGCTTCTTCAAATGAAGGCTGGATAACGTTATCAGCGGCATCAGGTTCAGCGGAGCCGGGCATTACGACTGTATTAGATGTCAACATAGACATAACCGGTCTTGCCTCAGGCGATTATACAGGCAGCATAGAAGTTACGTCCATAGATACCGGGGTTACGGATGTAGTTG
>JBFLVX010000177.1:0-3604 GCA_040758255.1 Nitrospirota bacterium
GGAGATCAATGGTATCCCCCATCGGTGCAGATATGACAATCTTTCCAGTGTTGTAATCAAAAGGACGCCGGAGTTGAAACTGAACGGGCAATTTTTGGACTTCTCCCGGCATTACCACTTTACTATACATCCTTGCACCCCAGGGAGGGCGAATGAGAAAGGCAGGGTCGAAAGGGTGATAAGAGATATCAAAGCATTCCTGGAAGTCGGTTCAAGGTCATTACGGTCTGTAAGCACAACAAGAGTGGGATTCTGCATCTCAGGATGTTGGATAATTTTGCCAGCATAAAAAGCCATGGTCAGACTCTTCCCGCTTCCCTGAGTGTGCCATACCACACCAACTCTCTTATCTCCTTTCGAAGACGTTGCTTGAAGTGTGCATTCAACAGCCATGTTTACAGCATGGAACTGATGATAGCCTGCCATCTTCTTTGTAATGTCTGTACCGTCAACCTCAAAAACGATGAAATATCTCAAGAGATCAAGAAATCTTTGCTTCTCGAATATCCCTTTGATTAATACTTCGAGTTCAGGCAATCCTTTAGGTGCAACTTCTTTGCCTTCAATTGTTCTCCATGGTAAAAACCACTCCCAATCGGCAGTAAGAGTTCCTGCTCTTGCTTCTATACCATCTGAGGCAATAAGAATTCCATTGTAAGGAAAGAGAGAAGGGATTTCCTTTTTATATGTCTGAAACTGATTAAAGGCATCTTTTATCGTTGCATTCTCGTCAGCAGGATTTTTAAGTTCGATAACTCCTAATGGCAAACCGTTTAGGAAAATTACTATATCAGGTCGTCTATTGTATTGGCCTTCAACAACCGTAAATTGATTAACCACAAGCCAGTCATTATTATCAGGATTATCTAAGTCTGCAAGCCAAACTTTATCTCCAATGACTCTTCCTGTATCATCCTTATATTCAACATCTACACCATCAGTGAACATTTTATGGAAACGATGATTGTTTTCAAAAAGGAGTGGTGATTCATGGATTGCCCTTGTGAGTTTACGATAGGCATCATCAATGGCGTCAGAAGGGATAGAGGGATTTATATTTGCCAATGCAGATCGAAGCCTGCCCTCCAAAATTACATCGCCATAACTTGCCCTCTCAGCAAGCAACTCCCCAGGTGCAATACCAGGACCATAAAGTATTGAATATCCTAATTCCTTAAACCAATCGAGAGTGGCTTGTTCGATTATTGATTCGGTAATGCTCAAGGTTTTCTTCTCGCCTGCTGCCGAGCATGATAAAGTTTTTCCGTGAAGCCGCCCTCAGTTAGAAATTGTTGTTCGAGCCTTTGAAGTTGCCGCCCAAGGAGATAACTGGCCTGGTTGATCAAGCAAATCAGCGTGTTAGCTGCAATTTCAGGCGAAGCTGTCGCAATGCCATAGGTGTCCGACGAGTCTGACCTGTCTGACTGGTCCGACTGATACTTCCTTCTCACTGCAAGAGCCTCCGGTGAATCCTTAGCCCAGATGCGCAAGCCTCGCTGACGGAGGAAAGCCTGATAATCAAGCAACAATTCTTCAAGACTTGCGCGGGCAACGCCAGTCAGTTTGAGTTCAGTCTTTTTTGAGGTTGCAGATGCCATGCTGCCCTCAGCGATGTTCTGTACACCGCTCCGTGCCGCTTGTACCATCTGATCATGCGTGCGCGACCGCTTGTCATATAAAGCGGTCGCAAAATATCACCGTGGAGTCATAAATGAGTTCCGCAGTCTGATAGGACTTCAGCTTGCGATATCCACCCGTGTGGGGGGATCAGGGGAGGCTTCGGTTTTTGGTTCTTCTTATCCATTTAGTCTTTGTAGTATAATAAACCATGCCTAAGAAGTCGTTAAAAGAAACAAATCCATACCTGAAAGACACCGAACTGCGTAAGGCATTGTTTTATCAATCCGTTTCTTCCTCAACCGCAGTTGAAGGGGTTTTGACAAAATACCCTAAACTTTCAAAGTCTTTGGAAAAGAAATTAAAAGCCATCATTTCTGTCCACGAACCCTCAGCGTCTTACAAATAACAGACTTAAATATCTTTTCCATTGGTTCATAGTTTCGTTCCATTCCTGCATGAATAGCAGAAATATATTCCTTATTCTTTCTGATGATAATACCTCTGAAATCCAATGGTGGAAGCCCTGCCTGCATGCCCATTAAAATTGATAGCAACCGTGCTACCCGCCCGTTCCCCTCACGAAAGGGATGGATCAATATCAATTCCGTATGAACAACTGCGAGGGCTTCAATAATCTTCTCCTTAGATTCAAAGTGACATGGTGTAAACTTATGCAGCGAGCCTTTTTCGAACTCAACCATTAATTTTGGAACATGCGCAGCAGCCGCAAAATGAAAATCCCCTTTGCTGACATTGACCTGCCGGTATCTTCCTGCCCATTCATATATTTTCCCCAACCAAACTTTATGAATATTGCAGACGTCGGCAGCGGTAAAACGATGATTGCTATCGTAAATATGTGTCAGCTTCTCAATTGCTCGGAGTTGCTCTTCCCTTTCAAGCTTATCCATCGCGCGCTTGCTTCTGATGCCAAGCTTATTTTTGAGAACTCGTCCATGAGAGCCTGGTTCACATTGGGCTTCTATTAAGGCTGATGTGTCATAGCGTCCAGATTTTTTCATAACACCTTAAACCGGTCTAGGGCCACTTGCTCGATGATAGACTCGGTGATATTCATGAAGCCCCACCTGTATTCAATGAGATCAGAGCCTCTCTCACTAATTCTTCTGCACCCTTATTCATTTGAACTTCTTGATTATCACGTAATAACTTATACAACCAATCAAATACTACAGGATCGCTACGCCTCCGATCAAAAATCTCATTTTGAATATCTCGTGAGATAGATTCGATAGACTCTTCTGTCAGCTCTTTGTTTATTATTTTTGTCCATATGTCCTCTATATGACTCTTTAATTTATCTAAAGCGTCTGCCGCTTCACTTTGCTTATAATACTCTCTGAGTGCCCATAAAATTGTAGGGGAAAAGGGGGCAAAGAGACTAAGGATGAAGTCCATCATTGTCATTTTTTTATGGATACTAATCGCTACAAATACCAGTATGATCAGGATGATGCCCGTAAGAAGAACTGCCTTGTATCTGCGTCTAAGTTTTGAATTCCACCAACAATTAGTTCTCTGACATACCAGTCTTGCCAAATGCAAAGGAAGCGGTGTGATGGATACCGGATACCAGTTCTTTAGCCCTTTATATTCGGGACATTTCTTTTTAAAATTTTCAGCTGCTTCAGAAATTATTTCATTATCTGGACGATTGCCTGCTTTTAGATCATGCCACTTAATTTTCAAAACATCGCAGTCGAACAACTCTTGAATTTTTGTAGCACGTGTCTTTAGGCTTTTCTGATAATGCTCAATAAAAGCCACGTCTATGATAGAGATAACGATTCCGTAAAAAGCAGCCCAAATCTTTAGATTTTGTACTATTGTCACCGAGATTGATAGCGTAATGGGGATGGCTATCGTGAGCAGCATTTGCAAAGTCAATAGCTTTTTTGATTGCGAATAGATGTATCGCTGAGCCGCCAGACGGTCAAGTTGTTGCTGTGTATTCTGATCTTCA
>JBFLVX010000178.1:0-3596 GCA_040758255.1 Nitrospirota bacterium
AGGGCAAGAGCCGGCAGCAGCAGATCCCCTATCTGGAGAGGCGGTGGAACTGTGTTTGGCCCGCAGCCGAGAGATTACTCTTACAAACTGCCGAAGAAGGTAAAGTGGGCAGCCTTTAATGCTGCTTTTTCATCGAGATTTTCCGATGGCGCAGTCATTGTTATTGATGAGTTGTCCATTTCGGAGCCAAAGACAAAACTCTTAACAGAACTTCTTGGCGGGCTTGGACTTAAAGAGAATGTGTTGATCATACTGCCTGAAAAAAACAGGGAAGTTGAACTGGCAGCGCGTAATCTTGCGAGAGTAAATGTTGCGAGAGTAAGCGAACTGAATGTATATACAATTCTTGCGCATGAGAAACTCCTTATTGTCAAAGACGCTGTTGAAAGGATGAAAGAGGTGTATTTAGGATGAAGACTACATATGATGTCCTGCTTGGACCGCTTCTTACTGAAAAAGGAGCAATGCTTAAAGAAAAACAGAATAAGGCGCTATTCAGGGTTGCTAAAGGCGCCAACAAAATAGAGATAAAAAAGGCTGTAGAAGAGATATTCAAGGTTAAGGTTGATCGTGTAACAACAGTATGCTGTAAAGGCAAAAAAAAGCGCATGGGCAAATATGAGGGCAAGAGGTCTGACTGGAAGAAGGCTGTGGTATCGCTAAAAGAAGGGGAAAAGTTAGACTTTATAGAAGGTGTATAAATGGGAATAAAAAAATACAAACCAACATCACCGGGTTCGCGTTTTAAGAGCGGTTTTGATTTCTCCGAAATAACAGAGACAAAGCCATACAAACCCCTGCTTCTGCCTATAAAGAAGACGGGCGGCAGGAATAATAAAGGGCGCGTCACGGTATGGCAAAGAGGCGGCGGACACAAAAGGGCTTACAGGATAATAGACTTTAAGCGTAATAAGATTAATATTCCGTGTACGGTTGA
The DNA here is from genome assembly GCA_040758255.1 of Nitrospirota bacterium. Classification (GTDB taxonomy): domain Bacteria; phylum Nitrospirota; class Thermodesulfovibrionia; order UBA6902; family UBA6902; genus JACRPZ01. The sequence continues at coordinate 938 of JBFLVX010000178.1, forward strand.
AACAATAGAGTATGATCCAAACAGGACATCACGGATAGCTCTGCTTAAGTATTCCGATGGAGAGAGGCGTTATATGCTTGCTCCGGTAGGTGTTAAAGTAGGGGATATGCTTATGGCCGGCCCAGAGGCTGAAATAAGGGAAGGCAATGCAATGCCTGTAATGAGTATGCCGTTAGGCACAATAATACATAATATAGAACTCCGGCCGGGGCAGGGCGGAAAGCTTGCAAGGAGCGCGGGCACTTTTGCTCAGCTTGTTGCAAAGGATGAAAAGATGTGCCATATAAAGCTCTCCTCTTCTGAGGTAAGGCTGATACCCTCCGGCTGCATGGCTACAATCGGGCAGGTTGGAAATGTTGAGCGGGAGAATATCTCTTTAGGCAAGGCTGGCAGAAAGCGGCACCTTGGCAAGAGGCCGCATGTCAGAGGCGTTGCTATGAATCCTGTGGATCACCCTCTTGGCGGCGGAGAAGGCAAGTCGTCAGGCGGCAGGCCGACTGTGAGTCCATGGGGAAAACCGGAAGGCAGAAAAACAAGAAATAACAGGATGACTGATAAATATATAGTCAGACGCAGGAAATAGAGGAGGTTTCAGTTTGCCGAGATCATTAAAAAAAGGGCCGTTTGTTGATGCAAAGCTTCAAAAACGTATTCTCGCCATGAATGAGAATAATGACAGAAAGCTTTTTAAGACATGGTCAAGAAGATCAACCGTGACTCCTGAATTTATAGGCCATACAATTGCTGTGCACAATGGAAGAAAGTTTATTCCGGTATATATTACTGAGAATATGGTGGGTCATAAACTTGGGGAATTTTCTCCTACAAGGACTTTTAAGGGCCATTCAGGAACTAAAAAAGAGGTTAAGAAACAATAATTATGGAATCGAAAGCTATACTTAAACATATAAGGATGTCGCCAAGAAAGGTTAAGAGAGTCATTGACCTGATAAAGGGGAAGAAAGCAGGTGATGCCCTCTTGAATCTAAAGAGCGTTCCCCATAGTGCGGCTAAAGTGGTTTTAAAGGTGCTGAGGTCAGCCATGGCGAATGCCGAGCAGAAGAAAGTGGCTGAACCTGAAGCGATGAAGGTAAGCAGGGCATTTGTAGGACAGGGGCCTGTAATGAAGAGAATGATGCCTCGGGCCCAGGGCCGGGCGGATGTTATAAAGAAGAGATCATCGCATATAACAATTATTCTTGAAGAATAGAAGAAACCATATAAATATAAACTTTAATATTTTTGGCAGGAGGTAGATTTTGGGTCAGAAGACACATCCTATAGGCATAAGGTTAGGGATAATAAAGACATGGGATTCCAGGTGGTTTGCCAAAAAAGGCTATAAAGACCTGCTTCATAACGACCTGAAGATTCAAAAGTATGTAAAGGAGAAGCTCTTTCACGCAGGGGTTTCAAAAGTTGAAATTGAGAGAACAGGACAAAAGATACGGGTGATTATAAATACCGCAAGACCCGGTATTATCATAGGCAAAAAAGGCTCTGAAGTGGATAAATTGAAGAAAGATATTGAGGGTATGACCGGCAAAGAGGTAAGCATTGATATTATGGAGATAAGAAAGCCGGAACTTGACGCTCAATTGGTAGCGGAAAATATAGCCACGCAGCTTGAAAAGAGGATAGCATTCAGAAGGGCGATGAAGAAGGCTGTCGCATCTTCAAGGCGGTTCGGCGCAATGGGGATAAAGGTGGCATGCGGCGGAAGGCTTGCCGGTTCAGAGATAGCAAGGTCTGAATGGTACAGGGAGGGCAGAGTGCCGCTTCACACCTTCAGGTCAGATATAGATTATGGTGTGACCGAAGCAAAGACGACCTATGGAAGGATAGGCGTCAAGGTATGGATATATAAAGGCGATATACTACAGCAGCAGACTCAAGAGGTAAAGAGCAAAATACAGGAAGCCACAGCGTAAAACCATAAAATCTTTATTGTTTAAGTTGTATTACTAAGGATAATAAAACATGTTAGTGCCAAAAAAAGTTAAGTACAGGAAGACTATGAAGGGCCGCAGGACCGGCAAAGCTTATCGCGGCTCTGATGTATCATTCGGCGAATACGGGCTTAAGGCCACTGAGCCGGGGTGGGTTTCAAACCGTCAGATTGAGGCGGCAAGAATAGCGATTTCAAGACATGCCAAGAGAGGATGCAAACTATGGATAAGGATATTTCCTGACAAACCTCTGACAAAAAAACCAGCTGAGACGAGAATGGGAAAAGGCAAAGGCGCTCCTGAGTCATGGGTTGCCGTGGTGAAATCAGGGAGAATACTCTATGAAGTTGCCGGAGTTGACGAAAATATTGCCAAAGAAGCGCTCAGGCTTGCTTCCCATAAGCTCTCAGTCTTGACAAAATTTGTAAAGAGAGGTGAAGTAGCATGAAGAAACCTGCTGAATTAAGGAATTTAACGCTTGATGAGCTTAGGCAGGAAGAAGCCGATCTCAGGAAGGAGCTCTTTAACTTAAGGTTCCAGAAGGCCACCGGAGAGATTGAGAACCCGATGAGAACAAGGCATGTCAGAAAGAATATAGCAAGGGTCTTAACGGTAGTAAGTGGAAAATTGAAAGCCAATAATTGACAATCTTTAGACACGTAACTCTTATAAAATAAGCTTTAGTATTTAGGAAGGTCAGATGCCGAAAA
>JBFLVX010000179.1:0-3570 GCA_040758255.1 Nitrospirota bacterium
TGAATCAAGCGCGCTTACCATGATAATTTTTATCTCTTTGTTTATCGAATGGAGCATCCTGAGGGTTTCTATCCCTCCGAGCTGGGGCATTATGATATCAAGCATAATAATGTCAGGAGAGCGAAGATTGTACTGCTTTATCGCCTCGATCCCGGAGCCTGCCTCCCCGACAACATCATAATTGTGTTTTTCCAGTATATTCCTCAGGGATTTTCTTGTCTGGGGAGAATCATCAACTATCAGGATCTTGGTCTTTTGCATAGCTTATTTTAGCATATTTCCCTATGCCGTATTTTTTGTAACCCTGATGAGCTCTTCAATAGTTGTCTGCCCCCCGATCACTTTTTTGAGCCCGTCGAACCTCATATCTTTAAAACCCTGTTTAACAGCTTCCTCACGGATCATTCCCACAGATGCCCTGTTCGTTATTAATTCCCTGATCTTGTCGTTCATTACGAGGATCTCATGGATCCCGATCCTGCCTTTATATCCGGTTTGCTTGCATTTATCGCATCCTGCTCCCCGGAAAAATTTTACTCCTTTGATTCCCGGATTCAATCCAACAGCCTTCAGTTCAGATATAGAAGGGGTATATTCTTCGCTGCAACCAGCGCAGATCTTCCTGGCGAGCCTCTGCGCAATTACTCCTAAAACTGTTGGAGCAAGAAGAAATGGTTCAACGCCCATGTCCACGAGTCTTGTTATGGAGCTCGGCGAATCATTGGTGTGCAGAGTGCTGAATACAAGGTGTCCGGTCAGCGCGGCTTCAGCCGCTATAGATGCTGTTTCAGGGTCCCTTATCTCGCCGATCATAATTATGTCAGGGTCCTGCCTCAGGATGGAACGCAATGCATTCGCAAAGGTAACGTCTTTTTTAATTTTGATCTGCACCTGGTTGATTATGGGCAGCTGGTATTCGACAGGGTCTTCGACCGTAATAATATTTTTTTCAACTGAATTTATTTCATTAAGGGCCGCGTAAAGCGTTGTTGTCTTTCCGCTTCCTGTGGGGCCTGTGACCAGTATAATACCGTAAGGTTCCTTGATCATTTCATTAAAGATGCCGAGGTTCCTCTCAGAAAACCCGAGGTCTTCGATACTGACTTTCACTGAAGACCTGTTCAGCAGTCTCATCACGACTTTTTCTCCATAATAGGCAGGCAATATGGATACCCTTATGTCAATCTCTTTCTCGTCAATCTTGATCTGTATGCGGCCGTCCTGAGGTTTCTGCCTTTCGGCAATATCAAGCGACGCCATTATTTTTATTCTTGAAACAATGCCGGGGTGGTTTTTTGAAGGATATTTTGTGAACTCATGCAGGATGCCGTCTACCCTGAATCTTACAAAAAGCCCTTTTTCCCTCGGCTCAATATGGATGTCGCTTGCACCGTCCTCAACCGCTTCGAGAAGAATACGGTCTACGATCTTTACTGTGGGCATTTCAACCCCTGCCTTTTTGAGTTCATCCATCTCAGCCCAGCTTATTCCGGGGAGTTCAGCCTCTTTCCCTGAATCCAGAACAGCGGTCTCAATTTTCCTGATGTAATACTTTTCGATCGTCTTTGAAATTTCAGAGTAGGGCGCCATGACAGGGACTACTTTGCATCCGGTCTCTGAACTTACAATATCCATGAGATTGATATCAGTTGGATCGGATATGGCAAGGGTAAGCTCATTAGCTATCTTGAACAGAGGGATAATATTAAATTTTTTTGTCATTGATTCAGGAATGAGGTCAAGGATTTCAGATTTTATTCTGATTCCGTCAAGGCTCATTACCGGCAGATTAAACTGTTTTCCGAGCGCCTGCGCGACCTCCTTCTCAGTTACATATCCGAGGTCCATCAGGTAACTGCCGATCCTTTTCTGGTCAATGCCGTGGGTTTCCTGCTCTTTAAGGGCGTTTTCGAGCTGCCCTCTGCCTATCAACCCTTGTGCGATAAGTATGTCGCCGAGTTTCAGGTTTAATTCACGCGTTATCATCTTCTCCTCTTGATGAATTCATTTACTGTCAGATGAATCGAATATGGAATCGAGAAAGTCCTGAGACACGGGCGCAGCCTCCCCGCTCTCTTTTTTCTTCTGTTTCTTCTCTGTTTTCTCAGATTTTCCCTGAAATAACTCATTCATATCTTCAGTAGAATATTTTCCGGATGTTTGCGATCCGGAAGCGCCCTGCTTTTCAGGCATCAGCATCTCCAAAAGATTTATGCCGCATCCGCCGCAATATTTGTCTGTCAGGGAATTATTAAATCCGCAGTGCCTGCAGTAGGCCACAATAAGTTCGCCGCATTCACCGCAGAATTTCCTTCCCTCACTATTTTCTGTTAAACATTTCTGACATCGCATTTTTTGTCTCCCTCAAACATATATTACTGACCGTCTCGCTTAAGCGAGCGTTTAAATCACTCCTGATTTTTATACTATCATACTATCACAAAACCGGGGCTGTGCCAATATTAGAAATGCCTAAAGACAACAGGGGGCTTTTGTAATGGAAGGACAAAGAGGGGATAGAACAAACTTTTAAATTGAGATTAAGAAAGCTTGCTACCTCGTCAAATGCCTGTACTTAATGCGATGCGGCTGGTCTGCTGCCGCGCCGAGGCGAGACTTTCTGTCTGCTTCGTATTCTGAATAGTTGCCGTCAAACCAGACCACTTTGCTGTCGCCTTCAAATGCGAGCATATGTGTAGCAATACGGTCGAGAAACCATCTGTCGTGGCTGATGACAACCGCGCAGCCCGCAAAATTCTCCAAAGCCTCTTCAAGCGCGCGCATGGTGTTTACATCCAGATCATTGGTAGGCTCATCAAGCAAAAGGACGTTTGCCTCTTCCTTCAGCATGCGGGCAAGATGCACGCGGTTTCTTTCTCCCCCTGACAGCATGGAAACTTTTTTCTGCTGGTCGCTTCCTGAGAAGTTGAAGCGAGCAACATATGCGCGTGAGTTGACCTGCTTCTTGCCTAATTGAACTACATCCAGACCGTCAGAGATAATCTCCCATATGCTCTTCTTGGGGTCGAGGTCATCCCGGCTCTGATCTATATACGCCAGTTTTACGGTCTCACCAATCTTAAATGTGCCTGAATCAGGCGTTTCTTTTCCGGTTATCATGCGGAAAAGCGTGGTCTTCCCAGCGCCGTTCGGACCGATTATGCCGACAATTCCTCCTGGCGGAAGGGCGAATGTCATGCCCTCCATAAGGATATTGTCGCCGTATGCCTTGCTTACGTTATCAGCCTTGATCACCACATCGCCGAGACGGGGGCCCGGAGGGATATAGATTTCAAGATCCCTCGCGCTCTTTTCAACATCCTGACTGAGCAGCTGCTCATAAGAAGTGATACGCGCCTTGGCCTTTGCGTGCCGTCCTTTTGGAGACATCCTTATCCACTCAAGCTCGCGCTGAAGGGTCTTCTGCCTTTCGCTCTCGGTCTTCTCCTCCTGCTCCAGGCGGTTCTTCTTCTGTTCCAGCCATGATGAGTAATTGCCCTTCCATGGAATTCCCTGTCCCCTGTCGAGTTCGAGTATCCATCCAGCGACATTATCGAGGAAATAGCGGTC
>JBFLVX010000180.1:0-3568 GCA_040758255.1 Nitrospirota bacterium
TGCGTTTTTTCCAGCACTTTTTCTTGAAAAAAAGACGCGCTTTGTTCTCGGTTTTACATAGGGACTCGAATGTTTTTATATCCATTGACACCAGTATAATTTGGTGCCAAATGTTTTATAATTACCTATAATTTACCTTGTTTGTTATGGAGACACTATGAGATTAAAAGAAACCAGCGCGCTTATTACAGGAGCAGCCCAGGGAATAGGCAAAGCCGTGGCAATAGGAATGGCCATGGAAGGAGCTAATGTGGGGATTGCTGATGTAAATATTGAGAAGGCGGAGATTACAGCGGAAGAGATCCGCAAGCTTGGAGTAAAAAGCATTGCGATCAAGCTTAATGTCTCCAGCCAGGACGAAGTTATAAGCGCATTTGAAACATTTACAAAAGAATTTGGACGCCTTGATATACTTGTAAATAATGCCGGCATCACAAGGGACGGACTGCTTATCAGGATGAAGGAAGAGGACTGGGACGCGGTTTTAAACATCAACCTCAAAGGCACGTTTCTTTGCAGTAAGGAGGCTGTTAAAATAATGTCTAAACAGCGTTCGGGGAAAATTATTAATATATCATCAGTTGTTGCATTTACAGGGAACCCGGGCCAGGCAAATTACAGCTCTTCCAAGTCTGCCGTAATCGGGCTCACAAAAACAATTGCAAGAGAATATGCGAGCAGGGGAATAAGGGTAAATGCCGTAGCTCCAGGGTTTATACAGACGGCCATGACAGACGCCCTGCCTGAAAAAGTAAAAGATGAGATGAGGAACTCCATCCCGCTCGGCCAATTTGGAGTCCCTGATGATATAACCAATGCCGTTATATTCCTGTCTTCAAAGGAGTCTGACTATATCACCGGACAGGTTCTTCATATAAACGGCGGCATGTATATGTAGCGGTCTGTAAGGCGAGAATGCAAAATATGAAATAACAATGTATAATTACTTTTTTTAGTTTTGATGATAATTTTTTAACATTAAATAAAAAAACGGAGGTGTTATATGGCAGTAGAAGAAAAGGTAAAAGAGATTATATCAAAACAGCTTGGTGTTGACAGCGAAAAGGTGACTGCGGGAGCATCCTTCATAGATGACCTCGGCGCGGATTCACTTGATACTGTTGAACTTGTCATGGCATTTGAAGAGGCCTTTAATATTGAAATCCCGGATGAGGACGCTGAAAAGATACTAAAAGTACAGGATGCAATCAAGTATATAAATGAAAAATCCGGCAACTGACGTAACCGTTCTATTAATATTATGACTCGCAGAAGAGTTGTTATAACCGGAGTGGGGATGGTAACGCCGCTCGGCACAGGAACAGAGAAATCATGGAAAGGGATTATTGAGGGACGTTCCGGTGTCCGAAGAATAACCCACTTTGATCCTGCCGACATACCATGCCAGATAGCTGCGGAGGTTCCCGATTTTGAAGCAGACCGCTTTATAGAGGCAAAAGAGCAGAAGAAGATGGATAGATTTATCCATCTCGGTCTGGCTGCCGCTGTAATGGCTATGGAGGACTCCGGTCTGAAAATCACTGCTGAAAATTCCGAAAGAATCGGCGTGATAGTAGGCTCGGGCATGGGCGGTCTCCCCGCAGTTGAACATTATACCAAACTCCTCAATGAAAAAGGACACCGTAAGATCTCACCTTTTTTTATCCCCATGACAATAATAAACCTCGCTGCAGGACAGATATCCATAAGGTTCGGGGCTAAGGGCCCTAATTCTGCTGTTGCAACCGCTTGCGCCAGCGGAACTCATTCAATCGGGGAAGCGTTCAGATTAGTGCAGAGCGGAGTTGCCGATGCAATGATCGCCGGGGGCGCGGAAGCAACTATTACGCCATTAGCTATAGGCGGTTTTGCAGCCATGAAGGCCCTCTCAAGAAGAAATCACGAGCCTGAAAAAGCGAGCAGGCCGTTTGATAAAGACAGAGACGGTTTTGTTATGGGCGAAGGCGCAGGCATGCTTATACTTGAAGAGTTAGAGCACGCGGTAAAAAGAGGAGCGAGGATTTACTCTGAGATTAACGGCTACGGAATGACATCGGATGCATATCATATTTCGAGCCCGTCGCCTGACGGCGATGGCGCTGCCAGATGTATGCGTAATGCATTAAAAGATTCCAGTATAAATCCGCATGAAGTGAACTATATTAACGCGCATGGAACATCAACAAAATACGGCGATGAATTGGAGACGGTAGCGATAAAGAACGTCTTCGGTCAGCATGCATATGAATTGTGTGTCAGCTCCACCAAGTCCATGACAGGACATCTCCTCGGAGCTTCAGGCGGAGTAGAGGGAGTAATATGCGCTCTCAGTATTTTTAATGGCATAGTCCCTCCGACTATTAATCTTGATGAGCCTGACCCGGAATGTGACCTTGACTATGTGCCAAACAGTTCAAGGCCTCTTGATATAAATGTCGCAATATCTAACTCCTTTGGATTCGGCGGAACAAATGCGTGCATCGTTCTCAAAAAGTATAGCTCCTCTTGAGGTATCCATAGGATACGCCTTCAAAAAAAAATCTCTTCTAAAAGAGGCTGTTACTCACAAGTCTTTTGCCCATGAAAAACATAAAGAGGGTATCATGTTCAATGAGCGCATGGAGTTTTTAGGTGACGCTGTCCTCTCAATAATTATCAGTGATTATCTCTACAATGCCTATCCTGAGTACACAGAATCCGAACTCTCCAAGGTCAGAGCATATGCGGTGCAGGAGGCCACGCTGGCAGAAGCTGCAATAAAGCTCGACATCGGCAGCTACCTTCAGCTTGGCAAGGGCGAAGAGCTGACAGGCGGAAGGAGGAAACCGTCTCTTCTTGCAAACGCATTTGAGTCTGTTTTGGGCGCTATCTATCTTGACGGGGGGCTCAAAAAGGCAAAAGAATTCGTGCTCATAAATCTAAAACATAAGGCGGATGAGCTTATTACAAACAATCTCCTCTTTGATTTCAAGACAAAATTTCAGGAGGTTGCGCAGGCAGAGTTTGGAGTTCTTCCAAAATATTCGACTCATAAAGAAGAGGGGCCTGAACACAGTAAAATATTTGAAGTCAATGTCTTTGTAAATGACGAGATGTACGGTTCAGGAAAGGGCAGGAGCAAAAAGATCGCCGCTCAGATGGCAGCGAAAGAAGGGCTAAAGAAGGTAAAGGGCAATACTAAGGAGCATAGAGCAAAGAACGTGGACTGAGCTTAAACATTTTTGACAAATATAATAAGGAGTCATATGCCGCTTACTTACAAATCATCCGGAGTAGACATAACAAAAGGAGATAAATTAGTTGATATTATCAAGCCTCTGGCACATTCCACTTTTATTCCCGGGGTGCTAAATGACATCGGCTCCTTCGGCGCGTTCTTCGGCTTAAAACAATTAAGATACAAAGACCCTGTCCTTGTAAGCGGCACAGACGGCGTCGGCACAAAACTGAAGATCGCCTTTATGCTTAACAGGCATGATACTGTCGGGATAGACCTTGTCGCTATGTCTGTCAATGACCTGCTTACAAGCGGTGCCAAGCCTCTCTTCTTCCTTGATTATTTTGCCAC
>JBFLVX010000181.1:0-3564 GCA_040758255.1 Nitrospirota bacterium
GTTAATGGTCAGTCCGAAAGGTTCATGGAGAGATACGCACCCGCGATAAAAGACCTTGCGCCGAGAGATATGGCGTCAAGGGCTATAATGACCGAGATAAAAGAGGGGAGGGGGATTGACGGGAAAGATTATGTGCACCTTGATCTGCGTAATATATCAAAGCAGGTACTGAATGAAAGATTCCCTGAGATAACCACATTTTGCAAAATATATATGGGGATCGATCCGTTCGAGAAGCCGATACCTGTATTGCCGACAGCTCACTATGCCATGGGAGGAATCCCTACGGATGCGGACGGCAGGGTATTGAAAGATGAGAAGGGCGGCGTTATCAAAGGTTTATACGCTGCAGGAGAATGCGCTTGCGTATCCGTTCATGGAGCTAACAGGCTCGGCTGTAATTCGCTTCTGGATACGGTTGTCTTTGGGAGACGGGCGGGCATTGCAATGGCAGGCGAAAATAAGTCTGCGGAGAGAGGCAATATTTCTCAAAACGCGATTGACAAAGCCGCATCTTTAATAGATTCAACAATCGAGTGCAAAGGAGATCAAAGGATAGGCGATGTAAGGATCGAAGTGCAAAGTGCGATGATGGACTTATGCTCTGTTTTTAGAAACGAGGATGGACTAAAGAGGCTCGTAACTAAGATTTACGCTATAGAAGATAAGGCGGAACATGTTGTATTAACGGACAAAGGGAAATTATTCAACACTGAACTTTTGGATGCCATAGAGCTTGGCCATCTGATCACCCTGTCAAAGGTTATCGCTTCCTCAGCATTGCAGAGAGAAGAATCGAGGGGCGCGCATTTCAGAGATGACTTTCCTCAAAGGGATGATGCTGAGTGGCTTAAGCATACGTTTGCGTTTAAGAAGGAGAGGGCGGTGGGTTTTAAACACAAGCCCGTAAAGATAACAAGGTTTCAGCCTGAGGAGAGGAAGTACTGAAGTATGACTACTTACACTTTCAAGATCAAACGATTCAACCCCTCCGAAGAGAGATCGCCCCGATGGCAGGAGTTCAGCGTTAAGATGGAGCCTATGGAGAGGCTTCTGGACGGACTGATAAAGATCAAAGATAATTTTGACGGCACGCTCACATTTAGACGTTCATGCGCTCACGGGATATGCGGTTCATGCGCAATGAAGATAAACGGGAAGAACGGTCTTGCCTGCCAGACTCTGATCAAAGATATGCCTGAGAAAATCACTGTCGAACCGCTCGCGGCGTATCCGGTCATTAAAGATCTGGTTGTTGACATGACGCAGTTCTTCGCCAAGAATGAAGAGGTCTTGCCGCATCTTATCAATAATGAAATTCCGCCTGAGCGCGAAAGGCTCCAGAGCAGTCATGAACAGGAGAAGATACTTCAATCAATAACGTGCATAATGTGCGGCTCATGCACATCTTCCTGTCCGACCTACTGGGCGGACAAGGAGTACCTTGGCCCGGCGGCTTTGTTAAAGGCTTACAGGTTTATATTCGACTCGCGCGACAGGGCTTTTGATGAGCGTCTTGGAAGGATAATCCATGCGCAGGGTCTATGGCGCTGCCATTCTATATATAACTGTGTTGAGGCTTGTCCCAAAGAGATTGATATCACACAGCATATAACAGAGATGAAGCGCCTCGAAGTCAAGAGGTTTTTTTCGAGAGGCAAGAAGTAATGCGATACAGATTACAGCCCGGCTCATTCGCGTGGATAATACACAGGATAAGCGGTATTGCTCTGACTATATATATAATCTTCCACCTTTACTTCTTCAGCGGCCTCAAAGACCCCGTAATATCTGAATCACTGAGGAAGTTGGTCGAAAATCAGTTTATTAAATTCGGAGAAGCAGGACTTCTTCTTACGGTTATAGCACACTCTTTCAACGGCATAAGGCTTATCCTGCTTGACATGGGTGTTCCCACACGGCTGCAGAAAACATTGTTTTTTATCGCTGCGCTGACAGGCGGTATGATATTCCTTATCGGCGCATGGCCTATTCTGGGAGGCATCCATTGAGAAAAGAGGTCTTTGAATGGTTCTTCCTGAGGATCACCGGGGTAATTCTTCTTGCAGGGTTAAGCCTCCATTTTTATACAATGCATTACGGCGGCCCCGCGCAGACAGGCCCTAACTGGAAGACGTTCAACTTCATATTTCTCCTCTCAGCAATTTATCACGGCTTCAACGGCCTGCTCGGCATTATGCTTGAATATGTGCATTCCCGTAAACTGCAAAAAATATTTGAAGGAGTTTTAGTAATCACGGCGTTGATATTAGTCGGCTTCGGGTTTTATATCCTGGCAGCCTAAACAATTTAGCGAAACATTGAAAAACTGGTTGTAGTGTGATAAGTTTAGATAGATATTCGGGCAAAAGTTTTAATACAAAGACATATAATGGAAGAAAAGGAGAATTTATATGATGAGACAAAAAATAGTTACAACTTTCATGTTTCTGGTAATCTTTCTGGTGATTGCAACTGTCTACGTCAAAGATATATCATCTCATCCTCCTCCAGCTCCTCCCAGTGCTTCATCTCCGATGCAGATTCAACCTAATGTAATGCCTTCCCCTATCCCATCTTCATTTACTCATTACAAATGGACACCTGAAGACGTTGTGAATACGATGCTGACAAACGGAATAGAAATTCAGAAAACAGGACAGGTCACGGAGGCTGACTATAGTTCATTACCCGCAAAGGCAAAGGAAGCTGTAAGATTTGCGAGTCCGTCTATCGGGGAGAACGCTATCGGTTGCATTTTAACATTTGATCGGCGGGATGACATGGAGAAGGTAATAAATCATTATCGTGAACTTAACAATAAGGCAGAGCTTTACTCATGGACATTTGTAAAAGACAACGCCCTTATTGTACTGAATGGTTTAGTCGGTGAAGAGAAAGCAAAACCTTACGAAAATGCATTAGAAAGATTGGGTGAAAGATAAGAGTTACCCGTTCTCATTTTTTACGAGTTAAATTCAAAAGATATTAACCTTATAAAGAGGAGGCGAGATGGGAACTTTTTCCGTAAGCGAGGTTATTGAGCAGGCTGTTCAGACAGAGAGGCTCGGGTATGAATTTTATAATCAAATGGCAGGCAGGTTTGAAAAGCATGAGGAACTCAGGAAGCTTTTTGAAACGCTTGCGATAAAGGAACTGCATCATGAAAAATTCTTTGCAAGTCTGAGAGAAAAGGCCGGGACCGGAGGAGCAGAGGACTGGGAAGAGGTCTCTCATTACCTGAGGGCAATTGTCGAATCGGAATTCTTTCTTGGAAGTAATAAGTCCCTTCCTTCACTTGAACATATAAAGACACCTGATGAAGCCGTTAAATTTGCTCTTGTTTTTGAGAAGGAGACGCTTCTTTATTTCTACAGCATGAGAGAAATGATTCAGGATAAGGAACTTATTGACAAGATCATAATTGAAGAGAAGAGTCATGTTGTGTGGCTGAACCGATTGAAGAATAGCATGTAAGAGCAAGTAGTTTTACCCGCACCTGAATAAATACGAGGGCTGAATGAACAGACTCTCAAAAGAAAACTCCGCATACCTGAGACATGC
>JBFLVX010000182.1:0-3545 GCA_040758255.1 Nitrospirota bacterium
GAAAGGCTCTTTTAATTTCATGCGCGCAGTTGCAAGACAGATGATCCGGCAAAAGAAAGGTCATATTATAAATATAGGTTCAATTGCAGGCCTGAAGGGCAGGGCAGGGCTGTCGGCATACTCTGCGTCAAAGGCAGGTCTTGTTGGGTTGACACTATCATCCGCAAAAGAGTTAGGCAGATACAATATTATGGTTAATATGGTTCTTCCCGGGTATATGCTGACAGATATGGGAACGGCATCTCATGAGAAAGCAAAAGAATCCGCACTCAAGTATAGTCTTATAAGTAAATATTCAAATCCGGATAATGTCGCAGAATTTATCTGCTATCTTGCCGGAACGTCAGGTATAACAGGGCAGATTTTTAATCTGGATTCAAGGATAATCTAAGTTACGGATATGAAACGAATGCACAGAGGGATCTTCATAACAGGCACGGATACGGGTATCGGCAAGACCTTTGTGGCAGCAGGGCTCATTGAGGCGATAAGAGGGAAGGGCATTAATGTCTGTCCTATGAAACCTGTTGAGACAGGCTGCAAAATAAAAAACGGAAGACTTGTGCCGGCGGATGCCGTTAAACTTTTAGATGCATCAGGAATAGACGAATCTCTCGACGCAGTTAACCCTTACAGGTTCAGGCAGCCGCTTGCGCCGGCTGTGGCGGCTGAGCATGAAGGCGTGGTGATAAAAAGGAGCAAACTAATTTCAGCCTACAACCGTCTTTCAAAGTCTTGTGATTTTATTGTTATTGAAGGAGCCGGGGGGATAATGACGCCGGTTTATAAAGAATATCTCTGTCTTGATTTGATTAAAGACCTTGCCCTGCCGCTGATAATCGTATCAAGGGCGGGATTGGGAACTATTAATCATACCCTTCTCACAATTGAAGCTGCGAGAAGCAGAGGTATTAATCTGCATGGCGTTATAATTAATCACGCATCCGGTGCAGGAAAAGATTTATCTGAAAAGAGCAACCCTGAAATAATCGAGAGTATAGGTAAGGTTCCTGTGTTGGGGATTATTCCTTATCTTAAGAATCCGGCATTGTTAAGTTCTCAGTTAGTCTTCCACAGTATTGCCGAAAAGATAATCAGGATTTAGAAGAACTCTCAAAACTTTTAATCTTGTTAAGCAGCACTATTGAGAGTTCAAATTTTGAACCTTCTTCATCCTTCACCGCCTGATAAAAATCGCATATCTTGCAATTATGATATTTCTGCGCAAACGTACCCTGAAGCTGGCCGCCGCACATACTGCCGGCTACAATCCAGCAGGCCCTTCCCGCATTCTTGCCGCCGTGAACTCCGTTAAGATCCGCATTTGTAGTCGCAGGACATACGCCAAGTTCATTTGACTTGGCTCCTCCGGCTTCCCTGCCGCACTTCTTAAATTCCCAGCAATTGAGCTTGCTCATAAAGACATTACCTCCTTTGTTAGGCTGCAAAGACCGCAGCTTTTAAAATTATAACATTTCTTAATAAAAAAACGGTTTTCCTGTTTAATTGCGGCGTTCCATTGATTGTTGTCTCTCTTTTTGGTATCTTAACACGTGAGCTTTGCTGTTTTTTGCAGGGCTTGCCAAAGAGGACAACAGTATTTTTGCTGTTAATATATTGATATGCGTCATCCTGAATGGATAAAGATAAAGTCAACTGGAACTCACGAAACAAAAAAGATACTGAGGTTTCACGGGGTCTTTACTGTTTGCGAGGAGGCGAGGTGCCCCAACCAGGGGGAATGTTTCTCTAATAATTCGGCAACATTTATGATACTTGGAGACAGGTGCACAAGAAATTGCGCCTTCTGCGCTGTTGAGTCCAGCACGCCGCTGCCGGTTGATTCCTGTGAGCCTGAGAGGGTGGCTGATGCAGCTTTTTCTCTGGGGCTGAAATTTGTAGTGATAACATCTGTTACAAGAGACGACCTGCAGGATGGCGGAGCAGGACAGTTTGCCAAAACTATTCAGGCATTGAGAGAAAGAGATACTGAAATGAAGGTCGAGATATTGACCCCGGATTTTCAGGGTGATCCTGAAGCTCTAAGGACTGTTCTCGACGCGCAGCCTGATGTCTTTAATCATAACATCGAAACTGTTCCGGGACTTTATCCTATCGTCAGACCAGGAGCTGATTATATGCTTTCCCTGAATGTCCTAAAATCAGCAAAGAGGCTTTACCCTGATATAAAGACAAAATCCGGATTTATGTTAGGTCTTGGCGAAAAGGAGCATGAGGTTTTATCTGTTATGAGAGATTTGATAGATGCAGGATGTGATTTTCTGACAATAGGGCAGTATCTTCAGCCTCGAAGAAAAAATCTGCCTGTTTATGAATATGTAATGCCGGATATTTTTGAGGGGTACAAAAACAAAGGGCTTAGGATGGGTTTTAAGGCTGTGGCCTCATCGCCGCTTACAAGAAGTTCTATGAACGCGAAAGATATGTATTGTAAAAATTAAAAATTCAAATTTACAAGGAGATTAGATGCACGAATTCAAGAGAATAAAAAGGCTGCCGCCTTATGTGTTTGCCATAGTAAACCAGCTTAAGATGGAGGCAAGGAGAAAGGGCGATGATATAATTGACCTCGGGATGGGAAATCCTGATCTTCCGACCCCAAAACATATCGTTGATAAACTTACCGAAGCCGTTCAAAATCCCAAGAACCACAGGTATTCAGCTTCAAAGGGAATAACTCAACTGAGGCTTGCCATATGCGAATGGTACAAAAGACGTTTTGATGTTGACCTTAATCATGAGAATGAGGCTGTTGTTACAATAGGGTCAAAGGAAGGCCTGTCTCATCTCGCGTATGCGATGATCGAGCCCGGCGATCTCGTATTGACGCCAGCCCCTGCGTATCCCATACACCCATATAGTTTCATACTCGCAGGAGGAGATGTGAGAAGCATACCTATCCAGAAAGATACGGATTTCTTTGCCGGCGTAGAAGATGCCTTCAAATCTGCATGGCCGAAACCAAAAATATTGGTCATAAACTTTCCTCATAACCCCACGACAACATGCACTGATCTTGAATTTTTCAAGAAGGTGGTTGATTTTGCAAAAGAGAATAATATTATAGTTCTTCATGACTTTGCTTATGCGGATCTCGCATTTGACGGTTATAGGCCGCCGAGTTTTTTGCAGGTTCCCGGGGCAAAGGATGTCGGCGTGGAATTCTTCTCACTCACCAAGAGTTACTCAATGGCAGGGTGGAGGGTCGGGTTTTGCGTAGGCAACAGGGAGGTTGTGGGCGCTCTTACTACAATAAAGAGCTATCTTGACTATGGCATGTTTCAGCCGATACAGATTGCGAGCATTATCGCATTGAGGGGGCCTCAGGATTGTGTTGCGGAGATTGCAAAGACATATGAAGACAGGAGGAACGTTCTTATACAGGCATTAAAAAGCGCGGGCTGGATCATAGAACCTCCTAAGGCAACCATGTTTGTATGGGCTCAGATACCTGAACCGTTTAGAAAGATGGGCTCGCTTGAATTTGCTAAATATCTTATAAATGAGGCAAAGGTGGCTGTTTC
>JBFLVX010000183.1:0-3518 GCA_040758255.1 Nitrospirota bacterium
CAGCGGCTAACGACATGATTTTTAATCTCAGTTTATTGCCGGTTAGATCATTCAGCTCTCTTTCAATCAATTGCGAATTATTCTTTATGGAATCCGCAAGAACCGACATCCCGCCATTAAATCCGATTATAAACTCGGTTGCTGAGAGGTTTACTATCTTTGCCTCCGCAAGTTTGCAGGCAAGGAGATGATCTTTCGAATCAAGGTTCTTGATTAACCCATTCCATATCTTCTCCTTGTCCATGGCGGATGATTTATCGGGAGTCTCTTGAGGCTTTACAGCCTCCTTTTGATCGTATGTCGGAGAAGCGGACTCTTTTTTTGGTGTCAATGCCGGTCTGGAAATATCTAAATGTTCACCGGGAGTTCCGAGCATCTTCAATATCTCGTCAAGAGATGTCATGCCTTTTATGAATGATGTTCTTAGGAGCCCGAGTTCAAGCGTGTATCTTGGATTTATGGCGCTTCTTACTTCTCCTTCAAGCCTCAGAAGCTCTGTCAGCAGCAGAGTAAGCTCTTCAATGCTGACTTCCGACACCCGGCGCTTAAAGCGTTGTATATCATCTTTTGAATAATCGAGAATATCCTCGGCATCCGGTGTGATCTTTACAATCGCCAGATTTCTGAAGTGTTCAACAAGCTCTTTGGATATTGAGCGAAGATCGGATCCCCTGTCTGTCAGTTCCTTTATCGTAGAGAGTGTTGAGGCAATATCCCCTGTCAGAATGGTCTCTGCAAGGTTTGACATTATCTCCACTTCAGGCAGCCCAAGCAGGGTCTGCAGGTCCTGTGCGGTTATATCATTACTGAAAGAAGATGCCTGGTCCAGCAGTGTCAGTGCGTCTCTTATGCTGCCGTCCGCAGCCCTTGCTATCATCTCAAGGGCTGTCTCCCCGATAGTGATTTTTTCCGCAGTAACAATTTTCAAAAGCTGTTCTTTTATTCTCTCTTTTGAAACTCTGCGGAAGGAATGGTGCTGGCATCTTGACTGGATTGTCGGAGGTATCTTCTTCGGTTCGGTTGTAGCAAATATGAAGATCACGTGTGCAGGAGGCTCTTCAAGGGTCTTCAGAAGGGCATTAAAGGCCTGTGTGCTTAACATATGAACTTCATCTATGATATATATCTTGTATTTTCCGCTTGAAGGCGCATACTTTACAGACTCCCTTAACTCTCTTACATCATCAACTCCTGTATTGGATGCTCCGTCTATCTCAAATACATCTACTGAGGATCCCTCTGTTATAGCCTGGCAATGCAGGCACTTTCCGCAGGGCTCACTGGCCGGGCCCTCCAAACAATTCAGAGCCTTTGCAAGTATCCTTGCCGCAGAAGTTTTCCCCACCCCGCGCGGACCTGAAAAGAGATAGGCATGAACGATCTTAGCATTCGCAAGGGCGTTTTTAAGGGTCTTAACTACAGTCTCCTGACCGATGAGGTCATCGAAGTTTTGAGGCCGCCATTTTCGTGCAAGGACAATGTAACTCATAAGTTTTTAAAAAGCCATGCCTTCAGGTGATCCTGCGGCACACAGAATAACTGCTTACCGTTGCTTCCTTCCGGACCTGGCGGATTTTACAGCATGCTGTTGCACAGGGCCCGAAGGCCTGGCTGTAATCAGTTAATGAATTATAATTGTAAAATCGGAAAAAATCTATTTCTATGTTTAGCGCTGCTTAAACGATCACAATGAGCTCTTTTTAATGGCGGAGAGGGAGGGATTTGAACCCTCGAGACGCTTTTGACGTCTACACGATTTCCAGTCGTGCTCCTTCGGCCGCTCGGACACCTCTCCATTAACTATTGCTAATCCCTAATCATAATCTCTGCTTTTCTGGCGGAGAGGCAGGGATTCGAACCCTGGGTGAAGTTGCCTCCACAACGGTTTTCGAGACCGCCCCATTCAACCACTCTGGCACCTCTCCAGTCCAAGGAATGAAGAGTTGAAAGCGGAAAGTTTACAGTTAAAAGATGCTTAAAGTGTCAACGACAACTTTCAATCTTCAATTTGGTATATTTGCCTGCGCACCTTGAAGAAATTTTTCAGTATATCAGAACATTCATCTTCAAGAATACCGGATAAAACATCTATCCTGTGATTGAGTCTGGCATCCGAAGCTATTTGGTATTGACTTGCAACCGCGCCGTACCTGCTGTCTCTGCATCCGTAAACAAGCCTGGTCAGTCTCGCGTTTACCATCGCGCCCGCGCACATAACGCAGGGTTCTTTTGTTACATAAAGCGTTGAGCCTGTTAAACGCCAGTTATCTGTCTCCGCCGCTCCTTTTCTCAAGACAAGCAGCTCTGCATGCGCGGTCGGGTCATTCTCAGATTCTCTTCTGTTATGGGCAGATGCTACGACCTTACCGTCCAATACAAGGACTGCGCCTACAGGCACCTCGTTCTCTGAAACTGCCGCTTCTGCTTCCTTAAGAGCAAGGCGCATAAAAAATACATCTTTAGAAATCATTGACTTTTAGTCTTTTCAGGGAAGCAGACAGGGCAGCATACGCATTCATTCAAGGGTTTCTTGCAGACCTCGCATCTATCCACTATAGCCTTATTACCAAGAGCCGACAACGATAACCTTAAATGGTGCGCCCAGGAAGATTCGAACTCCCGACCTACGGATTCGTAGTCCGCCGCTCTATCCAGCTGAGCTATGGGCGCAGGCTTATTTCTTTATCCCCTCTTTTAAAGTTACTTCAAACCGCTCATGCTGAAAAGGGTGTATGGCCGGAAACTTTGAATAGAGCCATCCCAATTCTCCGGAAGCAGGGAATATCTGCTTGCCATTCTCATAGATAGTCACGCCCGCAGAAGGATTGTTGGTATCATTCGAGGCTGATGTAATAGTCTGTTCGGTCATTTTGAAATCCGGGATGAAGTGAGCTACCATTATTTTTAAATTTGAATCAGGAACCGTAAGTTCCTTGCCTATTGCTACGGTAAAGTCCTTTTGTTTATTTGTTTTTTTGTCATTTACAACAAGTTTCACGGCAGACCATGCCTCTTTTACTTCAGCCGGGACAACTACCTTAAATTCCATCTTTTGCTGCTGGGGTGCGCCATGAGGCGGCATGCCCTGACCCGGAGCTTCTGCGTGAGGCGACATTATCGGCCCTTGAGCCGGAGCCTGAGGCACAGGCTGTTTCTCCTCCTTCTTCTTGCATGCAAAGAAGGAAAATAGGGTTACTGTTATAGCCATTACTGCAATAATTTTTTTCATACTCTTCTCCTTTTCTATTATTTATGCGGCTAAATTCAATTATTGTGCTTGGCGGAGAGGCAGGGATTCGAACCCTGGGTGAAGTTTGACCCCCACAACCGCTTAGCAGGCGGCTGCCTTCGACCACTCGGCCACCTCTCCATAACATTTAAAGAATATAGCACTAAATCGGGAGACTATATTCTTCAACCAATAACTTTAAATAGTACTCAATTGATGCCTGATTTGTAAAGGGCGCAAATAACACGAAAATAAATATTAAAATCTACAGCAGGTACTCCGCAAGATT
>JBFLVX010000184.1:0-3389 GCA_040758255.1 Nitrospirota bacterium
GAAAGCCACTGATGTAATTCGCTCAGCATGAATTTGCCTCCATAGGCCGGAGCATCAAGCACAAGATAGATGTCCGCGTGGCCGTTTCTCCAGCAAGGCAGCCACAAACGTCCGGTCAGCATATCCCATGCATCTTCAAGTCCGAAGGAACGCGCTACCATAGGATCATAGCTCATATTAATACCAGGGGTGAATGTGCCGATGTTTGCCGGTGATGTGGGTATGTTCATGGTGTAGGAACAGATATCATCAGCAGTCGTTCCGCTAATACTCCAACTAATAAGATCATTGTCATCGTTAGGTACTATTGTATCTAAAAGCCGAAGTTCCCAAACTCCGGATAGTTCAAGGCCATCGAATGCGCTGAGTGAATCAGGCGATGGCCGGAAAGTACCATTTACAGTTCCATTGGCAGGATAGCTTAATACTGCTTCGTCATCAAAAGTGGCATTTATGAAAGAGCTCCAAGTATCACCGATCGCATCGTAGACATGAACGGTTACCCCATTGTGAATAAGGAATATATCAACATCGTCAGCATAAGGATTTGAAATATTGATATTCAAATTGAGATCAGTAATTGTCCCGTCCTCAGTTACATTCAGCATAATACTTGTTGCAGGATTAGTATCAATATCATTAGCCGCGGGTCCTGCAATATTAAAAGAAGCAGCTATTGCAAAAGTAGTTCCTACTGTTAGCACAACTATAGTTATAGCTAATCCTAAAACAAGTTTTAAGACATTTTTTCTCATGTTAACCCCCCTTTATTAAAAGGATAGCAATTTGCTCTTTTTAGCTTATAGTAATGATAACACAAGAAAAGAGGAGAAGCAATTAAACACTACTGGTAATCTGTTTTGATTGTTAAAAGATGAAAGAGCCGGGGTCTCTATATTCATGGCATTTTGAGCAGAGAGACGGCGCCAGTTTCCTCCCAACCTTCCATTCGTGCGCTTTATGACATTCGAGGCATGAGATCTTTGTGTGCTTGTCATGTCTGCCTATGGTCTGCTGGTTGGTGTGGCAGTTGCTCAGGCAGTCAGCAGAGCTTGGCCTGATCTTGCCATGAGGTTTATGGCAGTTCCTGCAATCAACGCTGCTCATCGGCGCTTTCTCAGGTATGTTCTTATGGCATTTTAAGCACTTTTCCTTTGTAGGCATAGCGGTGGTATCGCCATAAACATGGCAGGTGAGGCACGCAAAGCTCTCCATCCCCAGGCCGTGCACCCCTTTATCTTTATGGCACGCCATGCATTTCTTTTCATCCGGGATAAAGTTATGCATGCTGGCGGCATGGCATTCTTTGCACTCTATCTTCTCCATGAATACGTGTTTTGCATGGCCGTAAGACTTCCTCATTGAAACAGCCCCTTGCGTTGCTTCATCAAGGTGGCATGTCTTGCAGGTTTCCCATGGCGCAATGCTCCCGTGCTTTTGAGGGATATCTTCTTTATTGCCGGAGATGACGTATTTTATCAGAAGACTGTTTTGACTGATAAGGCTCATTGAATGGCAGGTTTGGCAGACTATGTCGTTATGAGAGCTCTTCTGCCATGAGAGGTAGGACTCCTTCATCAAATGGCATAATTCACAATACTTCGGGTCATTTTTAGTAAAGTTATAATATTTATAGCCGTTCGCAGCCCCCATTATCACAACCGCGATTATCAGTACGATTACCAGAGGTTTGGAATTTTCAATGAACCTGGTGATAAATTCGATTATGTATTTATATATCTTCCCCAACATCATCCCCTTGCAAAAGTATATGCATAAAATGTAACATCTTTTTGATTTATTTTAAAATATAATTGTGAAATGAAGCCTTTTGTAAAGACAACATTATTGGCAGGCGCTATTTTTGGCGTGGTCATGGGTGTTTCAGTGTCCCTTTCTATGGATTTCATGATGAGCGGGGCCGAAGGAGGCTGGTACGAATCAGTTAAACACGATACAAATTTATTTCTTGGCCCTGACTGGGCAGAGAGGAGCTGGTTCATTTATTCTGGCATCGTTGTAATCGTTTTAGGAATTGGCGTTATAGGCGGTATGATCGGAGTTGTTTTCGGTTTTATAATAGGCAAGTTTTTCAGCATGATGAGCAATTCAGGATAAAGGGGGTAATTTGTGGCAAGAACGCATCCATTACAGTGTCCATTTTGTGATAATTATCTGGCCCGGCCTGCTGATATAGATTTTAAGTCAATTGAGCTGACAGGCGGCATATGCAGGTGCGGCGCGGTTTATGTGCTGGACCGCACAGGCCATAATCTCGGGGAGATATATCTGGACGCGCTCGGTTTCCTCTGCAGGGGAGACTTGGACAAGTCCCTTTCTCTGGGCACTGATGATTATGATGAGGAGATACTTGATTACAATTTCGCTTCCAATACAACGGGGCGCGGAAGCCAGGGGGAGAAGGCAGGCAAACTCCTTTTCGTTAAGCTGAAAGCCGTGAATAATTAGAGGCTTTTGCCGCTGAGATGAAGCCTGATAAAATATATTAGGATAGATAAAGATTATATTAGTTTTTTTTATTTGACCGAAAACGGCTTTTTATATTAAAGTGTTTGACTGATAAAACTTGCAAAAATATATTCCAGTTTAGTATTTTAACCACACGACAAAACCAAAAGGAGGAGTATTAAATTATGGCTTCAATTGAAGTTGACGGCAAAAGTTTTGAGATTGACGATGACGGTTATCTTGTTGACTGGCAGCAGTGGAATGAGAATATAGCTACTCATATGGCAAAGGAAGAGGGGATAGACCTTTCCGAGGAGCACTGGGAGATCATCAGATTCCTCAGGGACTATTTCCAGAAGTATCAGATCGCCCCTATGATAAAGATTCTCACTAAAGAGATCGGAAAGACAATGGGCAAGGAGAAGGGTAACACCAAATACCTGTATCAGCTCTATCCTGCCGGCCCTGCAAAGCAGGCTTGTAAGTATGCCGGGCTTCCGAAACCAACAGGCTGCGTATAAAAAAATTATAAAGATGAGCTTAAAGGGTTGGCGTTGCTTATTATCAGTGCCAACCCTTTAAGCTAAGTCTCAAATTAATTTATTGCTGATATACTGCGGATTACTGAAAGCGGATCCCATTCAGCTTAAGACCGGGATCTGCGATCCGCTTCCCGAATTATTAAAGAATGAACCTCAACGACCTTTTATTAGAGAAAAGATCGCAAATCCTGAAGAAGTGGTTCGATCTGATAATAGAGACCTATCCTGAAGAGACCGCAAATTTTTTAAAGAGCCAGAAGAATCAGTTCAGCAACCCCGTAGGCCACGCCATATTGGAAGGTATAGAGGAGATATTCAACGAGCTTCTCGGCGCGCCGGACACTGAAAAGGCTGCCGCATACCTTGACAATATAATCA
>JBFLVX010000185.1:0-3269 GCA_040758255.1 Nitrospirota bacterium
AAGATATAATCAGGCCCCTTCCTCTCTAAAATATTCTTCCGCTCCTCTTCAGCGCATACAGGGTTCATCTGTAGCTTCTCCAACTGATAACTCGTCTCTTCCCATATCGCCCTTAGAGAGATCATGTCTTCATCAACTATGGTCAGAGGTGAGAGGTCAGAGGTGAGAGGTTTAATGATAATTTTCTTATTAAATAATGTCCTGCCGATAATCTGATATGGTATGTCATTCTTCTCAAGCTCAAATATGAGATCTTTTTCATTGTTAGGCATATATTCCATCACAAGCCCAAGCTCTTCAGAGAACAGTGCCGACATTATATCCTTTTCTGACCCCTGACCCCTGACCCCTAACCCATTTATATCAATTCCGCAATTCCCCGCAAATGCCATCTCAAGAAGCGTTGTTATCAGGCCGCCGTCGCTTCTGTCATGGCCGGAAAGGATCATATCTTTCTCAATTAATTCTTGCACGGCGTTGAATGCGCGTTTTAATAATTTCGGGTCATCAACATTTGGCGTTTCACTGCCGAGTTGATTATAAACATGCGTCAGCGCTGTTCCGCCAAGGCGGTTCTTTCCGTTTCCCAGATCAATATAAATAAGCCTGCTCTCTCCCGGCTTCTTTATATCAGGCGTGATCACCTTTGTAATATCAGGGCATGAGGCATATGCTGAGATAACCAGTGTGCCAGGCGCTCTTACTGTTTCAGTATTGCCTGAAGAATCCCTTACCTGCGCAGCCATTGAGAGGCTGTCCTTGCCTCCGTCAATGGCAATGCCTAACTTTGTCATAATATCGCTCACAGCCACTGCCGCATCATAAAGCCTTGCGCCTTCGCCGGGGAGTTTCGCAGCCCACATCCAGTTTCCTGAGCACTTTATATCCTCTAATGCGCTTATTTTCGCCCACACTATATTGGTCAGCGCTTCTCCAACGCACATCCTTGCCATCGCCGCAGGGTTTAAGAGACCTTTTATAGGCTGCTCTCCGATGGATATGGCTGAGCCTGTAAGGCCAAAGTGGCTTTGAGCAATAACAGCAACATCCGAGACAGTAAGCTGCAAAGGCCCTGCGCACTGCTGCCTGGCTATCAGGCCTGTAACGCTTCTGTCTACCTTGTTTGTGAGGAACCTTTTCGAGCCTACCGAAAGTAGCCTCAGCACCCTTTCGAGCGCCTCTTTGACCGTAACATTATCGAAGTTCAGCTTCGATAATGTTTGAGGGATGCGGTTAAGGTGAAATGTCTTCTGGGGCATATCTCCAAGCACTTTTTTAAGATTGAGATTCACGGGCGTGCTCCCGTCTTTTTCATCATGAAGAATTACATAACCGTCGCCTGTTATCTGCCCGATAACAGCATAAGGAACCTTCTCTCTTTCGCACATCTGCTGAAAGATTCCTATCTCTTCGGGTTTAATGAGGAGCGCGTTCTGTTCCTGATACTCGGCTCCCCATATCTCAAGGACTGAAAGGGTTGCGTCTCCAAGCTGTATATTTCTTACCTCGATATTTGCGCCGGCAGGGTAAATTATCTCTTTTACTACATTGCAGTTCCCGCCTGCTCCCTGATCATGTATGCTGACTATGGGGTTCTTAATGCCGATCTCAACACAGGCGCGCAGGACCCTGTTAAGTTTCTGCTCCATCTCTGCGTCCCCGCGCTGAACAGCATTGAAATCGAGTTCCGCGATATTCTCTCCCTGTATCATGCTTGAGGCCGCGCCTCCGCCGATGCCGATCCTGTATGCAGGCCCGCCTATCTTCACCACAAGCATCCCTTTTTCAGGCTCGCCCTTTTCAGTGTGCCTCGAATCCATCTGCCCAATGCCGGCTGTGAACATTATCGGCTTTATCCACTCGATGCGTTCCTGATTAGGAAGCCTCATGCCGAAAGAACGAGTGAAGCCCTGTATGACAGGCTCGCCGAATTTATTGCCATAATCGGATGCGCCGTTGCTCGCCTGAATCTCTATCTCAAGAGGAGACGCAAGGTTAGAAGGATATATGAATGACCTCTCTTCCCACGGCAGTTCGTATCCGGGAATCAGAAGATTGCCTACGCAATAAGCGGCTGTGCCTGCAATGACGAGCCCACCCCTGCCTGTTGCCTGAACATCCCTTATCCTTCCGCCCGTGCCGGTCTCAGCGCCCGGAAAAGGCGCGACCCCGCTTGGAAAGTTGTGGGTTTCAGCGGTAAATATCAGGTTGTAATTCCGGCTCTGCTTTTGAAATTTAGACGGCTTAAGAGGATCTTTCGGTATTATCGTTTGAATCTCATATCCCGTTATCGCGCTTGAGTTGTCCCTGAATGCGATAACGCTGTTCCCCTCGTTAAGGTTAAGCGGCTGCTTTATCATCTCAATAAGGTTATGCGGCATATCCTCACCGTCAACTATCAGCTTCCCCCTGAAGAACCAGTGCCTTGAGTGCTCGCTGTTGGACTGGCTCAGGTCAAAGCACTCCACATTCGTCGGGTTCCTGCCTATATCATTGACAAATAAGTTGTAGTAATAATCAATATCCCAGTCATCAAGACCAAGCCCCATCTCATGGTTTATCTTCGAGAGAGCGGCTTTGCCCTCCTCCTTCAGAGGTATCTCATAAACAGGCAAGGGCTCAATGCCTGATTCAAAGCTCTCCAGCGTATCAGGATAAGGGCATTCGGTCATGCGGTCATAAAAGAGCGAAGAGTGAACGGTGATGAGCGACTGGTAGAAGTCGGTTAATTTATCAGGATCGCATGTTGACCCGTTTCTGAAGATGAACTTATATCTTCTGGAGCGCTCAATGCGTGTGATATTGCGAAGCCCGCATGAATGACAGACTGAAACAGCATTTGTAGACCATGCGGTTGTAAAGTTCATTCGGGGGCCTACTTCCAGAATGACCCACTGCCCCCCTTCGGCATAGGGATAATTACTGGTTAAAAAGCTGTACTCCGCTAAATTCTCAGGCTCAAATGTCTCTGATAACAGCCAACGAAGCGTCTCAGCATCTTTAGGAGAAACATCACTCGACGCCTCGATATTGAAGCAATGCTCGGTGATTATATCCCCGACCTCCGAAGATATAGTCTGCCGCACGGCGGATAAGAGGGCGTTCTTCTTTTCCTCTGAAAAAGCAGGTGTCCTGTATAGGTGTATCAAGTTCTCTCCGGCAAGGTAATTTAAGGCAAGACTATTTTAGCATTTTAAAGATACTCTGTCATTTTGAAAATCCGGCGGGAACGAGCCTGCATAAAAAGTAAGTTTTAAAATTTATTGGTT
>JBFLVX010000186.1:0-3221 GCA_040758255.1 Nitrospirota bacterium
CTTGACAAATCCCCTACTGCAGGCGCCCTCGCCTTTACAAGCAAGATAGAGAATTATCCGGGACTGCCCGCCCCTGTCAGCGGCAAAGAACTACTTGATATCTTCCGTAATCAGGCGATAGGATTCGGCGCTGAATATGTAGAGACACAGGTCGTGGGCGTCAACCTGGAGGGGGAGGTAAAAGAAGTCATCACAATGGACAAAACCTATAAGGGGAGGTCTCTGATAATCGCGACCGGCGCTATGGGCAGAAAGCCCGGCATAAAGGGTGAAAAGGAGTTCCTCGGCAAGGGCGTGAGCTACTGCGCCATATGCGACGCCGCGTTCTATAAAAATATGACCGTCTCTGTGATCGGCGATTCTGAGGAGGCTGTAAAGGAAGCCGAGATATTGGCAAGATTCGCAAAGACCGTGCACCTGATAGCCCCGTCAAGCGAGTTGAAAGTGGAGCATCCGGCGCTTCAGTCAGATAAACTGAAGGTTATTAAAGGACAGAGGGTGGTGGAGATCGCGGGCGCTGATTTTGTCACAAAGATAAGGATCAAGGATGTCGAGACTGATGAGGAGAGAGAGATGCCCACAGATGGTGTCTTTGTATATCTGCACGGCAGCAAGCCGGTAGTGGATTTTCTCAACTTTGCGGTAGACCTCAGCGATGAGATGTGCGTCCTCTCTGACAAGATGATGGAGACCTCCACCCCAGGCGTATTCTCAGCAGGCGATGTCACCTGCGTTGAGGTGAGGCAGGTTGTTGTCGCGGCAGCCTACGGCTGTATAGCGGCTCTTTCCGCTGAAAAGTATCTGCATCACAGAAAGCGGAGAAAGTACGACTGGTCGTAAACAAGAGAAGCGGTTAGCTCTCCCTATTGACTTCTCCTTCCTCCTCTATTTTACAGACTGCAATATCATCAAAAGTCCGTCCTTTTTTCATCGTTCCCAGACGGGCTGCCGCATATATTGCTCCTGCCAATACGATAAAGGCAATGCCAACCGACAATGGAGTCAATAAATCCTTCGGCATGTTTTCGTAAAGCCCGTATCCTCCAAAAGCAATGAAGACAAGCGCTGCAGCCCATTTGATCCCACGCTCCGGTATATGTTTTCCCATTACATTCCCGACAATTATGCCGAAGCCGTTTGAGATTATCATTCCTAATGTTGTCCCCATCCAGACGGGAATGATAGTGTTGTACTCCACGGCAAGGGCTATGGTTGCAAGCTGAGTCTTGTCTCCCATCTCTGCCATGAAGAATGCAATTGTAACTGTCCAGAAGGGGCTGAAATTATACCGCTTCTCTTCGCCTTCAAGTGTATCGCCCCGGATAGTCCAGAGGCCGAAGATGATGAAAGATATGGCAGCGGCTATTTTTATGTAGACAAGAGGCACAATTGCGGCAAGGTAATTGCCTGCCGACGCAGCGAGTAGATGATTGGCTGCTGTTGCTACAAATACACCCCACATGACCGTTTGCCAGCGAAACCTGCAGGCAAATGCCATAGCGAGAAGCTGGGTTTTGTCGCCCATCTCTGCCAACACAACAAATATCAATGATGCAATAAACGCCTTCAATCAATTCTCCTTAATCCAAAGGAAACTACTCAGGTTGTTTAGACTGTAGTCTGTTAGGACTATCTACCTAAATACCTACAGACTATCCACCTAAGTAAACGTCTCAATTCTTCACCCCGATCTCAAGCTGTTTCTTCTTAATCGCCTTAATCCTGTCCCTTATCTCTGCTGCCTTTTCAAATTCCAGTCTCCCGGCAGCCTCCTTCATCTCATCTTCAAGCTTCCTTAAAGCCGTGTCGTTAATATACTCAACCTTCTCTTCCGCGACCGCAGGCACTGTCCAGTAGTCTGCCTCATAGACAGAGCGAAGGAGATTGGTTATATCTTTTACGATTGACCTCGGCGTTATCTTATTGTCCTTATTATACTTCTCCTGGATCTTGCGTCTCCTCTCTGTTTCGTCCATGGCCCTCTGCATTGAGCCTGTAATATTATCCGCGTAGAAGATAACCTTGCCGTTTATATTCCTGGCGGCTCTGCCTGCGGTCTGTATAAGCGAGCGCGCTGATCGGAGAAAGCCTTCTTTGTCAGCATCAAGTATGGCAACAAGCGAAACCTCCGGCAGGTCAAGCCCTTCCCTTAACAGGTTCACCCCTATCAGGACATCGAATTTGCCGAGCCTGAGGTCCCTGAGTATCTCGATCCTCTCAAGGGTGTCAATGTCCGAATGCAGATACCTCGCCTTTACGCCAAGCTCCGTATAATAATCGGTTATATCTTCCGCCATCTTTTTTGTAAGGCTCGTCACCAGCACCCTCTCTCCGTTTTTGGAGCGTTCCCTAATCTCTCCAAGAAGGTCATCAAGCTGTCCGGCTGCCGGCCTCAAATCTATCACAGGGTCCTTTAATCCGGTTGGCCTGACTATCTGTTCAATCACCCTGCGGCCTGATTTTTCAAGCTCATACTCTGACGGTGTGGCAGATACATAAATTGCCTGATTGATCCTCTGCTCAAACTCGCTGAACTTCAGCGGACGGTTATCAAGTGCCGATGGAAGCCTGAAGCCGAAATCAATGAGCGTCTGCTTCCTCGCCCTGTCGCCTTCATACATGCCGCCTATCTGAGGAATAGTCGCGTGTGATTCGTCTATGATCATCAGGAAGTCTTCGGGAAAATAATCGATCAGGCAGGAAGACGCCTCTCCCTGCAGCCTGCCGCTCATGTGTCTTGAATAATTCTCTATCCCGTGACAGTAGCCGAACTCCTTAAGCATCTCCATATCAAACCTTGTCTTCTGCTCGATCCTCTTCGCCTCAACCATCCTGTCCTGCCTCTGGAAGTGATATATCCTTTCTTCAAGCTCCTGCTCGATCGCGGAGAATGCCATCTCCAGTCTCGGCCTTGGAGTTATCCAGTGGCTGTTGGGATAAATGGTCTCCTTATCTATCCTCCTCAAAACCCTGCCAGTCAATGAATCGAATTCATATATCCCGTCAATATCATCGCCGAAGAATTCAATCCTCAGGGCATTATCGCCGGAGAATGACGGGAATATCTCAACAATGTCCCCTCTGACGCGGAAGGCCCCTCTCTTCAAATCGTCAGTGCGCTCATAGAGCATATCAACGAGCCTTCTCAGGAAGGCGTCTCTTTCAATCCGCATACCTTCTTCAATAAGGAAGTGCATTGCCTGGTAATCTTCAGGAGAGCC
>JBFLVX010000187.1:0-3210 GCA_040758255.1 Nitrospirota bacterium
TATAACAGTCAATAATGCAGCAGCAGATGTTCTTATAAAAACAGGTTATATAACTCCGGACAAGATCAAAAGAATCTATGGTGCAATTGACTCCGATAAATTTAACCCTGATAAGTTTAGTGAAAATGACGGGAGAGATTTGAGGCATTCACTCGGCATACCTGAAAATGCATTAATTATAGGCAATACCTCAGGATTTACTGAAGTGAAGGGGCAGAGTTACCTCTTAACCGCTGCAAATAAATTATTCAGGATGTATGATAATCTCTATTTATTATTAGTTGGAAGAATCGGCAGAAAAGAGAAAGTTTTTGGATTAGTCAAGCCTGAATTTCATGACAGGATTATCTTGCCGGGATTGAGAAGGGACATCCCGTTGCTCTTAAGCATTATGGATATATTTGTCTTCCCGTCAACTGTTGAAGCTTTTGGCAATTCACTTATTGAGGCAATGTCAATGGCCAAGCCTGTTCTTGCGTCAGATATACCAAGCTTCAGGGAGTTTATTACAGACAAAACCAACGGCATATTCTTCAGGAGCGCTGATATCGAAAGCCTTCTTAACGCCATTATAAATCTCATTGAAGATCCCGGTAAATGGCAAGCCCTTGGTGATAATGCCAGAAAAACGGTAATCGGAAAATTCACCCCCGACAGGATGTTCAATGAAATTTTGAATGCCTATCGTGAGTTAATGAAAGGAGTCTCCTGATGTTAAGTAGGTCTATCCCTGTTGTTATGTACCATCATATATTGCCGATGGGCGGAGGAGTTGCGGTAACACCGGAAATCTTCAAAGACCACTTGGTGGCTTTGCAAAGAAACGGCTGGAAAACTTTATCCGGCAAGGAGTTTCTCCATCTCCTGCATTCAGGGAATATACCCAGGAAAACCGTATTGCTTACTTTTGACGACGGCTTTGCCGACAATTATGTCTATGCTTATCCCATTTTAAAGCGCTACCGCATGAAAGCTCTCCTTTTTGTGGCTACTTCATTTATAGAGAACGCCGATATAAAGAGAACGGAGTTTGTCCCTCTCCCGCACAGGGAGGCGTGGGAGTTGGCCTGTTCAGAAAGACGTTCAGAGGTCATGTGTACGTGGAATGAACTTAGGGAGATGGAAGAGAGCGGTATTTTTGATATCCAGTCTCATGGACATTCACACAATATCCCGCAATATATTAATGAGAACAAACTCGCTGAGATAAAAGAGGATTTATCTGCCGGAAAGAAGATGATTGAAGAGATGCTGTCAAAAGATGTTCTTCATCTTGCATGGCCAAAGGGGAAATATGACGATAAGGCTATTGAAATAGCAGCGGGACTTGGCTTCAGGGCGCTCTATACAACGGATAGAGGACATAACACACAAGAAAATTCAATGATGCTTCACAGGCTGCCGGCCAAAAATAAAAACGGAGGATGGCTCGTCAATAAGATTAAGATTTATTCTTCGATTCCTCTCAGCAAACTATATCTTGCTCTTAGAATAAGCAGTTGACTTGAATATTTTATAGAGGAGTAACAATTGTGCCTGAAACAGGAGTAACTATAGTAATCCCCGTATTCAACAAAATAGAGATTACCACTAACTGCATTGATCACGTAAGAGAATTTAATAAGAAATGTGCCTATGAAATCATTGTTGTTGACAACGGCTCAACTGATAAAACTGAAGAAGTACTCTCAAATTACAAAAATATCATTTATATTAGAAATCAAGAAAATCTTGGCATATCGAAGGCGTACAATCAGGCAGCCGAAAAAGCGAAACATGATATTTTCTGTTTCATGCATAATGATGTCTTTCTTTTTGAGAAAGAATGGATTCATAAGATTACAAATTTTATTATTGAGGTTCCTGATGCAGGAATAGTTGGTCTATATGGCGCAAAAACTGTACGTAAAGATGGCAGCTTTAAGGGTAAGACCATAGTGCACTCCAAAAAAAACGCTCCAACAATAAAAGGGCTGTTTGAGAGAGTAGCTGTTGTTGACGGGCTGCTAATGGCAATGCAAAAATCAATTTTTAAAGCAATAGAAGGTTTCAACGAAGACTTTACGGTTCATTTTTATGATAAGGACATCTCTATAAGGGCTATAAAGAAAAGATATATGAATTATGTGCTCAATATACCATTTGAACATCAATGCGCTGCAACAAGGAAACACTTACATAATGAAAATAAAAACAGAGAAGAGGCACGAGAAATCTTTATGAAGATATGGGCATGTTTTCTGCCTGTGGATGTAACTACATGGTTAGAGAAATTAAGCTTTGCTTTTAAAGGTTTTAATAAATAATAAAGATGACCAATACGGGAAATAAGTTTAATATTTTACATGTCATCAGCAGATTGCCTGTCGGTGGCGTTGAAAATATGATATTGCAAGAAATATCAGGCTATGATAGCAACAGATTTAACGCCAGTGTATGCTGTATGAAGGAAGGTGGGGAAATAGCAAAGTCATTAGAGGCTGCAGGGTATGCAGTCAATATACTCCATAAGATGAAAGGACATGGATTTGATTTTAGTCTTATAAAGGCAATAATTAAAATAATAAAAAAGAAGAATATCCATATTCTACGTACGCATCAATATCATGCTAATCTCTATGGCAGAATAGCCGGAACACTTGCAAGGGTTCCTGTTATTATCCCGACCTTCCATAATGTCTATGAATCACCGAATAGACCTAAACTTCACAGACGTATCTTCAACTCTATACTGGCTCGCTCTTCTGACGCTCTCATTGGAGTATCAGAGTCTGTGGCGTCAGACATAAAGAAGTTTGACATGGTCAATTCTCAAAAAGTTAAAGTCATCTATAACGGAATAGATTTGAAGAAATTCAGGATAACGATTTCAAAGGCAGAAGCAAGACGTCTCTTCGGTTTTCCTGAAGATTCTATAATCATCGGCGCGATAGGGAGGCTTACTGAACAGAAAGGACACCGGTATCTGATAGAGGCAGCGGCAAGACTTCAGGGAAGTTGTTTGGTGATTGCAGGAGACGGCCCATTGATGGAAGACTTAAAAAGTATTTCAAACGCTAATAACGTGAATTGTATTTTTACAGGACGTATAAGTCCTCAGAAGGCGCCTTTATTTTTAAAGTCGCTGGATATCTTTTCGTTTCCTTCACTATGGGAAGGCTTGCCGGTGGCTCTTGTTGAGGCTATGGCATCCGGACACCCTGTTATTTC
>JBFLVX010000188.1:0-3197 GCA_040758255.1 Nitrospirota bacterium
CAAATTCACGGGACAAGAAGAGGATGCTGAGACGGGGTTGTATTACTATGGGGCGAGGTATTATGACCCAGTACTGGGGAGATTCGTATCAGCCGATTCAATAGTTCAAGACCCTTTTGAGCCTCAGACGCTGAATAGATACAGCTATGTCATAAACAATCCTTTGAAATATGTTGATCCTAATGGACACTTTTTTCTTGAACTTCTAATCGCTAGCATGGTCATCGGTGCAGTCTCTGCAGGCATACAGTCACACTGGAACATCGGAGAAATGGCGCGGGGCGCTGTCATGGCAGGTGCAACAGCGGGGGTAATGGCAGGTATTGGGGCAACTGTGAGTGCTGCCATACAGGCAAGTTTATATGCGAATGCATCGCAGTCTCCTATGTACGCTAGTAACACGCTTGAGCTAAATATGGTTTTCGAGAATACTTATTCAATATCTGCAGGGATCTTTTCTCCAGGTATCGAGCGAGCTGCTGCTGCGGGGATGTTCTACGGTGGAATCGCAGGAGGCGTAGGTGGGGGAATGGCAGCAGGCAGTGGTGGATGGTATTCTGGCATTAATAGATATGTGGGGAATAATGTGCTAAGTCAAAACTATCCGTCTGATTACGAAAAATGGTTTAGAGTCTTTGCAACACGAGAAGGTTTGGTGGGAAAAACCACGGCGTCGGGTCGTATAATTAGAGAGAGCGACGTCTTTGTTGCTCTTCCAGCAAGGGAAGCCTTGAACACAAAGGTCGAGCTCTTTTATCAAGGAAAAACCTTAAGTGCACCAGTCTGGGATGTAGGGCCTTGGAATACAAGGGATCCTTATTGGCTAACCCGCAGTAGGCCCCAAGCTGAATCTGGCAGGGATCTTTTTGGACGTAAAACAAATAAAGCGGGCATAGATCTCTCAAATGAAGCCTTTAGGAGACTTGGTCTGCGAACCAATGACTGGATCTATTGGAGGTTTATAGATGAATAAGCTTTTCTTTTTCTTAGTGGTTTTGCTTATAGGCTGTTCTCAAAGAGACATAAACGCTGTTGAAATAAATGATACATCTTCTGGTAAAGCAACCAGAGAGATTAGTATTGGAGAGAAGGGGAAAGTCAAGTTAAGAGTTGATTTGAAGGAAGAAAAAGAATTGCAGGATGCAGTGGACAAGGGACATCAGCCCTGGAGACAAGTACCGATCGATGTTGCTCATGCAGCTCTTTTGGCAAACAACATAGATAGAAGCATTCGGTATGAAAACTGTGAACTTGCATCTGAGGCAGATAACGAGGCGATTGTGAAATGTAAGGATGAAAAAACATACCGCGTATACTTGAAAAGACTAATTCGACCCAAGGGTATTTGGACCGCGATAGAGGTTGACATAAAATGAGGATTAAAGACTTAACCTTGGATAATGCAAGGGAAGGGAAAGTGTACCGATACGTGGACGAAGAGAATCAAGAAATAATAGCAGAACATGTTGCTGATGAGATAGACGAGAATTGAGAATTGGGGTCAGGTCTTGAACCGTGCATAAGAAGATGAAATGATGAGAGATAGAAGGATAAGACAACTTCAGGTAAGGTTGCTATTGCGGCGAGTTGTCGTTTATTTGCTTATTCTGGGGAAAGGAAAAGGGGACAGGCTAGAATGGCGCTAGTTTAAGGATTATTTGCATGAAAGAATCAGATGAAAACATTGGCTAAAACTGTCATAATTTTCCATGAAAAATACAACTCCAATATTTCCAGGATTTCATATGCAGACCCTTCGTAGAAAGCCACGATCTGCGCAGCAGAAACTTGCAGAAAAAATGACTCTTCTTAAGCAAAAGTCTTTCAAGCAGATCGGAGAGGTCTTTGAGACGTTTATCCCCCACGCGCTTCTTAAGCCGGAGCGGGACGGGGCCATGAGTCGCCGAAGGCTTTTCTCCAAGGAGAACACCTTCTGGGCTTTTTTCAGTCAGGTGCTGGATGCTGACGGAGGCTGCAAAGAAGTGATTCGCAAGCTTCAATCCTACGCCTCTATCAAGGGAGTGAAAGTTCCTTCGTCCTCGACCGCTTCGTATTGCGCAGCCCGCAAGAAGCTTGATGAGCAGATGCTCTCTGACATTCTTGAACATACGGCTGAGCGGCTTGAGGAGATACCTGTCACCGGCTTGATGAACAACCGGCGGGTCATTGTTGTGGACGGAACGGGAGTCAGCATGCCGGATACGTTACCCAACCAAGAGGTTTGGCCTCAGACGTCCTCACAGAAGTTGGGGTGCGGATTCCCGATGGCACGTATTTGCGCCTGTTTTTCGCTGAAGAGCGGGGCCTTGCTCAGTTACGCCCTTGGCAATAAGAAGAATCACGAAATCCCGCTGTTCCGCCAACAGTGGAATACATTTAAACGAGGAGACATCATCCTCGGAGACAAAGCATTTTGCAGTTATTTCGACATCGCAAACTTAAAAGAACAAGGTGTAGACAGCGTCGTCACTTTTGCTCGTAGAGCACCGGTAAGCGCTGCAAGCAGCCTCAAGAAGTTCGGGCCTAATGATCTGCTGATAACCTGGAAACGCCCCGTGTATAACACCAATCTGTCATATTCAATAGACGCGTGGGCAAAGCTCCCTGAAGAGCTGATTCTTCGACAGATCAAAGTTGCCGTAACATATCCCGGCTTCAGAGCACAGAAATTTTATATCGTCACCAC
Source organism: Nitrospirota bacterium (assembly GCA_040758255.1). Taxonomy (GTDB): domain Bacteria; phylum Nitrospirota; class Thermodesulfovibrionia; order UBA6902; family UBA6902; genus JACRPZ01. Next base: position 2,687 of record JBFLVX010000188.1, read on the forward strand.
CTTGCTTGATGCCGTGCGATATCCTGCTGAGGAGCTTGCCGGACTTTACTTCAAGCGGTGGGATGTCGAGCTGTTTTTCCGCGACATCAAGACGACCATGGGAATGGATATCCTGCGCTGCCAAACGCCGGAGATGATACGCAAAGAAATCCTGATGCACTTCATCGCATACAACTGTATCCGGCGGTTGATGTGCGAGGCGGCGAAAGAGGTGCATCTTACGGTTAGAGTTGTGAGCTTCAAGGGCAGCGTGCAGGCACTTCGCAACTGGGAGCCACATTTAAATCAGGCGAAGATCAGCAGGACAGAGCGGTTCAGACTGATTAGTGATTTGTATGAAGCGATGACCAACACACCGATCAAGCAACGCCCAGGGCGAAGTGAACCCCGATGCCTTAAACGACGTAAAAAAAATTACCAGCTGATGACTTCGCCAAGGCATGAAATGAAAGAGATTCCGCACCGGAACAGATATTATGCTGCGGCAGCTTAAACTAGCGCCATTCGGGAC
>JBFLVX010000189.1:0-3090 GCA_040758255.1 Nitrospirota bacterium
AAAGTAAGCCCCGCCTTGACGTTTACCTGCGACTGTCTTATAAGCGGGAGGTGATATTCGATAGGGTCTTCAATTGTAAATATATTTTTATAGACACTGTTTATTATTGACAGAGCGGAGTATAGGGTTGTTGTTTTGCCTGAACCTGTCGGTCCGCTCATAAGCACCATACCGTACGGCATATTCAAAGACATATTCAGTGTTTCGACATCCTTTTTTTCAAATCCCAGGTTTTCAAGACCTAAAGTAAGCTGAGATTTATTGAGCAGCCTCAGGACTATATTTTCGCCATCAACAACAGGGAATGTTGATATCCTTACATCGTATTTAAGGTTTTTTCTTGAAATTATTGTGCCACCATCCTGCGGCACTCTGTTCTCCGCTATATTCATTGAACCCATTATTTTGACCCTTGAAACGATGGCAGGCAATAAGTTTTTTGGCAAGTACATGGCGTGACGGAGCCGTCCGTCAATCCTGAACCTTACTCTTATCCCCTTGGTATCAGGGCCTATATGGACATCTGTAGCACCCATATCAATTCCCGAGAAGATTATGTTTTCAACAAGCCTGACAATAGGCACTAATGAGACATCAATACTGCTTATCGTCAGGTCTTCGGAGCGGAGGGCTGTTGTACTCTGCCTCACGATGTCTTCTATATCGTCAGGTATCTCAACCTCTTCTTTTTGCTCCATGGCATCGCCGGTATGTGACATGGACAGCACCATAAGAAGGTTCTGCTGGCTGATGAATCCTTTGCTGAAGAGTATAGCGCCGATGAGTTCGCCGGTCTTCTTCTGCTCATCAAGCGCGACCCTTAACTGATCTTCCGTGATAAGACCTGCTTCTAAAAGGCGATCGCCTATCCTTTTGTAATATTGCATAATTTTCTGCTCGGCAATCCATATTTATACATTAATTTACATTATAACCGATAATCGCCAGGAAGCAAGGAAAATATTAATCAAACTCCTCTGTCACTATCCCCCTTTTTACCATAATGCTGTAAATTATTCTTGAACGTTTCTCCACATATGCTGATGTTCCTGCGGGATTGTACTTCCTCGGATTCGGGAGCACTGAGGCAAGCCTTGCAGCTTCTTCCGGATTCAGCGCTGACGCATGTTTACTGTAGTAATAAAGAGCCGCCGCCTCGATCCCGAAAATACCTTCGCCCCATTCGGCCACATTCAGATAGAGTTCGAGTATCCTCTTTTTGGAGAGTGTTTTCTCTATTCTCCATGTGAGGAAGGCTTCCAGCAGTTTCCTTGCGGGATTTTTTGAAGGTGACAGGTAGAGATTCTTTGCAAGCTGCTGGCTGATGGTGCTACCGCCGAATTTAAATTTTTTCTGTTTAATGTCTTTCTCAACTGCCTTCTGAATCGCTTCAAAGTCAAAGCCTTCATGCTGATAAAATTTGTCGTCTTCAGCAATGAGGACAGCCTTTACAAGATATGGAGATATGCCGGTAAGGGACCTCCATTTCTGTTTTATTTTTATCTTCCTTCCCTGATTTTGCCATTCCTTTTCTCGATATTTCATGAATGCTGTCTTTTCGGGATTCTCTTTTTTGAGATTGGCAATATCCGGGAAGATAAAGCAGAGGCTGATACTGAGGAGCATTGCGGAGATAATGAATATGATAAATTTCCTAATGATTTTCTTGCGCCGCATAAATAGAGTATGATCGCTGTGGTCAGATGCCGCTGTTTTCAGAATGGGCAGCCTCTTACTTCTTATGGCAGTTTTGACACAATCCAAAGCTTGATGTAGCGTTAAAACTGAAGAGGCCTGCCGAGTTTGCGGCATGGGGATTATGACAGCTTGAACATGAGATCTCCCGGCCTTTCCTTGCCGGATCGGGCTTGCCTTTTGTCGGATGAGTCTTGTTGCGTACATAGCTGGAAATAACATGCAGGCCTGATGCCTTTTCTGCATGACACCCGACACAGAGGTCCCAGATAGGCTTTCTGAGCTGAAAAATATTATCAGTGGCATGGGGACTGTGGCAGGTAAGACACTCGCCCGCTGCAGTAGGGCCGTGCATAAATTTTTTCCCTTCCCATTCTGTTTTTTTATCTCCATGGCAGGTAAAACATAGATTTTCATTTTCAGCCATAAGCATTTTAGGGAAGTCGCTCTGATGCGGATTATGACACATCATACACTCTCCGCCTGCAACAGGGGCATGGACAAACTTGCCTTTTGTCATTTTTTCATCATGGCAGTTAAAGCATAATGCGGGCGGCTCGCTGAGCAGCTGGAACTTATAAGGTGACTGATGTGGGCTATGACAGCTGGTGCACATGCCGTCCTTAACAGGGGGATGAATACTCTTCTTTGTATTTTTTGCGTCATGGCACTGGGAGCAGAGTTTGGAAGCATCATCTATAGGCTTGAATTTGTGCTTGCCGGTCTCCTCATGACATGAGGCGCAATCGCCGCCGGCCACAGGCGCATGCACAAACTTCTCTTTACTGATGTCAGCATGACATTTTGATGTGACACAGCCGGTTTCTTCGGCATAGGTGAAAGATGCGTAAGAAAAGACAATTGCATTTACAAAAATAATCGCTGATAAAAATAAAATTTTTCTCATTCTCATCACCCCGGCAAATCCTGTTTATTTAAACAGGTAAATTATAGTAAAAACCTGAAATATTTTACCATTTCTGTACATTTTTAAACCACAAAAGCCTATGGTTAGAGTCAAATATCGGACTTATTGAATATTCATAAGCAGCTCGAGGGCTTTTCTGGAGTCGGATGCGGCTTCTTTTAGCATCTTGCTTTCTTCGTAAGCCTCAGCCCTCAATAAATATATTTCCGGTTCATACGGGTTCAGGCCTATCGCTTCGTCAAAAGAGGCGAGGGATTCTTTTAACTGCCCTGCTTTTGAAAGCGCATAGGCATAGTAATAATGAGAAGGGGTATAGGAGTTACGGGTTACGGATTTTTTTTATATATCGAGCGCTTCTTTAGTCTTGCCTGTTTTAGAGTAAAAATATCCGAGCTCGCTCATAATGACCACATTCTCAGGCTCCATAGAGAGTGCGTTAGTTAAGGATTCTTCCGCTTCCGAATTTT
>JBFLVX010000190.1:0-3075 GCA_040758255.1 Nitrospirota bacterium
CAAAGAGAAGTTCCCTTTGTACTTAAAAGAGATGGAATTCAGATACAATAATAGAGCCAATGACATATTCACCCTGTTAGTTGAAAAACTCTGTAAAACGGTACCAAAAGTTTTATAATCACCTAATATTTTTTTTAATAAACCATGAATCAGAAACCTATGAAGAACGAGCTGGAAAATATCCCTGATAAAAAAGGGCATTTCGGGCAGTACGGCGGCAGATTTGTCCCTGAAACCCTTATGCCGGCGCTTATTGAGCTTGAAAAGGCTTATAAAAAATACCGGAGGGATAGAGACTTCCTGACTAAACTCGCTTTACTCCAAAAAGATTATATCGGAAGGCCCACCCCTCTTTATCATGCACAACAACTTTCTGAACAGCTCGGCGGAGCAAAGATCTACTTAAAAAGAGAAGACTTATGCCATACAGGAGCGCATAAGATCAATAATGCCCTGGCACAGGCGCTTCTTGCGAAGAAGATGGGGAAAACCAGGATAATCGCAGAGACGGGCGCGGGCCAGCACGGCGTTGCCACGGCAACAGGCGCAGCACTTGCAGGCCTTGAATGTGAAATATATATGGGCAGCGAAGATATAAGACGGCAGGCGTTGAATGTTTTCAGGATGCGCCTGCTTGGCGCAAAGGTCACTGAAGTTAACATAGGCTCAAGAACATTAAAAGATGCGATAAATGAGGCTTTAAGAGACTGGACAACAAATGTGCAAAATACGCATTACGTGCTTGGTACCGCATTCGGTCCTCATCCATATCCTGCGATGGTCAGGGATTTTCAATCAGTAATCGGCAAAGAGGCGCGGCAGCAGATTTTAAAAAAAGAGGGGAAGCTGCCTGACTGTCTGATCGCATGTGTCGGAGGAGGAAGCAACTCAATCGGGCTGTTCTATGCCTTTCTAAAAGATAATATAAGGATGATAGGTGTTGAAGCCGGAGGACATGGGATCGCATCGGGCGAACATGCAGCCCGTTTTGCAGGAGGCTCACTCGGCGTATTCCAGGGCTGTAAAAGTTACCTTCTGCAAGATGATGACGGGAATGTACTGGGAACACATTCAGTCTCGGCAGGCCTTGATTATGCGTCTGTCGGGCCGGAGCATTGCTATCTGAGGGATATGAAGAAAATTGAATATACCTATGCAACAGATGATGAAGCCCTAAAAGCATTCGGACTGCTCAGCAGGACTGAAGGCATAATCCCTGCCCTTGAATCTGCCCATGCAATTGCAGAGGGAGTAAAAAGAGCCTCTGCCATGAAAAGGAAGTCCATTGTAATAATTAACCTTTCAGGTAGGGGAGATAAGGATGTGCAGGAGGTTGCGAGAATCAAAGGCATAAATTTATGAGCAGAATAGCACAAACATTTAATGAACTTAAGAGATTGGGCAAGAAAGCCCTCATCCCATATATCATGTCGGGCGATCCGTCGCTTAAGGCCACAAAGAAGTTCATCGCTGATCTTGAAGAAGCCGGAGTGGACATCATAGAACTCGGCGTCCCCTTCTCAGATCCGCTTGCCGACGGCCCAACAATTCAGCGCGCGCACGAGAGGGCTTTGAAAAATGGGATCACGCTCAGAAAAGTCCTCACCCTCGTGAAAGAGATTCGCCAAACAACACAAATTCCCCTGATACTTATGACATATTACAATCCTGTATTTAAGTTCGGGGTTGATGCCTTTGTAAAGAAGGCTGTTGAGGCAGGTGTTGACGGGGTTATAGTGCCTGACCTGATACCGGACGAAGCAGACGAATTGATTGATTCGGCAAGGCAGCATAACCTTGATACCATCTTCCTACTCGCTCCTACAAGCACTCCAGACAGGATAAAAAAAGTCGCCAGCGCTTCGACCGGATTCATTTATTACGTATCCATTACAGGCATCACAGGCGGAAAACTCTCAGTCAGCAAACCCATGAAGGAGACTTTAAGCTTGATAAAAAAGAGTTCAAAAAATCCGGTTGTCGTAGGCTTCGGTATCTCAAAACCTGATGAGGCCGCAACAATAGCCGGACTTTCTGACGGAGTTGTTGTTGGAAGCGCGATAGTAAAATTAATCTCTCAGGGGAAGAGCATTGATAAATTTGTTAAATCGCTCAGGAAAGCTATATAAGCAATGGCCTGGTTTAAAAAAGAGAAGAGTACAATCCCCAAAAAAGTCAAAGTCCCTGAGGGCCTATGGGTAAAGTGCAACTCCTGCAAAGAGATCATCTACCGCAAAGAGCTTGACAAGAATCTCAAGGTATGCCCTAAATGCAACTATCACTTCAGGATCTCAGCAAAAGAACGCATCTCACTCCTTACAGATGAAGGCAGTTTTAATGAAATAGGAGAAAATCTTGCTTCAAGCGATCCTCTTAACTTCAAGGACCAGATTCCTTACAAAGAGCGGCTCGCGGCCTCATACAGCAAGACAAATATCAGGGAAGCGGCAATTGCTGGAAATACATTAATCGGCGGCAATCCGGTGATGCTCGTGGTCCTTGACTTTGCCTTTATGGGAGGGAGCATGGGCTCGGTTGTTGGTGAAAAATTTGCCCTATCAGCTGAAATTGCCGGAGAAAAAGAGATACCTCTTATCTCAGTCGCCTCATCAGGCGGAGCCAGGATGCAGGAAGGGATAGTATCTCTCATGCAGATGGCAAAGACCTCCGCTGCAATATCAAAGTTTAAGGAGAAGAGCGCGCCTTATATATCAATACTTGCTGATCCGACATTCGGCGGGGTATCCGCAAGCTTTGCAATGCTGGGAGACATTATCTTTGCCGAGCCTAAAAGCCTTATAGGTTTTGCAGGCGCAAGAGTTATAGAGCAGACCATAAAGCAGCAGTTGCCTGAAAATTTCCAGACAGCGGAATTTCTCCTGGAACACGGCATGATAGATATGATTGTAAACAGAAAAGATCTGAGGCAGACCATCATCAGGCTTTTATCCTTAACAACGCATGTAAAATCTGCATAGAGTATCTTTAGCCCTGCAGAGGGCTGCAGCAGAAATAACAGCTTATGCTTCCAAATCTTAAAGATTACAATGAGACTGTAAATTACCTCTACAACCT
>JBFLVX010000191.1:0-3051 GCA_040758255.1 Nitrospirota bacterium
GGCATGTATATAGAGACCCTGTCGCCCCTTGACACGCCATTCTTCTTCAGGACATTTGCAAAGCGGTTTACCTCACGGTAAAGCTGCTGATAAGTATATGTCTTATATGAGCCGTCGTCAGCCTCCCATATTATCGCGGCCTTGTTTCTCGTTGCTGTTGTTATATGCCTATCAAGACAGTTATACGAAGCATTAAGTTTGCCGCCGATGAACCACTTTATATCAGGTTTGCGGAAATCATATTCAAGCACCTTGTCCCATTTCTTGTACCATGAGATGTTCTTCTGAGCTATGTCAGCCCAGAAGCCTTCCATATCTTCAACTGAACGTTTATATATTTTTTCATACTCTTCAATACTGCAAATGTGCGCCTTTTTGCTGAACTCCTCCGAAGGCGGGAAGGTCCTTTTTTCAGACATTAAGACCTGGATTGATTTCTCTTCCGGCATATAATATTCCTCCTAAAAAAAGTGTTGTTCTATTGTTTTTATGTTAAAAAGAGACAAAAAATCATCAAAATTTCACCCTCCCCTTTGCCCCCTCCCCTCAATTTTTATCCCTCGCTCCCGACACTTCGGGAAGAGGGTGAGGGGTATTTTCAGGTCAATGACGACGCTTGCGCTCTGCACAATTTTCTTAAATAGTATTTTACATCTTCAAGTATCTTCTCATCATCTTCCCCGGCATGGTCTCTTCCGCCCTAAGAGCTCCGTAAGGGCATACCTCTACGCAGCAGTAACATCTAATGCACTTATCATAATTAAAATCAATCCTCTTTTTCGACCGGCTTATCGCCTTTGCAGGACAATATCTCCAGCATTCTCCGCAGAGTTTGCATATCTTATCATTGCATACAGGCCGCTGTGTTAAGTGTGTTCTCATGAATTTATGAAACAACTTAGGGCCGAACATCCCCGAAGTCATTTCAGGGAACTTAAAGCCTCTTATATCAGGCATGACCCCTTCAATCTCAACCTCTTCATCTGCAATCCCATCCTCAATAGCGATCTTATTAGTCAGTAACTTCTCAGGTTTTATGCCAAGCATTCTGCATAGGGCAATATCAAGAGACGCTGCATCCTGACTGCCTGCAATTATACCGATCTCCCTCGGCTCGCCGCTTCTGCCCGGCCCCTGTCCCTCCATCGCCAAAATCCCGTCAATTATAGTTACAGAGGGTTTGACCGCCTGATAAATTCTGACAAGCAGTCTTGCAAACATCTTTCTGTCAGTACCTGCTCTCAAATGCCATTCGGGCTTCTTCATCCCAACTATACAGCCAAAGAGATTTTTTACTCCAAGCGTAAGGAGCATCTGTGAGTGCGTCTTTAATTTTGGAAGGTTTATAAAGAAGTCAGCATTCAGGGCTTCTTCAGCAATTTCAATCTTGCCAAATTGTTTGCCTGCTTCGATAGAAACGCTTTTTTTGAACTCGCTGAACTCTACATCAATGCCCTCAAGAGCGCTTTTGATCCCGCTCTCCGTCAGTATCTTCTCAAAAGAGCCTGTGGCAGGACTGTCAGAGATAACAGGGTGCGCGCCCTTATCAAGCACATACTCAACAGCAACTCTGATGATCAAAGGGTGGGTGACTATCGCCTTATCAGGAGATGCTGGGGCAAGGAGGTTCGGCTTTATAAGCACTCGGCTTCCCTTCTTAACCATGCCGCCTGCTATCGCGTCGAAGACTTCAAAGAAAGCAGGCTTTAGTTTCTTATAATCATACGCCGCGTTCCTTATTATTACCTTTGCCATAGTCATCTATCTTAACAGCTTCAAAATAATAACGGCATTTATTTATAAAATCCCTCCTAACCTCCCTTTGTCAACCAGAAGTAAGTGCTTTAAGCAAATAGTTCGTTATTGACCTAAAAATACATTTAAATTAATTGACTTTTCTAAAGGGTACCCACTCGTCATGAGAAAAAGCTATTATTTTAACTCATAATTCCCTATAGCTATAACATTGATATTGAAAATGAATTTCATTTTCCTTGACAAGCCCCTTTGGGTTATGCAAAGATAATGCATGCGAAAGTCAGGAAAGAGCAGTGAGATCGCCGGCAAAAAAGAGCAGTTAAAATCCTTCTTGAAGGAAGGCGGTTTTAAATCAACGAGGCAGAGAGATATTATCACAACTGAATTTCTCAACAACAAGGGGCATATTACAGCAGAAGAATTATACAGAATAATAAGCAGAAAACATAAAGACATCGGCTTCACAACAGTCTACAGAACCCTCAAGCTCCTGACTCAGTCAGGGCTTGCCGCTGAAAGAGTCTTCTCGGACAACCTGACAAGGTATGAGTCCTTCTCCTCTGAAGAGCACCATGACCACCTTATATGCCTTAACTGCGGGGCAATCACTGAATTTAAGAATGAAAAGCTGGAAAATCTGCAGGAGAAGATAGCTGATGATTTCAGCTTTCATCCGATGACGCATAAGATGGAAATTTACGGATATTGCATGGGATGTAACAAACAGACTTTAAACCTAAAAAAAGCAGATGAACCACAGAGGTCACAGAGAAAGACTTAAGCATCATTATATATTAAGACATAAAATCCTTTCCCCTTTCGGGTGAGAGCAAAACAAATGTAAATAATGGGAGTAACTTTTGGAATTTAAATTATATTACCTCTTTATTCTCCGTGTTCTCTGTGGTTAATTGCCGTTTATTAGATTAAAACAAGGGGAGCAGACGTAAAAGCGGTTTGAACTTTTGAATAACAGCAATGCACGATCATCACAAAAAACATAGCAGCACCGACAGCGGCGCATCAAAAATATACCTTATCGGCAATCCGAATGTCGGCAAGAGCGCTGTCTTCGGACTGCTGACAGGACGTTATGTGACCGTCTCCAATTACCCCGGCACCACTGTTGAGCTTACAAGAGGCGAGGCGACCATTCACGGTGAGAATGTCATCATTATAGATACGCCCGGCGTTAACAGCCTTATACCGATGAGCGAAGATGAAAAGGTCACAAGAGACATACTGCTTGATGAGAAGGCAGAGGCGGTCGTGCATGTAGTTGACACAAAGAAT
>JBFLVX010000192.1:0-3022 GCA_040758255.1 Nitrospirota bacterium
AGTCAATATACTTTCTATTTTCATTTAAAAGAGTGTGAGTTTAGATTTAATTATCGAGATGATGATATTCATAAACTTGTCTTAAATATGTTCCATAATCGAAAACTATTCTAGTCATGACCCTTATTTTTTATATTGAATTAAAATCTTATAGATCCCTTTGCCCATGACTTGAGCCTCGTCATCATCCCGCCGAACTTTCCGCTGTTGCCTGCTCTCTGCTCTGTCAATATTTCTTCAGCACCGTAATACACAAGCCCCATCCCGGTCAGATATTCAGGCTTGTATGCGATACCCATCATATTTATAATCCCGGAAGGAACGCCTGTTCTTACAGGAAGCTCAAGCACATTTTGGGCCATGATGTTCATCCCTTCCATCGCAGCCCCGCCGCCTGTCAGCACAACTCCTGAGACAAGGGAGCCGTGCAGCCCGCTCTCCATCAACTCCTCTTTTATAAGGGTGAAGAGCTCCTCAGCACGAGGCTGGAGTATCTCGATGAGATGCCTTCTTGGCACACTTCCAATCGTCCTCTCTTCTCCGCCGCTGATCTCTATTTTTTCATCTTCCCTGACAAGCGAAAGCATTGAAGCGCCGTATTTCTTCTTTATATCTTCAGCCTCTGAAACCTGCATCCTCATGCCTATAGCAATATCGTTTGTAAAGTTGCCGCCGCCGACGGGAAGAGCGGCTATATGACGGATACATCCTCCCTGAAAGATCGTGATATCGGTTGTGCCTCCTCCTATATCAATAAGCGCGACTCCAAGCTCTTTCTCATCCTCGCTGAGTATTAAACTGGCAGAGGCAAGCGGTTCAAAGAAGACATCAATAACCTCAATGCCTGCTTTTTGACAGCTCTTGATCAGATTGTGAACTGATGTAGCATCGCCGGTGATTATCTGTACATCGGCTTCAAGCCTTACTCCTTCCATGCCGCACGGGTCGCTGATGCCGTTCTGCCCGTTGACAGTAAAACTGCTTGGGATAACATGGAGTATCTCCCGGTCAAACGGGATCGCAACAGCCCCCGCCGCATTCACAACCCTTTCAACTTCACTCTGATCAATCTCTTTATCTTTTACAGCTACAACCCCGCTGCTTGAGATGCTCTTTATATGTCTTCCCGCTGTCCCGGCATAAACTGACTTTATCTCAACGCCTGACATCATCTCCGCTTCCTGCACAGCGTTTTTTATTGACTCCACGGTGCTCTCAATATTGACCACAACGCCCTTCTTAAGCCCTCTGGATGGCGCGCTGCCAATGCCGATGATATCAATCCCGCCGTCCTTTACTTCCCCGACAATAACGCACACCTTTGTTGTGCCTGCATCGAGCCCGATTATGAACTCGCCGCTTTTGTCCTGTGTTTTTGAAAAAAATCCCATAATATTATTTCTTCGCCTTTTTGGGCCGTTTTGCTTTCTTACTCTTTTTTGCCGGCTTTGTTTTCTTGGCAGTCTCCACAGGCTTTACTGTAGCGGTTGTCTTCGGAGGCTCGGCAGGCTTGATCGTCTTGGCCGTCTCAGCCGGTTTTGCTGCCGTTGCTGTTCCTTCTAATTTTGCCGTCTTTACGGATTCTGACGGCTTCCCTGTCTGCGCGGCTGCTGATGCCTTCACCGCTTTTGCCTCCGCAACCTCCGCAGGCTGAAGCGGCTTCACTATCAGCCTGTCCCGAAACCGCAGATCTATATAACTTGTCGGGCCCAATTTACTGACCTCAGGCTCAAGCTCCTCCCATCGGGCGAGTTTCTCCATGTAATTGCCATAACCAACCTTTATGACCGCCCCATCCACCACCATATCAGGCCCGTATGAATTGAGCCTTATCTCCACAGACTCTCTGCTTGAAAGGACCCCCTTCTTATCAAGCGCGTCTATGAGCTGAATCGCCTCCTTAATCTCTTTCTTATTCTTTTCGGCGCTGTCGCTCCTGATGACCGGCAGGAACGCGGTGCCTTCATTCATAACCTCTTCAAGCATATTCCCCTCTTCTTCTACGAGAAAGGTGCTGCTGTTTTGATAGAGGAGCGCCTTTGGAGCAGCCTCCTTTATCTTTATCATGAGTGTATCAGGCATCTGCTTCCTTAAAGAGACATCTTTTATCCACGGATTGCTCCTGAGCCTCGCCTCCACAACATTTAGCTCGAGAGTCAGAAGGTTTGTCCCTCTGTTTATATTCAGATGCCTTATCACATCCTCTTTGCTCAGATGATAATTGCCGGAGACCTCTATATCATTAACATTCAGGTTATGCGCCGAGAGATTCACCGCAAAAGCGATGCCCAGAATAAAGATAATTAGAGAGAGAATGAGAGCCCCCCCTTTAAGGAAAAGGAGCATCTTGCTGCTGCGCTGGTGCGGGGATTGCTTCCCGTTCCTCTTTCCGCTGATCTTTACCCTTTTGTTATTTGTTGACCGCAATCTTTATTATCTCCTCTATAAGTTCTTTAAAGCTTATACCCGCATGCGCGGCTATCTTTGGCAGGAGGCTCGTCCCTGTCATCCCCGGTAAGGTATTCACCTCAAGTATGTAAGGGGCTCCATTCGGGGCGATTATGAAATCCGCCCTGCTCGCGCCGGAGCATCCAAGTGCGTTGTGGGCAGTCAGCGCCATCTCCTTTGTCTTATCATATACCGCGCCGTCAATCTCCGGCGGGATTACATATTCAGTCAGACCTGAAGTGTACTTGGCTTCATAGTTGTAAAATTCCAGCGAGGGCCTTACCTCAACGCCGCCTAAAACCCTGTCACCAAGTATCCCGACATGCACCTCTTTCCCTTCGATAAACTTCTCAACGAGAGCCTTATCGCCGAAAGAGAAGGCGTTCTCCAAAGCGCCTGCCATCTCAGCCTCCTCCTTTACAATGCGTATCCCGATGCTCGAACCCTCTGCCACAGGCTTCACAACACGGGGGAATGAGAATTCAAATGCCTGCGTCTGAGAGTCGCCCTTCTTCTGTCCCCTCTGCTTTGACTTTTTATTGACAACAACAAAAGGCGCCACATTCAGCCCATG
>JBFLVX010000193.1:0-3004 GCA_040758255.1 Nitrospirota bacterium
ATGTGCAGCTTGCCCATTTTGATTTCATTTGGCGGAATCTGAGCGCTCTGGCAGGTACCTTAAGTTCATCAAAATATTTTGAGGTGTACTGTCTGACATATGCCTTCAATGCCTCTTCACTTCTCTCTCTATTCAGTTTTTTCTTTCTGGTCCCGGACAAGGCTTTTGTTATCTCGGAATGCTTCCTGTAAATCCATGTCTCATGTTTTTTGAGCAGCTCACTTTCGTGCTCTTTCCAGTTTTGGGGAACTATTAGAAGCAGCTTCCCTGTCTTAAATTCCAGGCGCGGGTGTTTTACGTTCCTGTAATCCGTTGTATATCTGATTGTCTTGTTTTGTATCGTTATGATCTTATGCATTTTTTATCACACAATCGAGCAGGCGGCTAAATATCCTTTCCATCTCCTCAAGTCTGATGCCATGTTCTCTGACATATCTTCTCACATACTTGCGGATTGTCTTTTCCACATTCTTTCTCACGGTCGTCTGAGCAGACCAGTTAGGGAATTTTCTGCTCTTGAGGGATATCTGCTCATCAAGCAGGTCATAAAGCTCTTTAACGTCTTCAATGAAATCATTCTCTTTGCCGAGTTCGCTTTCGAGTATCAGGAGGAAGTTATAAGGGATATCATCCAGCCCAAGCTGCTTCTGCCGTTCGCTGATAGACATCAACTCATCCCATATCGCCAGCCCTTCCTTATAGATTTCTTCAAAGTTCTTTGTCCTCTGCTTCCACAGCTTTAATAATTTCTCAACCCGCCCGCACACGGATTCATAGATGGTATTTTTATTTCTGTCTACCAAGACAAATCTGTTGAGCGTAAAAACAAGATTGGCAGCCCTTTCTTCTTTGCTCCTGACCTTTTCTTCCAATGCATGAATATAGTGTTCATTAAATTCAATGACAGGCAGGGCATCATCCAATTGCTTCAACTCCGTTGTTTTGTGTATAAACTCAACCGTCTTTTTAAAATACTTCTCGATATAAAGCTTTTCTTCCCCCTTTTTTGACAGGACGGATTTTGTATAGTGAGCGTATATCTGACTTATCCAGCCATATTCCTCGGCCATATGCGCCTTGATAACATCAGACCCCAGCATTTCAAAAAGTCTTCTCAACTCCTTATAGTCCTGAAGGAATTTCTTGCTCAACACGTCATCCGAAGTCAACACTTCAATTGCTTTAAGCAATGTTCCCCTGTCGTGTTTATCTTTGGGGATGTCTTTGAATACCTCCCTGATTCCCTGAATCCTGTCAATAAAGTCCTCTTTTAATTCTTCAATGCTGTGAAGGACGCCTTTTATTTCTTCCCTGCTGTATATCTCAAATGCTTTATGGAAGTCTTTCAGTATCCCGATGTAATCAACAATAAGTCCGGCTTCTTTTATCCCTTTATACGGCCTGTTTGTACGAGCAATTGCCTGTAACAGCCTGTGCTCCTTCAATGGCTGGTCCAGATATAATGTCTGCAATATCGGGGAATCGAATCCGGTCAGCAGCATATCCTTGACAATGAGTAGCTTGGGATATTCCTCTTCCTTGAAATTATCAACTACATCTCTCTTGATATCGTGGACATCCTTGCCTTTATGCCTTTTGATTAATTCCTGCTTAAACTTTTTAATTGCGGTCGAATCACCCTTGTCGTCATAACTCATAATCACTTCCGTATATTCAGGAGGCAGTAATTTATCCAGCGCCCTCTTATACGTAACGCACGCATCTTTACTAACCGCTGTAATCAACGCTTTAAATTTACCGTCAAGATTCTTTTTGAAATGTTCGGCTATATGTCTGGCTGTAATTTCAATCCTGTCGGGGTTCTCAAGGTATATTTTGATAATGTTAAGCTTCTCCCGGATTCCTTCTTCAACGGAGCTACGGATATTGTCCGGAATCTCCTGATATTTCTCTTTAAGGAAGGCGTCAAGCATGTCTTTTTTCAGCGTTACTCCCTCTCTATCTGCAAGCGCCGGCTGATACGCTATTCGCTCGGTAAAGCCATCCTTCCAGGACTCGGTTATAAAATACTTGTCAAGATAGGTTTCTTCGGGCGGATAACTGAATTCGGTATATGTGTCAACTCCGCGCTCCGGTTTGGAGATCGGCGTTCCGGTGAAGGCGAAAAAGAACGTTGTATCTTCTCCAAGAATGCTCTTCATCTGGGCTGCAAGGTCTCCGTACTGGGTCCTGTGCCCTTCGTCGACAAATGCAATAACGTTTCGTCTTGTCGTCAGCGTCTCCTGAGTCAATGACAGGTTCTTCATTTCCCCGTCAACTTCAGCAAGCTCTTCTGGCCTGAACTTATGAATAAGGGTAATCATAATGCCTCTTTTACCCTTATATCCGTCATGTTTTAATACCTGTCTCAATCCATGAATGGAGCTGATGACGTCAGGCTTTGTAATATCAAGCGCGTTAAATTCCCTGCCAAGTTGTTCTTCAAGTTCAGTCCTGTCAACAATAAGAAATACAGAGGGGTTCTCCAAAATCCTATGGTGATATAATTTGTATGCGGCAAAGATCATCTCCAATGTTTTACCTGATCCCTGCCAGTGCCAAATGAGACCTTTCTTCTTGATTTCTCTGCCTTCAAGGTTATCAATGACTCTCCGGAATATCCGGTTAACAGCCCTGTACTGCATGTATCTGGTAATGACCTTTGTGGCTTTGCCGAATTCTATTCTGTAAAAAATGAAGTTCCTGATAATATCAAGCAGTGTTTCACCTGACAGCATTTGAAGAAGCGCATCAAGCGGATTTTTAGTATCGTCGGTTTTCCATTCTTCTGTGCGTATGTCTTCTTTCTGCCATGAGACAATGGGAAAATATCTGGCGGTCTCCGCTATTGCCGCTCCAATTTGTATATACTTGTACAGTTCGGGAATGGCCTCTTCATAGGCCTTAATGTCGTTGTAGGCATTAGTCCAGTCTTCAGAGAAGCTCGCGGGATTTTTGCACTCGATATTTACCAGAGGAATGCCGTTTACGTACAGGACCATAT
>JBFLVX010000194.1:0-2985 GCA_040758255.1 Nitrospirota bacterium
GGCAGCGGGCTATTCAAAGGCCCGTTTCAACCCGGAAAAGACCGACATCTTCTTCAACCGGGTACAGGTCGTAAAGAACGGCGTGATGAACAACAGGGACCGGCAGGCCACTGAAGAGATCAGGAAGAAGGAACTGAAGATCACCATCGACCTCCATGCCGGCACAGCGTCTGCAAAGGTCCTCACCTGCGACTTCTCTGAAGACTACGTCCGCATCAATGCAGAGTATCGCACATAGGTCGTCAGTCGTCCTGCTGCCTTGTTAAAAGGCAGCGTCCCTCCATATCCCTGCGATTCAGAGGAGCACCGGCAGCATGACCCTGGCACTCAGTCATCCCTGCGGACCCGTCTCCCTTCATGCCTGTACGACAGGGCCTGATTGTTGGCCCTTTTGGCCAACCTATGGCTCCTTTTTTCAAAGCCTCACCTTTCTGGATCCCAGAAGATGCCTCAAAATTGCTTGCTAATAAGGAAATGACCTACTTCTCACAGGAGTCGGCGCAAATGGGCTTTTGCCGGGAATGTGGAATACGAATGGAATTGCTCCCCTCAGATGAAATAGGAACAGGTTAGCGAACAAGTTAACCAATTCATCACCGTTATATATGGATAGAACAAGAGGACAGACTTTCCCATTAAAGCATAAGGGAGACTGCATTTGTAGGCTATCCAAAATAGAAACCTCCTGCAAGAATACGTTTATGGAGAAACAGAATTCTTGTAACAGGAGGTTTCTATGGATGAGATTCATGGTATCAGACTTTTGGAGTTTCGGCAACTCAAAAAGGAAATTCGCGGATCGGATCGGCATTTGGTTGTAGGCATCGATGTGGCCAAGGAGAGGCATAATGCCTTTTTTGGGACGGCGACCGGCAGGACGTTGCACAAGGGATTGGTCTTTGACAACACGATTGAAGGATTCCAAAAGTTGCTCACGCTGACAGAGGCGCTTAAGGTTCAGCATAACCTGTCTCAAGTAGTCTTTGGAGTTGAACCGACGGCCAATTACCATAAACCGCTGGGTGCGCATCTCATCAAATACGGACATTTGGTGGTTTTGGTATCGGCAGCGGCAGTAAAGAACAATCGGCCGCTTCTGGACGGCAGATGGGACAAGCACGACACCAAGGATTCTGCAAACGTGGCCGATCTCATCTCACAGGGCAAATGTCTCTACTATGATTATCCGGATATGAAGGTTCGAGACCTGAGAGGCCTTCTTTCTTTAAAAAGGAGACTCAAGAAAGAGGAACACAGCCTTCGGGTTCGGATACGCAATCAGCTTCTGGCCCAGTATTTCCCGGAAATGGACCGGCACTTCCGCTCGGCGACAAGCCTGGCAGTAGTAGGACGCTGTCTTGATCCTTCGATAATCGCCGGGATGGAATTCGAAGAATTCCGCAGGCGCGTTGCTCCAGGCAGGCTGGGTATGCCCCAGCAAAAGCAGCTCTCGGCAATCTGGCGCATGGCCCCTGAGTCCATCGGCTGTCCTGTGGGTGACGCAGTGCCGTTTGAGGCGCAGGTAATGGTATCCAAACTTCATCAGGTCAGAGAGATGATCAAAGCGGTGGAAGATAAGATCGAGGGGCTGTGCATGCAGTTTCCTGAATACCAGTGCCTGTTAAGCATTCCCGGATTCGGGCCGGATGTCTCCTCAAAAGTTCTTGGGGCAATAGGTTGTGCTTGTCGCTTTGCAAGCTGCAAGCAGATCCTGAAAATGGCCGGCTTCGATCTTTGCGCTCAACGCAGCGGCAAGACATCTCAGAATGCTACGCCGGTCATATCCAAGCAGGGAAAGGCCGATCTTCGCTATGCCCTTTATCAGGCAGCTCTCATTGCCTCACTCAGGAATAAAGGCTTTATGACGTATTACACCAACAAGCTCAGAGGCCGGCAGAGGGAAAAGGGGATCAACACAAAGATGCGCGTGAAGCTGGCTGCAAAACTTTTGGTCATCGCCTGGACCTTGATGAAGAAAAAGGAACTATTCGATCCATCATATCTGAGTAAAGGGGGTAGCCAGGTATTAGCCGGATAGAAATAACTCAACTGAGTGCTTCCTGCGAAGCCGTTTTC
The DNA here is from genome assembly GCA_040758255.1 of Nitrospirota bacterium. Classification (GTDB taxonomy): domain Bacteria; phylum Nitrospirota; class Thermodesulfovibrionia; order UBA6902; family UBA6902; genus JACRPZ01. Next base: position 2,077 of record JBFLVX010000194.1, read on the forward strand.
GATCAGGAAGCCCCGTAAAATCGATTTCGACGCGGAGAGCCCGAGCAAAACAACGTTGAGGCGCATGACCTCGTGGGGGACAATGCAGGGCCTCTCATTGAACTTGAGAATCTGGATAAGGGATGATAGGCGGCAAGCGCACGCCGGATAATCGTAACGATCAGGGATCAGGTTCGCCTAATAAAATGAGAGAAAGCGTCATGAGGCAACTCAATCGTTTACAAAAACGAGGAGGCATCGTTTGTCCTCAAAATCTGGCGTAAAACTATCTTATTGATTTGAATGGAGTTGTCTTCTCCCCTTGACAGGAGGCACTATAGGATGTCCCTAACTTTCTTATAATATCTGAAAATGGATCGACTTGAGGAGGAGATCAGGGACATCGCGGCTTAAAGGGAAAACTGGATTCAGGTCATCTGATGAAAGTGCGAAAAATACTTGACACTATCGTTATCTTCTCCCCTTGACAGGAGACACTATAGGATGTCCCTAATATTCTACTAGTATACTGATAATCGGCAATCAAATAAATCATCATGAATATAGAAATAACTATCAGAAATACACCCATAGCAAAATACCAGATTCTAAAAAACTTTATGATGGTTGATCTCTTGAAGAATTCAAGTCCGGGAAACAAATATAGATACTTATCTGTTGGATCGACCAATTTGGATGACTTTCCAATAGCCGTTCTTAACAAGAACAGCCCCAATATTAAAATAGCAAGATTAAGCAATAGATAAACCGATGAGAGCACAATTCTTATAGAATTCTCAGTCATTTAACAGGCTGCTGAAAAATTCATAAAAAATGATGAAACGTGATCCATTGCTGGAAAAGATCCCTTTAGCAGGAAGGCGCAACCCTTCGTTTGAAGGTCTGCATCGACTTTTTTCGATGCCTTTG
>JBFLVX010000195.1:0-2952 GCA_040758255.1 Nitrospirota bacterium
AGGGAGGGAGGCAAGAAACTATGCAGAAGACAAAGATCAACATAACATTGGACAAAGACCTTATTGAGTTCGCAAAACTTTACGCAGAAGAGCAGCGCACTACTGTATCTGAAATCGTAGGGCAATTCATACTGAATCTAAAACGGATCAAGAGAAATGATCCAACGGAAATGATCCTGTCTGATCCTGATTTCAAAGAAAGCCTTTTGGATACTGTTTCAAAAATTCGCTCAGGCAAGATGAAATGGCACAGTTACGATGAGGTCTTTCGTTGAAAGTCCTCTTCAGTGACAGTTTTGCAAAGTCATTGCAAAAACACGCCTCGTTGAGAAAGGCCGTGCAGAAGAAGGTGGACATGATACTGGAACATCCTCTTGCTATGGGAGAGCCATTGAAAGGAAATTTCAGAGGATATTATAGTTGTCCGGTCAAGAAAACATTCCTGATCATATACCTTTATTGCAAGGCATGCAGAAAAAAGGGTGATGACAATGCGGTTCTTTGTGGAGACTGTCGCTTATGTGTGGATGACACCATTAAATTTGTTGACATGGGTCCGCACGATCGTGCCTATAAAATGTAGTCATTTTCGTTAACCGCAAAATATAACAGCTTGATTTAACCTGTGGTTAGAATTTCTGAAAAAAACATTGAACTGATAGATTCCGGATGGAGCCTGTCCCCGAATACAGTGAGCGGGGAACCTGCCGGAATGACAGCCTTAACAACTATTTAAGGAATGTTAAGTTTATCTAAAATGCCGAAGATTCCCTTTACAGCTTTTGAATCAGGCGGCAGATCAAAGACCGGCTTTCCTGTGAGATCAAGCTTGGCGATATTCTCATCCTGAGGCACATTGAAGACATTCTTAACAGGAAAGTCTATCTCTTTTATCATATTCTCAACATCAGTTAAATCAGTCTCCATTACTTTGTTCACTATAAGAATACGCTTAGCAATCTCAAGCTTAAGGTCGTCAATCAGGGTGTTTATCCGCTTTGCGGTCTGAATGCCTTTCTTCGTGGGATCGCTGATAATAAAGAGGAGGTCAACTTTGTGCGTGGTTCTCCTGCTCATATGTTCCATGCCTGCCTCGTTGTCCAGCACAACATAGTTATAATCATCAGATAGCTTATCGGTGTACTTCCTGATTATATTGTTGGCAGCGCAGTAACATCCGGGGCCTTCCGGTCTTCCCATCACAAGAAGGTCAAAACCTTTTGATTCAATGATGGACTGCTGGACCTGGTAATCAAAGAGCTGTTCTGAGCTCATGCCGCCGGGACGGTTGGCGCCTGAACGGATTGTTTCAAGAGACTCTTCGCGCAGGCCGCCTATTGTTGCGTGAACATGCACGCCGAGAGCTTCGTTAAGACACGCGTTGCTGTCTGCGTCAACAGCGAGAACAGGCTTTCCCCTTTTTTCTACGAGGTATCTTATTGTGAGGCCTGCAATAGTTGTCTTGCCAGTCCCGCCTTTGCCTGCAAATGCTATTACGTATGACATGAGATTAGGATATATTTTTGAGGATTGTTAAAGCAAGAGTTTTTTGATGCTAACATCTGCTACTCTTCAATTTTAGGCATCGGATAAATTGATGATTGATAGTGGTAATAACTTTCAAAAACCGAAAGAGGTGCGATAGTATTTCGATGTCAATCTTTTGGCCTGTTGTTAGGCGGAGTGGCTCTTGTTAGATTTTTGTCCTCTTTAATATAGTTTATGGATACCGCTTGGCCTATCCCAACGTTCATTGTAGCATCCATGATATTTATCAACTCTAAAATTGCATCCATCGGGCTAACACCATAGATTTCCACTATTTTAGCGAGGCTACCTTGTGCAGCTATCTTTTTCCGTAGGTCATCCATCTTAGGTGTAATACCGACGTAACGTGTATTAATTATTCCGACAACCTTTCCTGTCTTAATATCAAGAACTGGACCACCAGAATTGCCTTTATTAATAGAGCCATCAATTTGAATGATTTCTTCTAGCTTTTTATTATTGCCGAATGCGGCGCTTGAATATTTTGACGAAACCATTCCATTATGGATAATAAGGTTTGGGCTATATAGTGGGAAACCGGCAAATAAAAGGCTGTCACCGACTTGCATTGTAGAATAATCACCCATTTCTAAATAATTAAAACTATCTGTCATATCAATAATTTTCAAAATTGCATAATCATAGTCAAATGCGTTGTTTTCTCTCAGAAGTTCCTTGTCAGATAAAACTCGTAATTTATATATTTTATTGTTTGGAAGCTTACAGTTAATTTCGTCACGATACTTAATTTCAGCCTTAAGTACCTTTCCATCTTTATCTTTTTCAATAAAGATGCCTTCATTGCCGTCTTTGCGGACGACATGATTGGCGGTAATTACTAGTCCATCTTCAGTAGCAATAAAGCCTGACCCAAGAGGCACTGCTTTCTCTTTCCCATCTACCGTTTGGTAGACAAAAATCATTATTGTGGACTGCTCTAATTTAGGAATCAAAGAATGAATTTGATTATCGTCGCCATAAACTACAAAAGGGAATATTGCAATAAAAGAAAATATAAAGACAAATATATTTTTTAATGTCATCTTTGAACCTCCTGTTGTGTCTAACATTAGGCATATCTGAGCTTAGATTCGTCCATAACCCCATCATGGAATAAAAAGCGAACCGTTATGTCTTTTTTCATTATAAAAGACTGGTTATAATCTACACCATTTCAGGAACTTTTAAAAGTGAATGAAGAAGTATTCAACTTGTCAAGAAACATAGAACTTAGGCGAATGAGGGGCAGCTTTGGATCAAACTTGCGGGCTATTTGCGAGGGTTGAAACTTATATTACTACTCTGACTTTTTAGCTCCGTATTTTTTTTCTGACCTCTTTTATCTTCCCGCAGGTATATTCTCCTTCAGGGCAGGGGGCGTAAAGGCATGGGGGGCCGGATTTC
>JBFLVX010000196.1:0-2918 GCA_040758255.1 Nitrospirota bacterium
CTGAGCGCTGCAGCAGGAGGGGCAGCCATCGGCGGTAGCCCGCAAAAAAGAGTCCGGATTCTCCGCGGGTGAGGCAGGCCCTGATGCAGCAGATGTCACTCGTCTGAAGAATAAAGACTGTCCAGAGGACTTTTCGGCGCGTTCGACATATTCCTGAGCACATGGGTATAGATCATGGTCGTCTCGAGATTCTTGTGGCCGAGCAGGCTCTGCACCTCCCTGATATTGACCCCGGCCTGCAATAAGTGGGTGGCAAAACTGTGGCGCAGGGTGTGGACAGATGCATGCTTATGGATTTTGGCCTTTTGAATAGCCTTCTTTACTGCCTCCTGTATGGGGTTGTCGCTAATGTGATGCCGCCCTATCCTGCCGGTTCGCGGATCAACAGACAATCTCATTGAAGGAAAGACGTATTGCCATGCCCATTCCCTGCCGGCATTTGGATATTTGCGACCAAGCGCATCCGGCATATGAACCTCGCCGTATCCGGCAGCCAGATCTTTATCATGCAACTCTTTGACGGCCTTAAGGTGCTCCCTCAGGCGATCAACAACTGCAGCAGGCAGCACCGTCGAGCGATCCTTGTCGCCCTTGCCGCTTCTGACGAATATAGTACTAGCCGCAAAATCAATGTCCTTCACGCGCAGCCTCGCAAGTTCCATAAGCCGCAGGCCGGAGCCATAAAGAAGTTCAACAATAAGCCTGTATGGTGCCTCTAATGACAAAAGCAGCTGTTTTATCTCCTCAACGGTGAAAACCGCCGGCAGCTTCTGCCCGCGCTTAGCCCTGACTGTATCAGCAATATCTGAAGGCTCCTTGCCCAGCACATTGCGATACAAGAATAACACTGCGTTGAATGCCTGGTTCTGTGTTGACGCAGATACCCTCTGTTTCATTGCAAGATGACTCAGAAAATCCTTGAAGTCGGAAGATGCGAGGTCCGCTGGCTGCTTTTCACCGTCAAGCGCATAAGAAAGAAAACGCGTAATCCAGTGCAGGTATGTACGCTCTGTGCTGTACGAGTAATGTCTGAGGCGGATCAGGCGCTTCACCTCGGCAAGTGCAGCGTCAGTGTCCGCTTCTTTCAATGCAGCACTGAGCTTTGCCGCTCCCTGCCCGAGAAAATGGAAATAGTAAAGTTTCAGCGCATCGTCTGCCTGACGGGGCTGCCAATCAAGCACCTTTTCATCTGCCCTTAATGCATCGAGAAATTCAATCATCGAGGCTTCATTATAATCGGCAGTTGAAAGGTCCTTTTTCCTGCTGAAAGACATAAACCTGCTGACCCAGTACGCCAAAAAAGGGATATTCTTCTCAGGGGCAAGTTTCTTATCCTTAAGGAATTTCTGGAACTCCGGAAGAGACTCTTTGAGGTGGTCTGCCAAATTACCCATAAATTACCATCCTTACCTTTCATCTTTAATAACAGCAAATACCATTTCATCTTATTCCATTTGTTTTGATTTTTCAATATATATTCTTCATCTCCTGTGGTATGATTCTTCTCATGAAATGGAAAATACCCTTAGGGTACAGTAATTGATGGGGCGAGGATATAAAAATGTCCCTGCCCACAATAACAGAAAAACAATGGTCAGGGACATGAACGACAATAAGGAGGTCTCGCCCCATCAGGGGCCGCTGAGCTTGCGCTCCTTCCAGCGTCTCGCTGTGCGCCCTCTGATAGAGGCCGCCCATCAAGCCACTGGAGCGCACTGCTCCTACAGGCTACCAGCCCACAACAGCGTGGGCTTCCCGCCTCCGTCGCAGTCGCTCAGCGGCCCCTGTTCTGTGTCAAATATGAAAACAAATAGGAGGGAAAATTGAAAAAATCACTGCTTGAAATTTATGCCTTAGCCGTCTGTTTTGCAACAATGGTCTGCTTTGTCATTTCACTGGGCGTCGCAATGTATAGTGTCGTTGAAATAGCAAATCCGGAATTTACAATGAATCCATACCAATATAATAGATATCAAAGCAACGATGCCTATTGGCTAAGCAAGGTTAATGATTATCAAAATAAAGACAAAGAGATGAAAAGGCCATCAGAGGATGAATTAACAAAAGAAAGAAATGAAGGTTATAGATTGGCGGTCATATCGGAGCGTCGCGGCGGCTTTCAGGGGTTAACAAAAACTGCAATAATTATTCTGATCGATGCAGTTGTATTCCTTATTCACTGGCGGATAGCTCGCCGAGCCAGAGAAGCAAATGCCACGACATAATAACGGCAAGGCAATTAGAAAATGAAAGACCACAGAACACACCTTTCCAGCCGACCGGGAATAACCGCTTTTCGTTTTCAGTTTAAGGCCTGCGCCCCGGCGGCTGAAAGACATCGTTGGCTATAATCAAGATATATCCGCCTTCTTGCTGTTTATTCGCTTTTGAATTTCCCTCAATAATTCCTCATCTGTTGCATATTGGAGATACGGCGTCCGTCTCTCTCTCATGATATATCGTGAGATACGGTCTTCAAGTGTAGATCCACCTATTATCAGATCACCGGAAACTAAGTGCATAGCCTCTTTCATCGCCCCGTCATTAATGTCGCCTTGTTTTCTCCATTCATAACCGTGCAAAGGGCACCGTCCATCGGGTTCACCTTCATACGCCTCAATAGGTCTGTCACATTTTGAACAGCAGGTAAATACATCTTTCATTGGTAATCCTTTCATTAAAAGGTTTATAAATCAGCCAACAACCACATCAAGCGGAGGGCGATTAAGCCCGGTTTGAAATCCGCTCGTGGTTGCCGCCCCCGCTTATGTGAAGCGATGGGGCGAGGATATAACAGGCTGCTGAAAAATTCATAAAAAATGATGAAACGTGATCCATTGCTGGAAAAGATCCCTTTAGCAGGAAGGCGCAACCCTTCGTTTGAAGGTCTGCATCGACTTTTTTCGATGCCTTTGACT
>JBFLVX010000197.1:0-2892 GCA_040758255.1 Nitrospirota bacterium
GAATCGCTCACATATCTGACTGAATTTAAAGACAAGATACAGTTTCTGCACCAGACAGGGGAGAAGGATTTTCAGTTTATGAAGGACTTTTATCATTCACAAGGCTTTAAGGGGACCGTGCTTCCGTTTACGCATGAAATGCCGGAGGCGTACGCGGTCTCAGACCTGATAATCTCAAGGGCAGGCGCAACCACCCTTGCTGAATTGACCGCGTGCGGCAAGGCTGTGATACTTGTGCCGTATCCGTTTGCCGCGGGGCATCATCAGGAGTCAAACGCAAAGAAGCTCTGGGATATAGGCGCGGCCCAGGTAATCCTTGACAGGGACCTTAACGGGAAGACGCTTTCTGATCTTATCAAGTATCTCCTGAATGACCCTGACGCGATAGGAGAGATGGAGAGGACGAGCAAATCGCTTGGCAGCTCGGACGCGCTGACAAAGGTTGTTGATTTGATAATGTCAAAAATTAAAAAGAATGTTTAGGGTTTGTTATGTATAAGAAATTTGAGAGGATACATTTTGTCGGTATCGGCGGCGTGGGCATGAGCGGCATAGCCGAGGTGCTGAAGAACTTAGGCTATGACGTGAAAGGCTCTGACATGAAGGAGTCTGAGACCACGAGGAGGCTGTCCAGTCTCGGCATCACCGTCAATATCGGGCATAAGGCGGAGAATATAGAAGATGCTCATGTTGTTGTTATCTCTTCAGCGGTCTCTGCCGACAATCCTGAAGTTGTATCCGCAAAAGAAAGATCCATCCCTGTGATACCGAGGGCCGAGATGCTTGCGGAGCTTGGAAGGCTTAAATATGGCGTGCTTATCGCCGGCGCTCACGGCAAGACAACCGTGACCTCACTTGTCGCAAGCGTATTAGCTTCAGGCGGGCTTGACCCAACAGTTGTGATCGGAGGGAAGCTAAAGGGCATAGGGAGCAACGCAAAATTAGGTGAGGGAGAATTTCTTGTAGCTGAGGCGGATGAGAGCGACGGCTCATTCCTTCGCCTTGCGCCCACTATTGCGGTAGTAACGAATATTGACAGGGAGCATATGGACTTCTTTAAGGATATTTACGAGGTGAAGAAGGCGTTCCTTTTATTCGCAAATAAAGTGCCTTTTTACGGCCTCTCCATACTCTGCGGTGATGACAAGTATATAAAGGAGCTTCTGCCGGAAGTTCGCAGAAGGTTCTTCACATACGGCCTTAGCGAGGGGCTGAACCTTGTGGCAAGGGATATAAGCTCGGATGGTTTAAAATCAAAATTCAAGGCTGTATTGAACGGAGAGTCTCTCGGTATTTTTGAAGTCCCTCTGATAGGCGCGCATAATGTCTGCAACTGTCTCGCCTCGATCGCTGTTGCGGTTGAGCTTGAGATTGACATGAAGAGCGTAAAGGCTGCGCTAAGTGATTTCAGCGGGGTGCAGAGGAGATTTGAGTTGAAGGGAGTTGCCGCAGGGATAAGGGTGTTTGATGATTACGGACATCACCCGACAGAGATAAAGGCGACCCTGAGGGCGGCAAAGTCCGCGCTGAGCCGGAGGCCGGGAGGCGAAAAGGGGAGGCTTGTCGTACTCTTTCAGCCTCACAGATATTCAAGGACGAGTGACCTCATGTCTGAATTTTCCGATGCATTCACTGACGCTGACAAGGTGGTATTGATGGACATATATGCTGCCGGTGAGAGGCCTATAAACGGCGTGAATTCTGAAGTTCTATCAAAAGGGATAAGAGATGCCGGGAAGGATGTTGAACATATAAAAGAGAGGGCGGAGGTTGCTACATATCTTATTGAAAGCCTTAAAAGCGGGGATACACTGCTGACTCTCGGCGCAGGCGATGTATGGAAGATAGGGGAAGAGGTTGTTAAGAGGTTGAAGAGTTAATACATAATGCAGACATTGTTCAAAAATTTATTTAACTCGATGAATTTATTAATAGACAGTCCGGCAATAAACTGCGAACTATCTAAGCCGTCATTCCGGCTTGTCCGGAATCTTACTTGGAGAAGGTATCGAAAAATAAAATTCTTCACAACATCTGCATTATGTAGATGTAATTTTGTGTTAAGAACATATTAAAAATGCAGAGTTTCATATCCAAAATAAAAGAGAGTTTCAGGGGCGAGGTGAGGCTTGACGAGCCTATGTCGGCTCATACGTCTCTTAAGATAGGCGGGACTGCTGACCTCATGGCGTTTCCTGAAGACCCGATGTCATTGCAGAACCTTCTGGTTTTGGCGGGGAAGGAGAAGGTCCCGGTCTTTGTTCTTGGAGGAGGGACGAATCTCCTTGTGAGCGACTCGGGACTCAGGGGCATAGCCGTATCTTTAAAGGCGTTCAGGAATATAAGGCTCGCAAAGGGGAGTGATGATAAATCTGCAACGCTCTTTGTGGAGGCGGGCGTGCCTCTTGGCAAGCTCATGAGTTTTGCAAAGGAGAACGGCTATTCCGGCATAGAGCCTCTTGCGGGAATCCCCGGCTCTTTCGGCGGAGCTGTATATATGAATGCTGGATCATTCGGGGCAGAGATAAAAGATGTGCTTATATCAGTCGCGGTCATGAATATGGAAGGAAAGATAATGATTTTAGGCAAGGACAAGCTTCAGTTTACATACAGGAGTTCAAACATCTCCAATGATCTGATTATACTGAGCGCCAACATACTTCTAAAAAAAGATGCGCCCGGCGCAGTGGCAGCACGGATAAAAGAGTTCATCGGGAAGAAGTCCGCTGCACAGCCTCTTGGCGAGGCGTCTGCGGGATGCGTATTCAGGAACCCGGAAGGAGACGCGGCTGGAAGGCTTATAGATGCTGCGGGATGCAAGGGAATGAGAAGGGGCGATGCGGAGGTTAGCGCGGTTCACGCGAACTTTTTCGTCAATAAGGGGAAGGCTAC
>JBFLVX010000198.1:0-2841 GCA_040758255.1 Nitrospirota bacterium
GACGCAAAGAGATGTGTCTACTTTTTATGCGTCTTATTCAATGACGGTCGCAACGGAAAAGGTCAGGAAAATAATTAACTCACTTATATGGAAGATGCGAGCTTATTGTGTTGTTATAGATCCAGCTTCGATTGAACTCGGGAGCAACGTAGAGAAGGAGCATGAGTCGACAGTCTTTTCTTACACTGTGTGCCGCGATCTTCGCTGGGATGTTCAAAAAGTTGATGCAGTAATAGCTTTTCATCCCTATGATAAAATGCCACCTTTGAGCACGGGCATGATGGACGAGCTTGGACATGCGCGAGCTTACAGAAAAGACAGGTATTTACTTCTCCCCATTGGCGGTGGCAGTCCATTTACGAGCAATAATTATGTGCCAGCGAACCATGTTTTTAAGACAGAGGCAGAGCTATTCGATTTCATAGAAAATAAGCGCCGACCGACACTGAAACCACAATACGTAGAATTCCAACAGGCGTTTGATAAGTGGCAGGACTCGATTATAAGATCAAAGAAAAGGGAGGGGAAGTAATGCAGAGATTACTTGTGAGCGTTAGGGGTCCGAGGGAAGCCCTTGCAGCGATAAAAGGAGGCGCTCATATCGCGGATGTCGAATATCCGGCCTCCGCCCTTGGCACGCCTTACCCACTTAATATCATGACCGTTCGGAACAGATTGAATAAAGCCGGATACAAAATGTGGGCGTCGCTCGAAAAGAACCGTTTCCGTCGGCTGCAATCTCTGAGTAAATGGAAATATTGCCCCGAAGGCACAAACCTATGACGTCTATCAAACGGAAGCTATCCATCGATATGGTGTCTAAGCCCCGGAATGCTTATGCCGCGTAAATACGGCATTCTCCGCGATTATTCGATTGGTGCTCCTGGACATTTAATAGAGAAGCCGTCATCATTTTACGATATAAGCTACGATATTACAATTTTAATGCCGAGAAATAGGCTGTCACTGAGAAAAAAGACTCTTCAAAAGCGAAAATCAGTTCCGACGGAAACGGTTCTTTTCGAGCGACGCCCACACAAAAGAATCCCTGTTTCAACGAACATCGGGGAAGTACCCGGTGTTCGCGCGTCATCATGTCAGGCGGCACTTGGTGTTGCTACAGCCGGTGCAGATATAGTTAAGTGTGGCATGGCTGAGCTTTGTTTTAAGCCTGCGGTATACCTTGGCAACCAGATGGTACGCTCCATCAAGAAATTCTATCGAAACAAAAAAGTCGTCCCTGCCGTTTTTCTTGATGAAGACATGAGAAGATATTTTGACCCTTTCGAGGAAGGACCTGCTTTGGTTAAAGAGATCAAGGCTGACGGAATACTTATCGATACATTTAATAAATCGGTTGGAAAAAGGCTACTTGATTACTGTACAACTAGAGAGCTGAAAGTATTTGCTAAGAAGTGTCATAAGGCCGGGAAAGAGGCATGGATCGCTGGTTCAATCACAAAGGAAGAATTGCCTGAGCTATGGCCCACTAACGTTGATGTAATTTGTGTGAGAGGTGCAGCTTGTGAAAAGAAGGGGAAAGGCCGTTTTGGGGAGGTTAAAACCAATATAGTAGCTGGGCTTGTAGCCACAATGCCATGATGGTTTAATGAGTGATAGGACACGCGATAAAATTGTATCAATAATAGGCAATAGTCGTCTCGCAAGATCAATAGACACATCAATATCTTCAGGACTGGAAACATCTTTCTTCCAATTAGGACCCGGCAAGACCATATGTGATGTTTTTAAGAAATCGCTTGATTCAGCGATCAGAGATATTGAGAACCATCCGAGAGGGCAACTGTTTAAAAGATTACTCGAATTTGGTCCGCACAACCCTGATGAACCAAAGATTTTGGATTGTGATGGTAAAACTACCCTTTCGGATCCGGAATGTGGCAGCTGCGTTGAGTTTATCTTCTCTCATATGGTCAATAGATTCAAGGGCGAATTGGCCGAGCTTCTCGCAATAGAACCGTGCATCGGACTTATTCACAACTTACAGAAGGAAGGGCATTTGCCATTATCTCTCCTTTTCTACTGGGGAGAGATAATCAAGGAACGGCGGAACATTACTGGAACAAGGAAGGGTGAAGTTTCATGGGGCGGATTTACAAAGGGCGCAGATGGTCTAATTGTTGAAAAATATTACGAGCCGGACAGACCGAGAAGACGCTGTGATATCAAAGGCGTATGCGAAATTAAATCGATGCGACAAAGTCATCTGAAGTTGGCCAATCAAATTGACCGTCACATTCTTAGGTTAGCTGGTGGGCTTTATCTCTGGAGAGAGGAGTACTCACCCGAATCTATCAATATCAATAATAAAAAAGTATTACGAATAATAGTGTTCCCTTCTACATGGAAGTTATCCAGAAAATGGAAGTCAGTGACAACCGACAGAGGACGCATTATTGTGGTCGATGACTCCCATGATTTGCCGATCCAGAATAAGCTGGAAGAAATAAAGCCCAATTTTTGGAAAATAACGCTTGGATGGTCACAGGAATCTATTGAACAGGCAGCATATGAAATGACGTTTTGGTATATGTCTCAAGTCGGCAAAAGCATTTACGGAACAAAGCCATTGCCTAAGGGATGGGAATATATGACTCCTGAGGAGGCGGGATATAATTCAATCAAGGAGAAGCTTTACTATATTCCTTTACGATATATTTCGTCCAGACAAGAGCGGCTCGCGGTTAAACTCTATAATGTATATTGTTTTAGTTATCCATTAGGTGTTGATAGTAAGGAGATGCTTTGGCCCCAGGACTTTCCTGATAATGATGTGCCGGGCAAGAACTGAATTCTAATTTGAAGCCCTTCCTTCGACCT
>JBFLVX010000199.1:0-2835 GCA_040758255.1 Nitrospirota bacterium
TCTGCGTTAGCATCAAAGCCGAAATTTTTGTTTTTATTGGACTTTACCTTCTCAACGATTACAGAACCTTCAAGTCCGGCATTGGCTACAATCTGTCTTATAGGCTCCTCAAGAGCTCTCTTCATAATATCCGCGCCGATCTTCTCGTCTGCATTCAGTTTCAGTTCATCCAAAGCCTTTAATGTTCTTAAGAGGGCCACGCCTCCTCCAGGCACTATGCCTTCTTCAACAGCAGCCCTTGTTGCATGAAGCGCATCCTCAACTCGAGCCTTCTTCTCCTTCATCTCTGTCTCTGTTGCGGCTCCGACATTGATCACGGCAACTCCTCCGACTATTTTTGCAAGCCTCTCCTGGAGTTTTTCCCTGTCATAGTCGGATGTTGTCTCATCGATCTGCGCCTTTATCTGCTTTACACGGCCCTGTATCTTCGCCTTATCGCCTGCGCCTTCAACTATGGTTGTGTTCTCCTTGTCAATGCTCACCTTTTTTGCTGTTCCGAGATCGGATATCTTGATGTTTTCAAGTTTAATACCGAGATCTTCTGCAATCAATGTTCCGTTTGTGAGTATAGCAATATCTTCAAGCATCGCCTTTCTTCTGTCGCCAAAGCCCGGTGCCTTAACAGCAGCTACCTGAAGCGTTCCGCGGAGCTTGTTGACAACGAGTGTGGCAAGCGCTTCGCCCTCAACTTCTTCTGAAATAATAAGAAGAGGCCTGCCCATCTTTGCAGTCTGTTCAAGAATTGGAAGCAAGTCTTTCATCGAGCTTATCTTCTTCTCATGGATAAGAATAAAAGGGTCATCAAGGACACATTCCATTCTTTCCGCATCTGTTACAAAGTATGGAGAGATATAGCCTCTGTCAAACTGCATGCCCTCAACAACATCCAGGGTTGTCTGCATGCTCTTTGCTTCCTCTACAGTGATAACCCCGTCTTTTCCTACCTTGTCCATAGCATCGGAGATAAGTTCCCCTATTTCAGCGTCATTATTTGCAGAGATTGTACCTACTTGAGCAATTTCTTTCTTATCCTGAACTGTCTTGCTCAGTTTTTTGAGCTCGCTAACAACAACCTCAACTGATTTCTCTATCCCTCTCTTGATATCCATGGTGTTTGCCCCGGCGGCAGCATGCTTTATGCCTTCTTTGTAGATGGCATATGCAAGCACGGTTGCGGTTGTTGTGCCGTCGCCTGCCACATCAGAGGTCTTACTGGCAACCTCTCTTACAAGCTGCGCGCCCATGTTCTCATACGGGTCTTTAAGCTCGATCTCCTTGGCTACTGTCACGCCGTCTTTTGTGATTGTCGGCGCGCCGAATTTTTTATCTAATATCGCGTTTCTTCCCTTAGGTCCCAATGTTGCCTTGACAGCGTCACTGAGTGTGGTCACCCCTCTCAGGATCGCCCTTCTTGCTTCTTCATCAAAAAGTAACTGCTTAGCCATTTATACCTCCTTAAAAAACTTGTTAAAATTTAGTTTTATTGTTCTTGCTACGCAACTATGCCCAGAATATCATCTTCTCTGATTATCAGGTACTCAGTATCATCAATGTTTATCTTGGAGCCGGAATATTTATCAAACAGGACTATGTCGCCTTTTTTGATCTCCATCTTCTGAAGCTTGCCGTCATCGGTTACCCTGCCTGGCCCTACTGCTACCACCTCGCCTTTTTGAGGTTTCTCCTTAGCTGAATCCGGGATGTAGAGCCCTCCCGCACTCCTCTCAGGTTCATCGGAATATTTTACCAGCACCCTGTCCTTAAGCGGTTTGAATTTCATGGATGAATCTCCTTTCTTGTTATAATTTTAAGAGTGTTGAGTGGTTATTAGCACTCACTTGCGAAGAGTGCTAATATAATATTAATTAACTTCTATGACAAGGTTATAAAATGACCAAATACATGTAAAATTCTGGATATAAGGCAATTAACAGATTATTTCTTGTTGTTTCTTAGATTTTTATTGAATTTAAAAAATGGCCGTCAACTTATGCTTGAGTTATGGATGTTCAGGGCTAATATTTTCAAAATGCCTGCTTAGTTACAACCGGGTTTAGCCCCTATATTTTCCACGTTTTAAAAATATCTTTATCATTATGACCCCGAAAAGGAAGCCTCCTATGTGCGCAAACCACGCGACTCCGCTTTGTCCTGCAACCCCCTTGCTTAACATACCGTTGAGAAACTGTATTACAATCCAGAGGCCAATTACAAATACAGCAGGAAGTCTCACGACCTGAACAAAGATGCCCAGAAAAATAAGCGTATGCACCTTTGCGCGCGGGAATAGAATCATATATGCACCGAGAATCCCAGACACGGCCCCGCTTGCCCCGATCATAGGCACCAGTGATGACTGCTCTGCTAATGCGTGGCTATAAGCAGCAACTACACCGCAAAGCAGGTAAAAAATTATAAACCTCACATGGCCTAATCTGTCTTCAATATTGTTCCCGAATATCCAAAGGAAAAGCATATTTGAGCCGAGATGGAGAAGCCCGCCGTGCATGAACATTGACGAAAAGAGAGTTAATACCGGATGAATTGCCTGTGTGGTTGTAAGCGTCAGAAGAGAATGCGGGATTGCACCATACGCAAAGACAATATCCTTGGGACTTAAAGAAGATGTTATTTGTTGCAGAAAAACAATAGTGTTTATAACTATAAAAGTAATCGTTACAAAAGGAAATGTCCGTGAAGGATTGTCGTCTTTAAATGGGATCATTTCAGATTTAGTATTTCAAGATGCTGGGCGCGGTTATGTTAGTTTAACTAAAACAATGTATTAAAGCTACCTGTAGTCCGAGAACTACAGGAAAAATGAACTGCTGCTGT
>JBFLVX010000200.1:0-2833 GCA_040758255.1 Nitrospirota bacterium
TGCGTGTACGAAGAGATCATTCCCGAGATAAATTCCCACATGTGACGGGAATGATGCATAGGTTCTGAAGAAAACGAGATCGCCTATGGAAAGGTCTTCTTTTTCCACAGCTTCACCGATATGAAATTGTTCCCGCGCGCTCCTTGGGAGATTTAGTCCCAGAAGGCTGAAAACATTCTGCACATATCCCGAGCAATCCGTCGCCAAAAAGGAATTGCTTCCAAACCTGTAAGGGATCCCGATCGTCTGCTGAGCCACAAAAATCAGGAATTCTTTCAGCTTTGAACGCTGAGGTTCAGGCGAATTGATTATCTCTTTGATTTTTTCGGTATCCTTTGTATTGTCAGACGGGATGGTTATTAAAGGCGATACATTTACTTCAGCGATGTCTTCTTTTTGGGCTTCTTTTGAGGGAATTATTAATTTTACCCCGGGAAGCAATTTATTTGACTCAAGTTTATTTGCCTCGCTGATATCCCCAACACTGGCCTTAAACTTTTTGGATATCTTATAAAGGCTGTCACCCTTCCTGACAGTATATGTTTTATCCGCCAATGCGTGAGTGCTTACCAGTATGACGGAGAATAAGACTGTAAATAAAAAAGGTACCCTCATATTATTTAATCCTTTAAACGTGTCCCTATGCCTATATCAATATATAGGAATCGGACAAAAGAGTCAATAAGCTGTTCTGCTCTGCACCACAGCTCAACACTTCTCTCTATCCTGCAGAGAGTGAAAATACATACACAAAGGGCGGCCATAAATGGCCGCCCTTCTGATTTCTGCACCTTAGTCCTGATTTCCTTACGGCAATGTCTCTGTAAAGCTCCACTTGTAGTAAGGCGCTGCAGCAGCCCCTGACACTATCTGGTCTATAGTGGATGCCGCTGTCCCTGACGGCACAACTATTACGTCCAGCTTATAGTTCCCAGGCAGTATGCCGCTCTTCTGAAGAGAGAAAAGCTCCGTATAAACATCATCATCCGTATAAGTCATCCACGGCTGAATGTTTGCAGGGAATGAAAGCCACTGATGTAATTCGCTCAGCATGTATTGACCATAAGGCGACTCATCAAGCACAAGATGGACGTCCACATGGCCGTTTCTCCAGCAGGGCAGCCATAAACGTCCTGTTAATATATCTCCTGCCTCTTCAAGTCCGAACGGACGCGCTACCATAGGATCATAGCTCATGAAGATACCGGGTGCGAATGTGCCGATGTTTGTAGGTGATGTGGGCACGTTCATGGTGATGGAACAAGAAGGCTGCACATTTTGTACAGAGACCTCGTCAACACCGGCTTGAAAGTAGAACATGTTGTCAACTTCAGCAAATCTCATTCTAACTGTTTGTCCTGCAAAGGGCGCAAGATTCGCTGCGATCGGCATATATCCGCTTATGAGAGGATCGCCAGGTTGCGTCTGGTATACGTTCATCAAGACGCCCGATCCCACATCGTCTACCGCTGCCATAGGGTTCATGATATCCATCCGAAACTGTTGGTTTGGCGGTCCTCCGGCGTTGAGGTCAGCGCCGGTGATATAATCAGTATTCCGATTATGCAAGTATATAGTGGCAGAGAAATTGGTTGTCCCATGCAGGGGAACCGCGATGTCCTGATAAAGGATATGCGAACCACCCCCTGTTTGATCCGTCATTGCGGCATAGGTACCGGCGGGAGGCGCCAAAACCGTATAAAAACTGATCGGGGATGTTGTTCCCGACATGACCCCGAAGTTCCCACTGCCTGCATTGACCACGGTCCATCCCGTTGTGTCTCCCGTTTCAAACCCTCCGTTTATAACAAGCTCCCCGGCAATAGCCATGCTCGATAAGAGTACAACCATACAGAAAACCACTACAGCTTTTAATGTCTTACTGACCATACCAATCTCCTCCTTTTTTAATATAAGTCGAATATTAAAACGTTCCTTTTTTTGAACTAAATTTATCAATTGACATAACTTTATCAAACTTCTCTCTTTTTTTCAATAAAATACTTCACAATCAACTTCCTTTTTAATAGCGAGATAAAAGACAAAGAAGATACTAACAAAAAGGGGCCTGCCAGACTTTAGCTGGCGGCCCCTGATTTTACTCTTTGCTTACTTTATCTTCCTTACGGCAATGTCTCTGTAAAACTCCACTTGTAGTAAGGCGCTGCTGCAGCTCCTGACACTATCTGGTCTATAGTGGATGCCGCTGTCCCTGACGGCACTACTATTACATCCAATTTATAGTTGCCCGGCAGTATGCCGCTCTTCTGAAGTGAGAAAAGCTCCGTATAAACATCATCATCCGTATAAGTCATCCACGGCTGAATCATTGCCGGGAATGGAAGCCACTGATGAAATTCGCTAAGCATGAATTTGCCTCCATAGGCCGGTGCATCAAGCACAAGATAGATGTCTACGTGGCCGTTTCTCCAGCAAGGCAGCCAGCAACTTCCGGTAAGTGTATCTCCTGACTCTCCAAGCCCGAATGGACGCGCTGTCATCGGATCATAGTTCATGTAAATGCCGGGTGCGAATGTGCCGATGTTTGTAGGTGATGTGGGCACGTTCATGGTGTGCGCGCATTGTTGTGAACATGAGCCGGTGCTCTGGCATGGGAAACCGGAAATTGTAAAGCCGTAAGTTCCTGTTTCAGCAGTACTGTTGTTCGTGTTGACAACAAGAACTAAATTCTGATTGGCAGGAACTTTAAAGGAAAACGGCTGTGATACGCTTGATCCGACGTCCCCCAGATAATTAAGGCTCTTGTCGGTCGGATCGTAGGAATTCAGGTAAGCAACTGCATGTGCTGTAACTCCCATTGTGCCTGCATCCC
>JBFLVX010000201.1:0-2755 GCA_040758255.1 Nitrospirota bacterium
CTCTGAGTCCGGCGCAGCGCCTTTTTACGAGATGATCGTAGACAATCCGTATGAGACGGAAGATGATGAGATTGAGACCATCAATGCTATAGCAAGGCTTAAAAGGCCGTATATTATTTCTCTTGCACACCTCACCTTCTTCCCCGGCGCACCGCTTACTGAAAGGGCGATAAAGGACAATATCGCAGACCCGGATGCATATCTCTTCAGGTACTTAGTAAAGATAGATAATACATATCTGAACAAGCTGTTGGGGATAACGCCCTATATACCGAGGGCTATTATGAGATTTTTAAATAAGCCCTCAGCATCAAGAAAGTTTATTCACACTTTGCTCGTCAATCTTTTTGATTTTATAACGAAGAGATTTGTTGAGCCTGTTGTCTTCCTCTTTATCATGACAAGAGCGCTCAACTACAATCCTGTATGGCTTATAAGAACCGTCCTCGGAAACTGGAGATCAGCCTTCTCAAAGCTCATATCCAATTATCTTGGCAAAGGAGATATGGAGTATGATAAAAAGCTTGCTTCAGCCAAGAAGGATATGCCGGAGCTTTTTGAGAATCAAAAGTGATTGTGAAAATCAAGATAGTTACAACATGTAATAATTTTTATTTCCTTGACCCTGATAGAAATTCCTGATATTATCCAGAAAATTATATAATATGTCATAGAGGAGATTTCCGATATATGGCAATTCCTGATTATCAGTCAATAATGCTACCGCTTTTAAAACTTGCCGTGGACAAGGCTGAACATTCTCTCCGAGAAGCAAACGATATTCTTGCGCAAGAGTTTCAATTGTCCGATGATGAGAAAAAAGAACTTCTACCGAGCGGACAGCAAGAGGTTTTCTTTAATAGAGTCGGATGGGCAAGAACATATCTGAAGAAGTCTGGGCTTGTAGACAGTACACGACGTGGCTATTTCAAAATAACTGACAAAGGCATTGATGTTCTGCGCAAAAAACCGGAGAAGATAAACGTGCAATTTCTTGATCAGTTTCAGGAATTCAAAGATTTTCGAGCATTACGACACAAGAAAGAAGACGAAGAAATTGAAACCAAAGAAATTATTGAGTCAACGCCAGAAGAAGCACTTGAATCTGCATACCAGAGATTGAGGGATGATCTGGCTATTGAACTTCTACAGCAGGTCAAGACAAGCTCACCAAGTCTATTTGAAAAGCTTGTTGTTGAGCTTCTGGTTAAGATGGGTTATGGAGGAAGCAGACATGATGCGGGAAAGGCAATCGGAAAGAGTGGAGATGAAGGTATTGACGGTATTATTAAGGAAGACCGTCTCGGACTTGATATTATTTACATTCAAGCTAAGCGTTGGGATAACACGGTAGGCAGACCAGAAGTCCAGAAGTTTGCAGGAGCTTTAGAAGGGCAGCGTGCTCGAAAAGGCATTATGATTACTACTGCATCGTTTTCGCAGGATGCCCATGATTATGTTTCACGTATTAACAGCAAGATAGTGCTGATTGACGGCAAAAGGCTTGCACAACTCATGATTGATAATAATTTGGGAGTGAATCCATTAGCGACTTACGATATTAAACGAATAGATTCAGATTATTTTACGGAGGAGTAGAACATAATGAAGAAAAAACTCCCGAATAAAGAAAACTTCTCAGGAAGCCACGTTGACATCTCAGACGATGACATCCTGCAAGCGATGAAAAAGA
Source organism: Nitrospirota bacterium (assembly GCA_040758255.1). Lineage (GTDB taxonomy): Bacteria > Nitrospirota > Thermodesulfovibrionia > UBA6902 > UBA6902 > JACRPZ01. The sequence goes on from JBFLVX010000201.1 coordinate 1,694, forward strand.
TGAAAGGTTATGTTGATATCACGACTGGTGATTTCAAGGAAGTCTATCGTTTTGCTTACCAGCACGCAATTGACCGCCTTATGAATTTTACCAAGGCAAAAGAGATCATGACAAAGAATGTCATCTCTGTAAAGAAAGACACCCCTTTATTGCAGATCGTGGAGATAATGGCAGATCATGAGATCTCAGGCGTTCCAGTGGTTGATGAAGAAGATAAGGTCATTGGCGTGATCTCCGAGAAAGACTTTTTGTCCCGCATGGGCGTTAAATCATCTATGGGAGTCATAGTCCAACTTCTTCAAAAAAGAGGAGATATTCCCCAGCCCATGCTCTGGCAAAAAGCGGAGAATATAATGAACTCTCCGGCCTTAACCGTCCATGAGGATACACCTATATCTGAAATTACGAATATATTTACAGAAAAAAATATTAACAGGGTGCCGGTTGTCAATAGTGAAGGAAGAATTGCCGGAATTATTTCAAGAGCGGACGCGCTGCGCTTCATCCCTCATACATCTTCCTGACTTTTGCATAAAAATCTTCAGACTGCAATTTGTGAGGAGTTTCCTGCTTCGATAATATATCGCTTATTAAACAAGCGCAGAGATCTGATGTCTCCCCTTCTTTCACAAAGACGAGGCTGGCGGGAAAATACACATAATTATCCGAACGCTCCGTCCTTCTGACATATACGGCAAAATCCAGAAAGAATATCTCGCCGTCGCAGCTCATCGGCCTTACGATCAGGTCCGAAACGCCATACGCTTTTGAGAGAAGCTTCATATCGTCATAAGCGATAAAGACCATATTACCGGATATATCATGCCCGGCTTCTTCCAATAAATGCTGAAGTTTCGCTGAAGGGGTCTCGGATACGGATATGACTATACCGATATCATTAGCAGGAGTCTGTGATAACAATGACCTGAGAATAACAAAAACACGCGACGGGTACTGCACATTGGAAAACAGAATGATCTTCTTCTTGTCCTTCAGTTTTTTAAGCGCAGGCACTTCATTCTCTTTTAACTCTTTATCTCTGTTTATAAAAAGCGGAATCAA
>JBFLVX010000202.1:0-2725 GCA_040758255.1 Nitrospirota bacterium
GCCGTCAACTTAAGGAATTACACTGTATCAAGCAAGCAGGGGATAAAACATTCACAGAGTCAATTTCTGACGCGGCAAGCCGCAGAGCATTGGACCTAAAGAGATTAAATTTGCTCTTTTTTGAACTCCTCCTCAGCCTCCCTTACAAGCTCCTCAGGATTATCCATATACTTTGGCGAGAAGTGAAAAGTCTCCATCCTCTTCACTTCCGCCTCTCTTGCAATCCTGCCCGCCTCTTTTGCAGTAAGATGGAAACGCTCCTTTGCCCTATCCTTATCTTTATCCAAAAAGTAGGTCTCTATGTAAAGAACGTCAGAATGCTTCGCAAGTCCAACAGCCTTGTCTATATTCTCTTCGCTGCCAAGCATATCAACAATATAGGAGAGTTTCTGCCCCCTGGTTATGCTTGCAATCTCCGCAAGCTCCGAAAAATCCCATTTCTTTCCCTCTATTGTAAAGACGCTCTCCGTTCTCTTCTCCCTAATAGCTTTCTTAAATTCGCCTAACCATGGACCGACCGGAAGATTATGAACCCTCAGCTTTACCTCGTCAATGTTTATATGATAGTCCTCCTCAAGACTGAACGCAAGACAGGGTATCCGGTGGTCTAACTCCGCGCCCTTAATTCTAAAAAAAGAGTTTTCAAGAAGGATGCCGTTAAAAGGCATTGACCCTGAATCTTCCGGCATGAAAGAGTTTTTAGCCTTGAAGGCCGTCTTCCTGAGAATATCCTTATCAACTTCATATACCTCAATAACAAGGGGATAATCTCCGGTAAGGTTCCATGTATAACTGCTCAGCTTTCCTTTCACGCAACTTATAAAACCTTCCGGGCCGTATAGTCTCAAACAGCCTTCTCTGCGAAGATGGAGTCTCAGTATGCTGTCAAAACCGATAAAATGATCAATATGCGCATGAGACACAAAGATATCGGTTATCTTGAGAATATCCCTCGCGGAAAGGCTAACGGTAAATCCTGAGTCAAAAAGCAGAGCCTTACCTTCCCTCAGCAATCTTACATAAAGCATGGGGTCTTCAAAAGGGCTGTTGAGGAGCTTTGCGTGAAAAGAGGGTTTCATGTGAAATTATAACTTATGAGGTGATATAATATATAAAAAATCAGACAGGCACAGAGGCACAAAGTATCAAAGGGACAAAGTAAAAATATAACTTTTTTCATATTTAGTTTTTAACTATGTGCCTGTGTGCCTTTGTTGCTTTGCAACTTAAGCCTGATTATCTTTTAGGAGGTTTTGATGCCTGAATTAAGAAAAGATCCTGTCTCAGGAAGATGGGTCATAATATCTATTGAGAGGGGAAAGAGGCCTTCGGATTTTGCTGTTCGAGCCCATGCAAAAAAAGGCGGGTTTTGCGCCTTCTGCACAGGGAATGAGCATACTACGCCGCCTGAAATTTTAGCCTTCAGGCCGGATGGGAGTCGCCCGAATACCCCGGGATGGACATTAAGAGTGGTGCCGAATAAATTTCCGGCGCTTCGTGTGGAAGGAGAGGTGAATAGGGTTGGCGACGGCATATTTGATAAGATGAACGGCATCGGCGCGCATGAGGTAATAATTGAGTCCCCTGATCATAACCTTACCCTTTCAACAATGCCTTTAAAATCAGTTGAAGATGCGCTTTTAGCTTTTCATTACAGAATAGCAGACCTTAAAAAAGACAGACGATTCAAGTACGTCCTTGTCTTTAAGAATGAAGGTGAAGTTGCCGGCGCAACGCTTGAACACACGCACTCCCAGCTTATCGCGCTTCCTATTGTCCCCAGGCTGGTTGAAGAGGAGATAGAACATGCCCGGCATTACTATGACTATAAAGAACGCTGTATATACTGCGACATAATACACCAAGAGATAAAGAGCGGTGAAAGGGTAATTTCGGAAAATCAAGATTATATCTCATTAGCCCCTTTTGCCCCGCGGTCGCCTTTTGAGACGCTTATATTGCCTAAAAGTCATGAATCCAGTTTTATGCCGGATGGAAAACTCAATCTGCTGGCTCAAATACTTCAGAAAACGTTCAGGCAGATAGATAAGGCCCTTGACTACCCTCCATATAATATGTTGCTCCATACCTCGCCATTCAGAGAAGAGACAAATGAATATTATCACTGGCACATAGAAATAAAGCCTAAGCTGACAAGCACGGCAGGTTTTGAATGGGGATCTGGTTTTTATATCAACCCTACCCCGCCTGAAGAGGCGGCAAAATTTATGAGAGAGGCAAAGATATAAAGAATCAGGCTGGAGAATATTGAGATGAAAGCGCTTATAGCTTCTTCAGAAGTTGTGCCCTTTGCAAAGACCGGCGGACTTGCGGATGTTGCCGGAACATTGGTCAATGAGCTCAAAAAAGCCGGCGTTGATGCTGACATCATTCTTCCTTTGTACAGAAGGATCAAACAGTCTGCAAAAGATTGGGAGATAAAACCTCTGAACAAAGAAATTAGCGTACCTCTCGGTAACGAGATCGAAAAAGGAATGTTATGGAAAGGAAGCACATCTGAAGGCGCCGGCGCATATTTTATAGAGAATGATAATTTTTTTGACAGAGACGGATTATACGGAACTCCGGAGGGAGATTATACTGATAATGCCTCGCGCTTTATCTTTTACAGCCGCGGAGTGATAGAGTCGGTTAAGGCATTAGGACTTAATATAAATATCATTCACTGCAATGACTGGCAGACGGGGCTTATTCATGTTTTCCT
>JBFLVX010000203.1:0-2684 GCA_040758255.1 Nitrospirota bacterium
TTCTTAATATGGGTGTTGGGTTAGCGATGGGTTATTTTATGTCTAAGATAAGCCTTTCTTTCATCAATAAAAGCAAACTTGAATATGAAGGTTTATACCCGGTTTTGACCATTGCCTTGGTACTTCTTACATACTCCCTTACTTCATTAATTAAAGGGAACGGATTTCTGGCAGTGTATTTACTGGGATTAATGATGAGTAGAAGCGATTTTGTAAATAAGAGGTCAATTGTCAGGTTTTATGAAGGAATCGCCTGGTTAATGCAGATTGCAATGTTTTTGACTCTGGGGTTGCTTGTGTTTCCCTCACGGATAATTCCGGTAATCGGAAGCGGATTACTGACAGCTGCGGTACTGATTTTTATTGCGCGCCCTGTCAGCATCTTTTTGTGTTTATTTCCTTCCAAATTCCAGCTTAGAGAAAAAATGATGATATCCTGGGTGGGCTTACGGGGGGCTGTGCCGATTGTGTTAGCGACATTCCCGCTTCTGGCCGGGGTGACACAAGCGCATGCGATATTTAATATTGTATTTTTTGTTGTATTAACCTCTGTGCTGCTTCAGGGGACATCTATTCCGGCTGTATCAAAAATACTCAAAGTTGCCGCTCCGCTTGATTCAAAAAAGAAGTATCCTATCGAATTTGAGCATTCGGAAGCTATTGACGCGTCACTTATTGATATAATTGTACCATATAATTCGAATATCATAGGAAAAACTATTGCTGCTATCAACGTTCCACCCAAGGCCCTTGTTGTGCTTATTGCACGCGAAGATAAGTTTATTGTGCCGAACGGCTCTACGGTAATAGAAGATGGTGATGTGTTATTGGTGCTTGCAAACGATGCGGACCTTAAGGCATTACAAGCGGCCTTGTCGGTACTGAAGCATTAGGAAGCGAGCAAAGCTTAAACTGCCCCCATGATGAAGAAAGTATGTATCCGCACCTGCGGCTGTCCTTCGGCGCGCTCCTTGGCCGTCGGTTTCGTCGTTTGCTCAGGATGCGCCAAAATTTCAAAGAGAGGAATATATATCCTATGAAATCAAAGATAATATTCCTTCAAACTTTCGGATGGGTAATGGGCGCAGTATTATACGACTATCTTAGTAGCTTATTTAAAAACTATTTGGTGAATGATGCACCCGGCGCGTATAAGGAATTGCGCCGGTGTTGCCTTTCTAGGCAGGGAGGAGTAAACAGAAATGAAACAATGGTATGAATCATTATTTGAGAACTACGCGTACAAATACGATAAAGAGCCTTTTGTTCAGGGCACTGTGGGCGAATGCGACTTTATTGAGCAGGAGGTCGGGCGAGATAAATCTATAAAGATCATCGACATCGGATGCGGTACCGGCCGCCATGCGATTGAACTGACAAGGAGGGGATATACTGTGACCGGTGTTGATCTTTCCGAGAATCAGGTCAAAAGGGCAAGGGAAAAGGCACAAGAGGCAGGGGTGACCATCGACTTCCAAACACAAGATGCCCGCAATCTTCCGTTTGATGGCGAATTTGATCTGGCAATTATGCTATGTGAAGGCGGGTTTTCTCTTATGGAAACAGATGAGATGAACCTTGAGATCCTAAAAGAAGCAACAAAAGCGCTTAAAAGTAAAGGCAAGCTTATTTTCACCACATTAAACGGACTGTTTCCGCTGTTTCATTCTGTCAATGAATTCTATAAGTCGGCACAGAAGGAAGGCCAGTCCCAGTGCAAGGAGTGCTCCTTTGATCTGATGACTTTCCGTGATCATAACACTGCTGTTTTTGAGGACGATTCCGGCAATAAAAGGGAGCTTAAGTGCAACGAGCGTTATTACGTGCCCAGTGAAATAACCTGGCTTTTAAAATCGCTCGGATATAAGAAAATCGATATCTTGGGAGCGAAACTCGGGGCATTCTCAAGGCACGACAAACTAACAACTGAAGACTTTGAAATGCTCGTTGTCGCGGAAAAATGAAAGGGTTACATTATCCTAAGGAAGGAAAATATTATGATGCCAGTTGGTCCATTAATGGTTGAGCACAAGCTCATTGAGCGAATGATAAGCATAATGAGGCGTGAGCTGAAGAAAATTAAAAAAGACGCTAAGGTAGATACAGTATTTATTGATACCGCGGTGGATTTTATAAGAACTTATGCTGATCGGTGTCATCACGGGAAAGAGGAAGATATATTGTTCAGGGACCTCGTAAAGAAGAAGATGTCCGATGAACACCAAAGGATTATGCAAGAACTTATCGAAGAACATAAAATGGGCAGGAATAATGTAAAGAAGCTGGTCGAGGCAAAAGAAAAATATGTCCAGGGTAATAAAGATGCCTTAAAAGACATAGTCTCAAATATGGAAATACTGGTTAAGTTTTATCCTAAGCATATCGAGAAAGAGGATAAGCATTTTTTCTTACCTTGTATGAATTATCTTAATGATGCCGAAAAGGACGCTATGTTTAACGAAATGTGTGAATTTGATCGTAAGATAATTCACAAAAAATACACAAAAGTTGTTGAGGCTCAAGGAGGTTAATATGAGAATTGGAGTGGTTATCTCCAGCAATGACGCCGAGACATGTTGGAATGCGATTCGTTACGCTAATTTCGCGCTCGGGCAGAAGGACGAGGTCAAAATCTTCTTCATGGGCAAGGGCGTTGAGTATCAGAAAGTCAGTACTGATAAGTT
>JBFLVX010000204.1:0-2648 GCA_040758255.1 Nitrospirota bacterium
TGCGATTCCATAATCAGCCTCTCTAATTAAAGATATATCACATATTTATGTGATTTGCAACAAATATTAGAGATATGATACCTGAATAACGGGCAGGTTGCAATGGAAAATTTAGCTCTTGTGAAAGTTTTATGTCCGCAGGATTAGGGAGACAGCTTAATAATAAAGTCTAAACAACAAGAGCCTAATTGTTACTCTATTATTTTCGGCACTTTATAAAAACCGCCGTCTCTGCTGGGGGCGTTCCGGAGGGCTTTATCCGGAGGCAGGGAAGCTCTCAACTTGTCTTCTCTGAAAACATTATTCATGGGAAGGATATGCGCAGTGGGCTCTACGCCTGATGTATCGAGTTCATTCAGCTTCTCTGTATACTCAATAATCTTGTCTAACTGTCCGGCAAAAAGCTCCTTCTCCGTGTCTGAGAGCTTGAGCCTTGACAGCAATGAAACATCATCAATATTCATTCTTATATCTTCTGAAGCTGCGCAAATTTCAGGGAAAGCCTCTTTACTCCGACAGACGGGAAATTAACCATAACCTTTACATCATCGGTCTCTCCGTAGCTGTCTCTCACAACCCCTACCCCCCATTTGGGATGTCTTACCCTCACACCCGTAACAAACGGCGTGGTATTTAAAAAACCGGCCGGAAGTTTTACTTCGCTTGTGATCATGCTGGTTCTCGGCCTCTTTTCAATGCAATGGTAACATGCTGAGGGCATCTCTTTTAAAAATCTGGACGGCTGCTGTTCCTGTACAGAGGCGTAAAACCTCCTCTTCTTGGCCCCTGTAAGAAATAACATCTCCTTGGCTCTTGTAATCCCCACATAAAAGAGTCTCCGCTCTTCCTGAAGCTCTTCAGAGCTTTTAACAGCATGGAAATGAGGCATAAGCCCCTCTTCGAGCCCGGCTATAAATACTACCGGGAATTCAAGTCCTTTGGCACAGTGAAGCGTCATGAGCGAGATAGAACTTGTCTTGTCGGATTCATCCATAGGGCTGAAAAGCGCCGCGGTGTCAATAAGTCTGTTAATATCCATCTCATCCGAAGAGTTGACGAGTTCCATAAGGTTCTCAGACCTCTCTTCGCCGATCCACTTCATATAACCCGTGCTCTCAAGAATCAGCCATAGAAATTCCGAAAGCTCCATGTCTTTACTGTCACTCAGCTCTTCGATTGTGTTGACAAAGCCTTTGATCTTTTCCTTGAATGCAGGGGGATACCCGCTGCTGATAACAATGTGCTGCATCGCCTTAAAAAGGCTTATGTCCTTTTTCACGGCTTCATTCTCTATCTTTGAGATAGTTGTGCTGCCGATTCCTCTTGGAGGAGAGTTGATGATTCTCCTGAGACTTACCGAATCATCCGGATTTATAATCAGCTTTAGATAGGAAATAATATCCTTAATCTCTTTTCTTTGATAGAAACTGATCCCGCCCACTATGTGATAAGGCAGGCCATTGGCCTTAAATGCCTCCTCTAACGCCATTGACTGCTGGTTCAGCCTGTAAAGAATCGCAAAATCTCCATAGGAATATTTGCCTTTAAGATATAGTTCACCTATGGTCCGCGCTATATAGGCAGCTTCTTCCCGCTCGTTATTTGTTGTGCAATGAAATACTTTCTCGCCATTGCCGTTATCTGTCCAGAGTTTCTTGGGCATTCTTGAAGGGTTCTGTTCTATCACTCCTCCGGCAGCGTCAAGTATATTCTGCGTAGACCTGTAGTTCTGCTCAAGCCTAATAACCTTGGTCTTTGGAAAATCTTTTTCAAAAGCAAGAATATTTCTTACATCAGCGCCCCTGAATTTGTAAATGCTCTGGTCATCATCTCCGACAACGCAGATGTTTTTTCGCCCCGAGGCCATGAGTTTTGCCAGCCTGTACTGGGCGCTGTTTGTATCCTGAAATTCGTCAATCATAATATGAGGAAATTCCTTTTGATATTTCTTCAGCACGCCGGAATGTTCTTCAAAGAGCTTAACGGTGTACATTATAAGATCGTCAAAATCAAGGGCATTGTTTCTTCTGAGATCATCCTGATACTTAACATATACCCTTGCAAACTTTTCATCGAAACCGTAACTGTCATCTCTGGCAATTAAATGCTCAGGAGCGATCAATGACGCCTTAAGGGAAGAAAGCCTGGATGAAATACCCTTATAGAGCGCTTCGTGGATCTTGAATTCCTTTAAAATTGAGCGTATGACCTTGCTTGAATCGTCTTTATCATATATGCAGAAGTTATTCTGAAAGCCAAGGCTGGCAATCTCTCTTCTCAATATCCTGCAGCAGAATGAATGAAATGTGGATACCCAGAGACCGGCCGTATCTTTCCCTAAAAGTTTTTGAATTCTATCCTTCATCTCTTGAGCCGCCTTGTTTGTAAAGGTCATGGCAAGAATTGATGCTGGAGGAACATTCTGCACGGTTGTGAGGAAAGCAAATCTGTGCGTGATTACCTTTGTCTTGCCGCTGCCCGCGCCTGCAAGAACAAGGAGGGGCCCGTCTGTATGTTTGATCGCCTTTTGCTGTTGAGGATTAAGGTCACTCAGTAAATCTTTACGCATTTTTTAACATTCTCACAAGTTTAATAAAATTGATACTGCAAAGGAAAGAACTTTACACACCTTTTTATTTAATGTATTA
>JBFLVX010000205.1:0-2648 GCA_040758255.1 Nitrospirota bacterium
TACTGCGGAGTCTACGGAAGGGGAGGGCACTACCTTTTATATCTATCTGCCTGCATCTGAAAAGGAAGCATCTGCCGAGACAGGTGAATATAATGTTTTATCAGGCAAAGGAAGGATTTTGCTGATGGATGATGACGAGATTGTCAGGGACGCGACCGGGAACATGCTGATCGAGCTTGGATACGAAGCGGTAATGGCAGAGGACGGGATGTCGGCGATTGAGCTTTACAGAGAGGCGAAGGCGGCCGGTAAGCCGTATGACATGGTTATACTTGATATGACAATCCCGGGGGGCATGGGCGGGAAGGAGACAATCCGTGAGCTCCTGAAGCTTGATCCCCATGTTAAGGCTATTGTTTCAAGCGGCTATTCAGATGACCCTGTGATGGCTGAATTTGAAAAATACGGATTCACCGCTGTCATAAAAAAGCCATACAACATTCAGGACATCAGCGCCCTGCTGCACAAGATTGTAGGCTGAGTGGGGAAGGGGCGCTGGCAGGATAAAAAGGCCCCTTACGGAGCCTTTCATTTTTGAACTGGAATAGGAACTAGTTTCCCGCCTGCGCGGGAACGACGTTTAGACCGCTACTGCTTTTTCAGTCTCTTTAAGCCAGAGAAGCCTTGAACCGTTGATAACTGAGGAATTGATAGACTCAATCATCTCCTCTGGGTTCACATCAAAGCCCTCTTTTTTCTTGAATGGCTTAAGCGCGACCTTGGGCTTTGCCTTTAATGCCTTCTTTATGTCGGTATCCTTTGGCTCTTTTATAGCCTTTCCTGCTGCCTCTGAAACAGCCATGAATATCTCCCTGTGAGGTTTTGCGCTTCCCGCGGGCTCTATCGCCTTGCAGAGGCATTTCATCCGTCCCATATAATCTATCATCGTGCCTGATGCCTCAAGGAATGCTGCTGAAGGAAGCACGATATCAGCCTGCTTTGCGAGCTCTGTCATATGAGAGTTCTGGACTATAAGGAAATCTGTCTTAGGCCTTTTGTTTAGCGGAAGCTCTCCGATTGCATAGAGGACCTTCATTCCCTCATCAACCATCTCTTTGTATGACTTTCCGTCTCCCTCTATTCCCATCATCACAACACCTTTTGCATTGCTTTCAATCGGGACAGCTATTGCGGTTCCTTTAATCAGCGAAAGATTTGCCGCTGCATCATAAAGTGCTGGGGAGGAGAAGATGAGCGGGTTAGTTGAAGCCATAAAAAGCTCTGCTCCTTTGATTGCGTCATCAGAAGGGTCCACAGAGGCAAGCGCGTGGACAAGCTCTTTCGGAGCCTTTCCGCCCTTGGAGATTACACCCTGAGCCATCTCCGAAAGTATCTTGGCCTCGTCTCCCTTAAGGCCGAGTGATGCAACAGATGCTATCTTCGTATCGCCGGAGTTTATGACTATTAGTTTTGTTCCTGAATTTACTTTTCTTCTTACTGAAGCGTCGAGTGCCGGTAATACCCTTTTCCACTGGCTCGGGTTAAGCCCGGCAAGCACTATCAAGTCTGCTGAATCAATGTCAGAGCTCTCGTTCTTAAGTGAATCAGCATCAGCGTAAAGGCTTACTGTCGTGTCAATGTTCTTTGTCTTTATCGCTGCGGCAAGCTGCTGGAGTACTAATGCATCCTCGTTCATTATCCCTGCAGTGCTTATGAATCCTGCTCCTGTTCCTGCTTTTTTAAGCTTATCCGCAACTATACCGATCGCGTCTTCCCATGTTGTCTCCTGAAGGGCATTCCCGGCCTTTTTCATAGGAGATGTAACCCTTGTTTCTGCCTCGATGCAGTCAAACCCAAACCTTCCGTATGCGCAGATATACTTTTCAACTGAGCCGTCTGCACCTCCTGAATTTATCTTTGCGACCCTTCCTTCTTTTGTGCTCACGGTAATATCACACCCGTTTCCGCAGAGAAGGCATACAGAGCTCGATTTTTCGTATTCCCATTCACGGCCCTTTCTCCACCTGTCGGCCTCGAGAAGGGCATTAACAGGGCAAGCGTCAACGCAGCTTCCGCAGAATGTGCATGCTGATTCCTGAAGGGGCTTGTCATTAGCCGTGATTACCTTTGCTCCAACGCCTCTTCCCATGAAATCGAGCACATTCGTGCCTTGATGCCTGCAAACGCGCACGCACCTTCCGCAGAGTATGCAGTAATCAGGGTCGCGTTTGATGAAGGGATTTGCCTCATCAATTGAAAATCCGAATTTTTTCCTTGTGAATGTAGATTCTTTAAGCTCAAAGTCATAGGCATACTGCTGGAGGTTGCAGACGCCGGCCTTTGTGCATGTCATGCAGTCCAGCGGATGCATGGAGAGTATGAGGTCGATGACGAATTTTCTTGTCTCTTTAATCTTTTCTGTCTGGCTGTTTACAACCATCCCCTCCTTGACCTTTGTGTTGCAGGCTATCAAAGGAGCCTTCGAGCCCTCTACCTCGACAAGGCAGAGCCTGCAAGCGCCGATTCCGGGCATGCCTTTTAAATAGCAGAGATTAGGTATATGTATTCCCGCGGTCTCAGCCGCATCGATGAGGTTTGTGCCTTCGGCAACCTGAACCTCTTTGCCGTCTATCGTCAGTTTCACCGTATTTGCCATCTTATCCTCCATTTATTAGTTCATTGAGTTTGTTATGTTCATTGGGTTTATT
>JBFLVX010000206.1:0-2593 GCA_040758255.1 Nitrospirota bacterium
TGGAACTTAGCGTTTTTGTCATAAACAAGAACACGCGCCAGAACAGAATCTGTAACATATATGTTCCCTTCTTTATCGGTTGAGACGCCTATCGGTTTTCTTAATGTGCCCTGACCTTCTTCCCCGATATAATATGCTTTTTGTTTTACAGTATCAAAAACAGCCACTTTCCCTGCGCCGGTATCAGATACAAAAATCCTTCCGCCGGCAACATGAACGCCATATGGTTTTCCAAGGAAAATGCCGGAGGTATTTTTACCGACAATGGCGTCAAGCAGCTTTTCTTTGGAATCTTTTGTGATGACGTCGATCTCCCCCCTTATCCATCCTATCCATTTAATTCTCGGCTCATCAGGGGGCATAGGCCAGAAGAGTTCAACGGGTTTCTCCGCCGGAGGGGCACACGAGGCAAGCAGTAAACTCAAGACAGCGATAAGAAGCAGATTTAAGCGTAATAACATCTTTATTTTTAACATATAATTTCCGGCACTGTCAAATTTAGACAGCTCATAGCTCGTAGTCAAGCATAAACTATGGGCCATGAGCTGCCAGCTATTCTATAAGACCGAATTTCTGCATTCTGTATCTGAGGGCATCCCTTGTGAGATTCAGCAGTTTGGCAGCTTTTGTCTGATTGTTTCCTGTGTTCTTTAGCGCCTGAATAATGAAGTTTTTTTCTACATCTTCAATTGATACGCCATCATTAGGAAGGCTGAACTGGAAATCATCGTCCTCTTTGGCATTATCAGGCTTGCCATTATTTTTTCTGACTTCCATAGGGAGGTGCTCAGGAAGGATAAGGCCTTCCTTCTCCAGAATGAAAATTCTCTCTATAACGTTTTTCAGTTCCCTGATATTGCCGGGCCAGCCATATTCCAACATCAGTTCTTTTGCATCTTTTGAAATGCCGATGATATCTTTTCTGGTCTCTTTCCTCAGGTTGTCAAGGACATGCATGGCGATAGGGATTATATCTTCACGTCTCTCCCTTAAGGGGGGTATCTTGAAGGGTATCACGTTCAGTCTGTAATAAAGGTCTTCCCTGAAGTTCCCGTTTTTTACCTCCTCTTTGAGGTTCCTGTTGGTTGTTGCGATAATTCTTACATCAACCTTTGTATCTTTCAGGCCGCCGATCCTCTTGAAGGTCTTCTCTTCTATAACTTTGAGGAATTTTGACTGGGTGGAGAGCTTCATGTCTCCTATCTCGTCGAGATAAACTGTCCCGCCGTCCGCAAGTTCAAAAAGCCCCTTTTTTGATGATTTTGCGTCGGTGAAGGCACCCTTTTCATAACCAAACAATTCACTCTCAACAAGCGTCTCCGGAAGAGCAGTGCATGTAACCTCAACAAACGGCTTATCCGCCCTTGCGCTATGATAATGAATTACCCTTGCTATCAGTGTCTTTCCTGTCCCGCTCTCTCCCTGAATCAGAACTGTATTGGCATCGCTTTCTGCAATCTTTTCGGCAAACATCAAGACATTCTTAATGGCAGGTGACGCGCCGATTACATTATTGATGTTGTACTTGTCATGCTGTTCTTCTCTGAGAAATGTGACCTCTTTTTTGAGATTAAGCGTCTCAAGCGCATTTTTTACAAGGATTGAGATAATACTTAGATCAAATGGCTTCTCCACGAATTCATAAGCCCCCAGCTTTATGGCAGAGACAGCGGTCTCAATATCTCCATGAGCGCTAATAATTATCACAACAGCGTCCTTGTTCAGTTCCTTTATTATTTTAAGGGTCTCAATCCCGCCTATACCCGGCATATGGAGGTCCAGAAGCACAATTTCAGGAAGATCTATCCTGAACATACTGATCCCTTCCTCGCCTGACTTGGCAGTCAAAACATCATGCCCGTCTTTTTCAAGGTGCTGCTTGATTGACGATCTTATCAGGTCTTCATCGTCAATGATCAAAATCTTTCCCTTCAATCAAAACCTCCTTCTTAGCTCATAGTTCATGGCAGGTCAGAGAACCGTGCTGTGATTCTCGATAGGTATTGGTAAGTATATAATAAATACGGTTCCTTTGCCTTTATTGCTTTCACAGATAATCTCTCCGCCATGCCCTCTTGCAATCTTCTGGCTTATGGAAAGGCCGAGACCGGTGCCCTTTGACTTTCTTGTAAAGAAGGGCTTAAATATGTTCTCCATATCTTCAGGCGATATCCCTTCCCCTGTATCCTGAATTTTGGCTGTCAGTACTTTTTCGGTCCTCAGCGCCATGGTAATATTACTTCCGACTTCATGGTAATTTTCTACAGAGACTGAGACGCTTAATTTTCCGCCTTCAGGCATTGCCTGAAGAGCATTTATCATCAGATTCAGAAACACCTGCTGCATCTGGTCGGGATCCATCATTATTTCAGGAATATCTTTATTAATATCGGTCTCAATAGTGATATTCTGTTTTTCTGCCTCGGGATGCACAAAGAACATCGCTTTCTCTATAACATCATAAATTTTAAAAGGGATAAGATGGAGCGGTTTTGATTTTGCAAACACCAAAAGATCTTTGACCGTCCTGTCGAGCCTCTTTATCTGATTTAATACCTCTGCGATAAGAGCTTTTTTGCTATCATCCTCGCTC
>JBFLVX010000207.1:0-2506 GCA_040758255.1 Nitrospirota bacterium
GGCAGGTTCAAACCTGCCGCTTACAGTTGTTCATTTGCAGAATTATTCTGAAGTCTATATCGTGGGAAGATATTATTTCCCCTTGTTCTCTGAAGCCTTTGCATTTTCCTGAATGGAAATCAGTTCAACATCAAATAGCAAGGTTTCGTTGGGACCTATGTCCCTTCCAGCGCCTCGCTCACCGTAGGCAAGATTAGACGGTATAACGAGCTGCCATTTTGAGCCTACCTTCATAAGCTGAAGCGCCTCTGTCCATCCTGCAATAACGCCGTTTACTTTGAAAGACGCAGGCTGTCCCCGCTTATACGAGCTATCGAACTCAGTTCCGTCTATATGTGTGCCCCTGTAATTCACCGTAACGGTATCAGACGGTTTGGGTTTTGCGCCGCTGCCATCAGTGACAATTTTATACTGCAATCCGCTCGGCAGGGTCACTACTCCATCTTTCTTTTTGTTCTCGGCAAGAAACGCCTCTCCTTCTTTCTTGTTCTTTTCCCCGGCTTCCTTTGTGCGTGCTGTCTGTTTATCCATCATCTCTTTCCTGAAATCCGTCATCACAGCCTGGACCTCCTCGTCAGTCATCAAGGGCTTATTCCCGGAGAGCACATCCTTTATCCCTTTAACAAGCACGTCAGGGTCAATATCTATTGACTGGCTTTTAAAATTCTTCCCGATATCCAAACCGATGGCATAACTCTCCTTGTCCTTCTTATTCTTCAAAACTATACTGTTTGCCGCGTAGACCGTGCCTGCAAGAAGTATTACGCTCAATGCTGCCGCTGCTATCTTCATATGCCCTCCGTTATAAAAAAATATTATTTATTTTTTAACCGCTTTTTTGTCCATTCAATCAGACCGCCTGCAGAGATAAGCTCCTGCATAAACGGAGGGATAGGGTTTGCATTATACGCCTCGCTTTTTGTAAGGTTTCTGATAATGCCATTATCCGCGTCTATCTCTATCTCATCGCCTTCTGCGATTTTTGAAGCATCAGCAGATTCAAATATCGGAAGGCCGATGTTGAATGCATTTCTATAGAAAATTCTCGCAAAGCTCTTTGCGACAACCGCCTGTATGCCTGCGGCCTTGATCGCTATAGGAGCATGTTCCCTTGAAGAGCCGCACCCGAAATTCGCATCAGCGATTATTATATCGCCTTTCTTCACCTTAGAAGGAAATTCACTGTCAGCATCCTCCATGACATGCTTTGCAAGCTCATCAGGGTCAGACGTATTTAGATATCTTGCGGGGATGATCGCGTCAGTATCTATATCCCTGCCGAACTTCCAGACCTTTCCTTTCAGGATCATAACACCTCCTCTGGAACGGCTATCCTTCCTTTAATCGCCGAAGCTGCCGCGACAGCAGGGTTTGAGAGATAGACCTCGCTTTCAGGGTGTCCCATCCTGCCGACAAAATTCCTGTTTGTGGTTGCAATGGCCTTCTCGCCTTTTGCCAGAATTCCCATGTGTCCGCCGAGACAAGGGCCGCATGTCGGGGTTGAAAAGACCGCCTCTGCATTCACAAATATCTCAGCCAGCCCTTCCTTTACAGCCTGAAGATATATCTGCTGTGTGGCCGGAATTACGATCATCCTTGTGTTAGGATTAACCTTTTTGCCTTTGATGATAGCTGCTGCTTCTCTCATGTCCTCAATGCGGCCGTTGGTGCATGACCCTATCACAACCTGATCGATGATTACATTTGAAAGCTCGGCAGCAGGCTTTGTGTTTGAAGGAAGCGATGGACATGCAACAGTAGGAGGAATCTTTGAGCAGTCATAATCCCTAACCTCGACATATTTTGCGTCTTTATCCGAGGAGTAAAATTTATATTCCCGCTTGGCCCTGCCTTTCACATACTCTTCTGTGATCCCATCAGGCACGATAATGCCGTTTTTGCCGCCGGCCTCTATAGCCATATTGCACATTGTAAGCCTTGCGTACATCTGAAGCGATTTTATGGTCTCTCCTTCAAACTCCATCGCCCTGTAAAGAGCTCCGTCAACTCCTATATCACCGATCGTGTGAAGGATCAAATCCTTACCCCCGACCCATCTGTTGAGTTTTCCATGATAAATAAACTTCATGGACTCCGGCACCTTGAACCAGCATTCGCCTATAGCCATAGCTGAGGCAACATCTGTAGAACCCACGCCTGTTGCAAATGCCCCAAGCGCGCCGTATGTGCAGGTGTGGCTGTCAGCGCCTATGACCAGATCCCCGGGCACGACAATTCCCTGCTCAGGAAGGAGCGCATGTTCAACGCCCATTCTTCCAACCTCAAAGTAGAGACTGAGATCATTCTCCCTGGAAAAGTTTCTGATCATCTTGCATTGTTCCGCCGCTTTGATATCCTTCTGCGGAGCGAAGTGATCCGGGATCAGGGCGATTCTGTCTTTGTCGAATACATGCTTTGCCCCTGTTTTTTTGAATTCATTGATCGCAATAGGCGCGGTTATATCATTTGCGAGCACAAGGTCAACCTTTGCCTTTATCAAGTCTCC
>JBFLVX010000208.1:0-2374 GCA_040758255.1 Nitrospirota bacterium
CTTGACGGCTACGCCCGTAGGCCCTTCACTGGATGAATACACCCCGTCCTTCAGCCCCACAACAATGAAGAGTAGAAGACTTACGCCGATCACTGCGAACAAAATCTTTTTCTTCATATATGGTTCCTTCCCGTTTATTGTCCTACTTGAAATTCCTCAGGGACTTCGACCGTTGCCGCCAATAATTCATCCATGAACATGGCATGGCCATCGAGATTGTAAAATTTCAATACGTCGTTGACGCTGGTGTAACAGTTATGGCACGGCGATATAATCGTATGACAACCCGTCGCCATAATCTGCTCGGCCTTTGCGCGGGCTCCCTCGCATCTGTTGCGTTTCCACGGAGGGCCGATGGCGTTTCCCCCGCCACCCCCATTGCAGCAGAAATTGTGTCCCCGGTTAGGCTGCATTTCTATGATGTCGCCGTCAATCGCTGCACGGACAAGGTACCTGAGCTTTTCACCCGCGCCTCTCAGCCGCACCAGGTTGCACGGGTCTTGAATGGTAACAGGCCCCTTCAACTTCTTGTTCTTGTCAATTTTTATCCTTCCCGTGGAAACAAGCTCGTAATAAAATTCAATCGGGTGCAGTGTTTCAACCGGGCCTTCGTTCAATCCTCCTTCTTTCCATCCCAGAAGCGGCGGAGCCACATAACATGTGGCATTCAGAGGATGCCCTCACTCAGTCAGGACTATTCGCTTTATTCTCAATCGCAGGGCATTCTCATATATCCCGCGCACAACCCTCTGCATCGTCTCCATGTCGCGGCTAAACATTGCCATGTTTGCACAATCCCAGCCGTCCGCCGAAGCTACCGTCCAATCGATGCCCGCAATGTTCATTATCTTCGCTGTCCGGGCAATGTGATAGGTAGCTACTTTCGGTTCGGTACCGAGGGGGCACCACATGACGTCGGCGCCCTCTTTGTCGATGGGAATGCGGACATTCTTGATCTCCCCCCGCACCTCCTCTTCCTGCCACTGCATGGTGTCAATCCAGTCGCCCTGCGTCAGCCACAACTGCGTCTGCGTGGCGGAGAGGCTGTTGGTTTGATCTAATAAATTCTGAGGAACTAATCCAAGGACAAAGCATATGCGGCGCACCATCCCTAACTGATAGGCAATATCCAGTCCGTAAGGACAATACATGCTGCAGCGGCGGCAGAGATTGCATTCACAAAAGACGACCCTCGCGGCCTGTTTCATGAATTCCGGGCTTACCTTTCCTTTTCTCCTTATCATCTCCCAGAGTGTCATCCTTACTTTGGCAACGGGGGTATACGTAGGATCTTTGCCGTGAGAATGATACCAATGGCATGCCTCAGAGCAAAGGGCACAGTGAATACAAGTCTCCAAAGGAGCCAAGAACCTTCCTGCATTCTTCCTCAAATTCAGAACGGCATTAATTGTTTTTTCTATCTTTTCCGGAGTGAGTTTCTTAACCGTAACATCAAAACCCGGATCGGCTACAGGTGTTCTCTTGAGATCGAACACATCTGTTGCCCTGCCGGCTTCTTTAACACTAACCTCAGCCATTTATGCAATCCTCCCTCATTTGATTTACCAGTCCAACGAATGGCGGTAGCCATGATCAGATCCCATATAAGCCCTCGTTAAAAAGAAGTAAAACATATGAACCAATCTTGTAAAAGGAATTGCAATTAACATGGCTTCTCCAAAAAGAATGTGAAGATTCACCATGGCTTTATGCGGAAGAACCC
The DNA here is from genome assembly GCA_040758255.1 of Nitrospirota bacterium. Classification (GTDB taxonomy): domain Bacteria; phylum Nitrospirota; class Thermodesulfovibrionia; order UBA6902; family UBA6902; genus JACRPZ01. The sequence continues at coordinate 1,724 of JBFLVX010000208.1, forward strand.
ACTGGTGATAAGCAAGAAACCCGGACAAAAAAGGCAGGAACGAAAGAGCGAGTATGAGATAATCTGATGCAAAGGTTACAAATCTGACCTCCGGAGCGATAAGCCTCCTGAGAAAGAAAAAAATACATGTAGAAATTACTACTATGGTCATAATGTCTGCAAGGCTTTCAGGAAGAGTCCACCACGTTATTCCCCAGGACTCATACCACAAAATGTTATGTGAAAGCAAAAATATGGGAGTGAAAACAAGACAGATATGGAAAAGAAAGGTCATGGTCGTAATCACAGGCCTCAATCTCCAATTCCTCGAAGCGAAGGGTATCATCCAGTGAAAGAGGGATCGGAGCGTGAGCTTCGGATCAATATAAGGAACAACCACCTTTTCTTTCTTTGCCAGCTTGATCAGAGTGTTTATTCTGTAAATACTTCCTCCAAAAAAAACAAGAAACGTCACCCACACCAACGGGCCTCTGAGGATGTTATATAGCGCTGTACTTGCTAAGAAATCCATTTTACCCCTCTTTATAATTAAATTTCATTCACAGGCACTATCCGGCGGTAATATTTCCCGTTTTCTACAGCCCGTATCAGGAGTTTTGTCCCGTCAGGGCTAAAAACGGGATTCCAGAGCGACTCATAACCCCTCCTCCC
>JBFLVX010000209.1:0-2374 GCA_040758255.1 Nitrospirota bacterium
CTATATTCAACAAAGAGTCTGATGAAAAGTCATTGCTGTACGCATAAGCTGATTTTTCCCCGAAAATAACCCTTACGCCGACCCCGGAATCAACCCCTGAGGAAAGTTTTTCGATCTTGCCGTCTTCAAGCTGCATTGACAGCGGCCTTGTATGCTCTATATAGACATCAGCATAATCACCGCCGCTTGAAAGCGCCTTTTTTATTATTTTTGCTAAAAGTTCGTCGCTTATTTGCTTCATTAACATGAACTCATAATTTTACTGATCGGGGTGCAATTTAAAGCGGTTTCAGCTTAAAATGTGTTTAAATAGTATACAATATATTCTAAACCATATGTTTAAATGAGGGAAATAATGCCTAAGATCGGCATAATCGGCGGAAGCGGCCTTTACAGCATTAAGGGGCTTGTGCTTAAAAAAAAGAAGAAAGTCAGCACCCCTTTTGGCAAACCGTCTGATCAATACGTTACAGGAGAATCAGACGGAAGAGAAATTATCTTTCTGCCGCGTCACGGCAGCCGTCACAATATACCGCCTCATGAAATAAACTACAGGGCCAACATATGGGGATTTAAAATGCTTGGAGTTACGAGAATTTTCTCGATAAACGCTGTAGGCGGCATTAAGAAAGGGCTCAAGCCCGGAGATATAGTTATACCTGACCAGATAATTGACATGACGAAAAACCGTAAACCCACCTTCTATGACGGCAAGGAAGGCGTAGTGCATATTGACTTCACAGAACCTTACTGCCCTGATATCCGGGACATATTAATGAAAGCGGGAAAGAAGGCTCGTGTCGCGCTGAAGGATGGCGGCACATACGTGGCTGTTGAAGGCCCGCGGCTTGAAACAGCGTCTGAGATCAGGAGTTTCGCTATTCTTGGTGGAGATGTCGTCGGAATGACAGGAATGCCTGAAGCCTCGCTCGCAAGAGAGCTTGAAATATGCTATTCAGGAATATCCGTTGTTGCCAATTATGCCGCCGGAATAAAGAAGAAGAAGCTCACAACAAAAGAGGTCATGGAGGCAATGGGAGCGTCAACAGAGAAGATAAAGCGCCTGCTCAAAGAGACCTTTACCCTTATTAAAGAAGAGAGCTCGTGCGCTTGCAGAGAAGCTTTAAAAGAGGCGAGGGTATAATAGTTCGTATACTTTAATTGACAGGTTAAAGGCTATCATTTATTCTAAATTATGTTTGAATTTTCAGCAAAGAAACTACGCGTTATTAATTTTTTTCTTGCCGCGCTTGTTTTTTTTGTCTCTCTTTTATTAGTTAGAAACTTTGCCGGGATCTTCCTCTCAAACCAAATGCCGCAAATAGTAACCGGCGGAGAGAAGGCCGCCAAAAGTCCTGCGCCTCAGATGAAAGATATTACGTCATATTCAGCCATACTTGAGAAAAACCCGTTCGGTTCCCCAAAGAAGCTGCAACCCTTAATTGTTATACATGACACGGTAAGCAAACAGGGGCCTCCTTCAAACCTGCTGCTCGTTGGTACGGTGGTAGGGCCCAAAAAGCTCAGCTATGCCATTTTTGAGGATAAAACCAGGCCGTCGCCTTTCAAACAGGTTGTTGTCGCTTACGAAAAAGATGTCTTTGATTATGGAAAGCTGATAAAGATAGAAAGAGATTCAGTTGAGTTAAGTCAAGGCGCTGCCATTTACAAAATCTCTCTTGCGCCCTTAAAGAGTGATACAAGATCCCCCCGTGCTGAAGAGAGCGGCTACCCCCGCGCCTCATTTGCTGAAAAGATAGGGGAGAAAGAGTACCTGCTCAACAGAAGAAAGGTTGACCAGACCCTTGAAAACCCTGAACAGATACTTACAGATGCGAGACTGCTCCCTAACATTCAGAACGGCAAACAGGAAGGGTTCAAAATGTTAGAAGTTAAATCAGGCGGGCTGTATGAGAGCCTCGGTTTAAAAAATGGTGATATACTATTACGGGTCAATGATCTTGAGATATCAAACCCTGAGGTTGCCATTCAGGCAATGACCGCGCTTAAAGGGATGAACAGGGTTAATCTTGATATAATGAGGGACGGCGCAAAACTCTCAATGAGTTACGATATAAAGTAGATCATACCTAACAATATTTATTTAAAAATTTAAACTCAAGCAAAGGAATACTCTATGAAAGCCATGAAGACTATTTACATTGCAGTTCTGTTGTCCATATTTTTTTCTGCCGCGATACCTTCAACCTCCGCGACAGCGGAAAAGCCTAAAGAACAGACCGTCTCATTCAACTTTGTAGACGTTGAAATCCCCACGCTCATAAAGTTTATAAGCGAGATGACAGGAAATAATTTTATCTTTGATGAAAGAATAAAGGGCAGCGTCACAATAATTGCGCCGACAGAACTCTCC
>JBFLVX010000210.1:0-2341 GCA_040758255.1 Nitrospirota bacterium
CTTCAGGGTCATCGTTGAGAAGAAAGACGAGGGCGAGCCGCCTCTGAGCGAGGCAACGATAATGCTTAAGATAGGCGGGAAGGAGGAGCATACCGCCGCAACAGGAGACGGGCCTGTTAATGCCCTTGATAACGCCTTGAGAAAGGCGCTTGAAAAGTTCTATCCTCAACTGAAAGAGGTGAGGCTTATTGACTATAAAGTAAGGGTGCTCGCTGCGGGCAAGGGAACTGCCGCAAAGGTCAGGGTCCTTGTGGAGTCAGGCGACAATACTCATAAATGGGGAACTGTCGGCGTATCCGAGAATATAATTGAGGCGTCGTGGCAGGCACTTGTAGACAGTATTGAGTATAAGCTTTTGAGGGGATAAATCGGAGGTATTTATTATGATGGAGGAGACAGGCACTGTCATTAAGGTTGAAGGTATAACAGCCAGAGTGAAGGTCCAGAAGAGAGGCTCATGCGAGGGATGCGCTGCAACAGGTGTATGCGACCCATCTGAGGGAGGGATGGAGATCGAGGCGTTAAACCCTCTCAATGCCAAGGCAGGCCAGACGGTTAAGGTGTCAATAGCCGCTCAATCTTACCTTAAAGGAACAATGCTGATATACGGACTTCCTCTTATGGCATTGGTTGCCGGAGCAATAACAGGCAAGGTTATAGGTGAGGAATATTTTAAAGGGTTTGATTCCGATGGCGCAGCTGCGCTTTTAGGATTTTCTGCATTTGTTCTGACTTTTATTTTTGCAAGAAGCTGGAGCAAGAAAGCGGAGACAAGAAAAGAGTACAAGCCTGTTATAGATGAAATTATTTGCTGACCTGAAATTATATTAAGGGGAGGGCGGGATGAGTAACTTTGATATTGAGAAGATCAGAAATGTCGCTGTAATCGCTCACGGCGGAGCAGGCAAGACATCGCTTGTTGAAGCAATGTTAGCTGATGCGAAGGCTATTGAGAAACCCGGCACTATTGAAGACGGAAACACGGTTACAGACTATGAGCCGGAGGAGATAAACCGCAAGATCTCTACATCTTCCGCAATCGCATTCTGCGACTGGAACGGCCACAGATTCAATATTATTGACACACCCGGATACATCAATTTTATCGAGGACACAAAATGCTGTCTCAGCGCAGTGGACGGCGCAGTGGTAATAGTCAGCGCGCTCTCAGGAGTCAAAGCAGAAACAGAAAAGATATGGCAGTTCGCCTGCAAATACGAGATACCGAGGCTTGTCTTTATTAATAAAATGGACAGGGAATCCGCTAATTTCGAAAGGGCTCTGGACGACCTCGAGAAATCCTACGGCTCTGCCGGAATTCCGCTTAATATACCTATTGGCGCTGAGGAAACTTTTGAAGGCATTATTGATCTCGTCAGGATGAAGGCCGTCACTTTTAATAACGGCAGCATGAAGGAAGGAGATATACCGGAGGCCCTGAAGGCAGAGGCTGATAAATTTCGTAAGATACTTACAGAGAAGATCGCGGAATCGGACGATTCCCTGCTTGAGAAGTATCTTGAAGGTGCCGAGCTTACAGATGATGAGATAAAGAAAGGCATAAAAGAGGGTTCCCTGACAAGGAAGTTCATCCCGGTTGTATGCGGAGCCGCGACAAAGAACATCGGCGTGCCTCAGCTTCTTGACACAATGCTGCTCTGCCTTCCCTCTCCTCTTGAAAAAGCGAATATCACGCCGGTAAAAGGCAAGAACCCAAAAAACGGCGAGGAGATAATAAGGCATCCGAAGGAGAACGACCCTCTGTCAGCCCGCGTATTTAAGACTATCGCGGACCCGTTTGCGGGCAAGCTGACCCTCTTCAGGGTGTATTCAGGGGTCATGAAATCAGACTCAACCATATATAATGCCACCCATGACGTCAAGGAAAAGATCGGGCATATCTTCTATCTCGTGGGCAAGAAGCAGGTTCCGGCACAGCAGGCAGGGCCCGGCGAAATCGCTGCAGTAGCGAAACTTAAAGAGACGCAGACCGGCGACACCATATCAGACCCTAACAATCCGATCATGTTTGAACCAATCCAATTCTCAGAGCCCATGATCTCCTATGCTATAGAGCCCAAGACAAGAGGGGATGAAGACAAGGTTGGCATCGCGCTTCACAAAATGTTAGAAGAAGACCCGACGCTGAAATTCAACAGGAACCCGGACACTAAAGAGATGATATTCGCGGGGATGGGGCAGGTGCATCTTGAAGTTACTCTTGAGAAGCTGAAGAGAAAATTCGGGGTGGATGTTCTGATGAAGACGCCGAAGATCCCATACAGGGAGACCATCAAAGTCTCTGCCAGCGCCCAAGGCAGATATAAAAAGCAGTCCGGCG
>JBFLVX010000211.1:0-2175 GCA_040758255.1 Nitrospirota bacterium
TAAAGTAAAAATGAGACGACTTGGAGTGCATGTATCAATAGCCGGCGGGAGTTATCTTTCTTTTGAGAGGGCAAAGGAACTCGGCTGTACCTCCATGCAGATTTTCTCACATAACCCGAGGGGATGGGTCAGTGCTAAAATAAGCCATGACGAGGCTGCAAAATTCAGGCAATATTCTAAAACATCAGGGATAGAGCCTGTATTTATACATTCGTCTTATCTTATAAACCTTTCTTCGCCGGATAACAAGACAAGGGAAAGATCAATAGAGCTTCTTTCGTATGAGCTGCATACGGCAGACTTGTTAGGGATAGATTACGTTGTGCTCCACCCTGGCAAGTCGGTCGGGCAGGAAAAAGAAATCGCGATCAACAAGGCATCGGAGGCGCTTTCATACACGGCAAAGCTTGGCAAATATAAATCCGGCATATTGCTTGAGAATACGGCAGGGCAGAGAGGGGATATATCTTCTTCAATTCAGGACATTGCGGAGATAGCTGGCGCTGCGCCTGATGGGTTGATAAAAGGCATATGTCTTGACACCTGCCATGCCTTTGCAGCCGGACATGATATTGTAAATGCTGAAGGGCTTTCAAAGTTAAGAGACGAGATTGTCAAGTATCTGTCGCCGCTAAAGATAAAGCTGATTCATCTTAATGATTCAAAAAAGGGGTTCTCCTCAGGGGTTGACAGGCATGAACATATTGGAGAGGGCTTCATCGGAATAGAGGGCTTTAAGGAAATACTCGCCTTCCCGTTTTTTAAGGAGATCCCGTTGATACTCGAGACACCGAAGCTGTCGGAAGAGGATGACAAAAAGAATCTGCAGAAAGTGAAAAAGATTTTAAGAGAGACAGAGTAATATTTCTGCTGTCAACCGTGCGGACTAAAAACCCCTTAAGTAAAAACGAAGGTCTTTATAACTAAGAATGACCCCGGAATCCGTAATCTCAATAAGTTTAATGCCTGCCGCAACCATATCGCCTTCACGCCTTATGCTCCCGTTTATGTTCACCAGCCTTGAGGAGGGGCTGTCGGAATAGATGTGCCCTGATACGGTTATTTCGGGCATCTCCTGCCGGAGCGTTTGAGGAAGTTCTTCCAAAGCGGGGATACTCTCGCCTGAAGCAGTTTGATAATTGTAAGTCACCTCGTTAGTTTTCTCCTGAACTGTCGGAATCTCAGACAATGATTTTGAACCGGTATCCGGCGCTTCTTTGGCAGCAGAAGGCTCTTCTTTCCGAACTGTATTTACGAGAGGCTCTTTACGGGATACATTTAGTGCAGGCTCTGAAACCGGCTTTGCCGCGGTCTTAGCGGATACAGGAGATGATTTCTTAATACCTGCTTCTGGTTTTTGAAGAGGAAGATCAGGATCTTCTGCTTTGGTGAATGACGTTGAAACCTGCTGGTGAATTCCGGAATCTTCATTCGCTTGTTTGACGACAGTAGGTTCATTAGCAATACTATGTTTTTCTGAATTCCAGGGACGGAGCCAAACTGTCAATACTACAGCATTCAAAAATAAAGCCGACAGGATCAGATAAGGCCAGATAGGGCGTTTCTCCGGTTTCACAGGATCAGGATAATGAACAGTCAGTAAATCCGGCACGGCGCTTTGCTGACGTTTCTGTTCAAGCTTCTTTAATGCGTCAAGAATGAATGACATATCTATTTATCCTCTCTTATGCCGTTTAATCCCGGTTCCTCGCTGCCTGTGGCATTGTTGATCTCTACAATTGATTTGGCTCCAGCTGCTCCATCAGGAATCAGTCCGCTATCAAGCTGAAATTTCTTAACTTCATTGAGAAATTCACCATAAAAATTCTTCTTAAAACCGGACTCCTTTGTTAGCCCTTGCATAAGGGATATTTCCTTCTCCAGCCATAAAACTGCTGGGCTGCCGCTCTGATCTGTCGGGATGTTATCATGCCAATGTACCTTATCAAGCGCCGGAGGTTTAGTCGGCTCATATACCTCAACCTGTTTCAATTCATTATCATTAAATTGTCTGAATATAAAAAAAGCGGCAGTAAGCATGATGACAACTGACAATAGCAAGACAAGCGCATTCTTATACTGTTTTGTGACTCCTGGTTTTTCAAACACCTCCCCCGCTGCTTTTATTAGAGTGGATTTTTTAAACTTACTCTCTTTCTGTTAAAATGTTACAAG
>JBFLVX010000212.1:0-2153 GCA_040758255.1 Nitrospirota bacterium
GGCAGTGATGAATATAAATATCCCCGAAAAGCTTTTTGAAAAAGTTGAAAGGGCATATTAATGAAATTTCCCACGAATGCAGATATCAGGAAAATGCTGGCTGATACATTGCCCGGCAAAAACATGACATTCAGGAATAAAATTATTGTTTCGGCCATACTGGTCCTGACACTCGCATCGTTTGTCTATACCTTCGTGGCCGTAAGGACCGAAAACGCCATAATGAGAGATGAGATAATAGAAAAAGCTGAGGTCGTGACTGAGCTTGCTTCTCAGTTGGGCGAGCTCCCCCTTATTTCAGGCAATCCCGAACTTGTTAAGAAGGCGGTAACGTCCCTGAAGAATGTGTCAGACGTCTCCTTTGTCGCATTCTATGACAGGAATATGACCCTGCTTGCAAAAGAAGGCGAAGTGCCTCATAAGGTTCACAATGCCTCCGGCTGCCGGGAGATGTCTATAGTTGAAGAAGATGACTATTTTGATCTCTGCTCGCCGATCTTTACTTTCAAGTCTGTGGAGGATATCGATGTTTTTCATGAAGCCGCCGGTAACAGATCCGTAAAAGAGAATGTGGGGTGGGTAAGGATAGGCTTTTCCAGAGCATCCATGAAGGAAGCAAGAGACAGGATTATTTACAGGGGGATGGCCATAGCCGTTGTCTTCACCTTCGTTAATATTATATTCGTATATAAACTTTTCACCATCGCCACAAGGCCGCTGACCGCGCTTTCCAGCGCCGTTAAAAGCGTCAGCAGGGGCAAATATCCCGAAATACCAGTCACTTCCGGGGACGAAATAGGGCTGCTAACCTCAGAATTCAACAGGATGAGCAGTGCCATAAGTGAAAGGGAGGAGTCGCTCCGGGAGAGTGAAACCAAATACCGCATAGTAGCCGATTATTCCTATGACTGGGAGTTCTGGCGGCTTGAGGATAACAGCTTTAAGTATATGTCGCCGTCATCCAAAGAGGTGACTGGCTACGCAGCGGAAGAGTTTTATGCTGATCCTGACTTACTTGCCCGTTTAATTCATCCGGATGACCTGCCCATCTGGACTGAGCATATTCACAAGCTGTCACCCACAGGGGAACCCACGCCGATTAAGTTAAGGATCATCACTAAAGACGGGGATGTCCGGTGGATAGCCCATGTCTGCCGGCATGTTTTTGATAATTACGGAAAGCCGTACGGATGGCGTTCCAGCAATGTAGACATTACCGAACGCAGGAATGCCGAAGAGGAAATAAAAGCGTCTCTCAGAGAGAAAGAAGTCCTTCTGCGGGAAATTCATCACCGGGTAAAAAATAATATGCAGATTGTTTTAAGTATGCTGAGGCTTCAATCCCAGATGGTAAAAGACAAAAGCTATATAGGAATTTTGAATGACAGCCAGAACAGGATACAGTCAATGTCTTTGATTCATGAGAAACTTTATCAGTCTGCGGATTTAGCGCATATAAATTTCAGTAATTATGTTAATGATTTAATCACAGCGATATTCAGGTCTTATGGAACGGACGCAGGCAGGATTACGAGGAGGGTAGAAACGGGGGATATTTTTCTTGGAATTGATACAGCCGTTCCGTGCGGTTTGATCATCAATGAGCTTGTTTCCAATGCGCTCAAACATGCCTTCCCCGAAGAAAGAAGAGGTGAAATCGTTATTTCCATTGCAAGAATAAATGAAGATGAATTCGAGTTAAAGGTCGGAAACAACGGAGTCAGCATTCCCGAGGATATCGACTTCAGGAGTACAGAATCAATGGGTTTAGGTCTGGTTACCATATTGGCTGAGAATCAGCTTCGTGGTACAATAGAACTTGACAGGACTAAAGGTACGGAATTCAGTATCAGATTCAAAGAGGTTAAATATGCTGAAAGGGTGTAGTTCTTTGCAAAACCGCTGGGAAATAAAGATTAATTTCAATATTCTTAGCTGGCTTTGAAAGGGGATGAAACCTTCGGAAAGGTTTAGAAAATGTCAAATGTGCAAATCTTGGTTGTTGAAGACGAGAGCATAGTCGCCGAAGACATAAGGAGAAGCCTTCTGAATCTGGGGTACAGCGTTCCCGCAGTAGTGAGTTCAGGGGAAGAGGCGGTTAAGAAAGCAGAAGCGCTTAAACCGGATCTGGTGCTTATGGATATAGTCCTGAG
>JBFLVX010000213.1:0-2108 GCA_040758255.1 Nitrospirota bacterium
CTCTTTTCATTTTATCATAATGCCAGGCAACAAATATCAAGGAGCATAAAAACTGGACAACGGCCATAACACCCCCTGACATTCTGATATTGACGTGACAGAGATGCGTTATTTCTTGACAAAGAAACACTGTATTCTTTAATATTTCCGATATCAATAACGACTGACAAGGCGCGTAGCTCAGGGGGAGAGCGCTTCCCTGACACGGAAGAGGTCGGCGGTTCGATACCGCCCGTGCCTACCATTTTAATGCAGATTTTAAAATGTAGGCTGCAGATTTTTTAAATCCGAAATCATAAGCATGTATTTTTACAAGGAGGTTTGAAACAATAGAAACTCAGAGTAACGACAAAGAGGCTCTTGAAATATGCCGTCACAGCGCTTCACACATAATGGCTCATGCGGTAAAAGAGCTCTTCTCTAAAACAAAACTTGCCATAGGCCCTGCCATATCCGATGGTTTTTATTATGATTTCGATTGCGAGCATACCTTAACAGACGAAGACCTGCCGCTAATCGAACAGAAGATGAAGGAGATTATAAAAAGCAACGCTCCTTTTATTAGGAGAGAGGTGGAAAGGGAAGATGCGTTAAAACTCTTCAAAGAACTCGGAGAATCATACAAGATTGAACTCATAAATGATCTTCCTGACGAAACAGTGACGCTTTATGAGGAAGGCGGCTTTGTTGACCTGTGCAGGGGCCCGCATGTGAGGTACACTAAAAATATTAAGGCCTTCAAACTCCTTTCGGTCGCCGGAGCTTACTGGCGCGGCGATGAGAAGAACAAGATGCTTCAAAGGATCTATGGTACTGCTTTCTTTACGAAAGAAGACCTTCAGAAATATCTTGATTTTCTTGAAGAGGTAAAAAAGAGAGACCACCGCCGCATTGGAAAGGAGCTTGACCTCTTCAGCATGAATGATGATATCGGAGCCGGGCTTGTTTTGTGGCATCCGCGCGGCGCGGCAATAAGAAGGATTATCGAGGACTTCTGGCTGAAGGAGCATCATAAAGCAAAATACCAGATACTTTATACTCCTCACATGGCAAAACTTGATCTCTGGAAAAAGACAGGCCATCTCGATTTTTACAGGGAGAATATGTATTCGCCTATGGAGATCGATGAAATTGAATACGAGATCAAACCGATGAATTGCCCTTTTCACGTGTCCGTATTCAAGAGCCACCTAAGAAGTTACAGGGATCTGCCTTTGCGCTTTGCCGAGTTAGGCACAGTATACAGATACGAGCGTTCAGGAGTTCTCCACGGCCTTTTAAGAGTCAGAGGATTTACCCAGGATGATGCACATATTTTTTGCACAGAAGAGCAAATAGGAGATGAAGTTCAGAGAGTGCTTGATTTTACCATCTTCATCTTGAAGACATTTGGATTTGATAATTACGATATATACCTTTCCACGAGACCGGAAAAGTATGTCGGTTCAGAGGCGGCGTGGGAAAAGTCTACAATAGCATTAAAAACTGCTCTTGAGAATAAAGGACTCAAGTATGAGGTAGATCCGGGGGAGGGCGTATTCTATGGGCCCAAGATTGATATTAAAGTAAAAGATTCTCTCGGCAGAGCATGGCAGTGCAGCACGATACAAGTTGATTTCAACATTCCGGAAAGACTTGATATAAATTACAGAGGGGCTAACAGCAAAGATCGGAGACCCATAATGATTCACCGCGCGCTAATGGGCTCTCTTGAAAGATTTATGGGCGTGCTTATTGAACACTACGCTGGCGCGTTTCCTTTGTGGCTTTCTCCTTCGCAGGTATCTGTATTGACAATTTCTGAAAAGCATGTAAAATACGGCACAGACGTTTTTGAAGCCCTATTAAAAAAAGGGCTTAGGGCTGATATTGATACTGATAACGAGAAGATTGGATACAAAATAAGAAGGGCGGCTATCTTAAAAACGCCTTACCTGTGTATAATAGGTGAAAAAGAAATATCGGACAATACAGTGAATATCAGAAAACGCAGTGGAGAGACTTTAGGAGAGATGTCTTTGGACAACTTTATTTCACTCCTCAAAAATGAGGATAAGGAACGGAGGTAGCATATAAGTACCGAACAGAAAATAAACAGGTGGATCAGG
>JBFLVX010000214.1:0-2106 GCA_040758255.1 Nitrospirota bacterium
GTTCATTGTCTTTTTCCTGTAATGCCCTGACATTGTCGGGATTGATTATAATTTCTACTCCTTTACTCATCTGCCATATCCAGTATTCTGGGATAACAAAAGGTGCTCGTCTACGTGAACTCGGCTGTTCCCATGCAGTAATATCGATAATATCGCCCTTCCTCAAATTCGCCATACCTGGCCAAACTTTGCCTGTCAAAGAATAATATCTACCGTCACGGTCATCGGCCCTTACCATGAGCCATGTTGCCTTGCCATTACCGCCGAGGAAGACACTTTGAATTTCTCCATGTACTGATAACAGGTTATCTGAAGGGGGACTTGAGTAATAAAGTAAAAAAACAGCCTTCAATAGTATTGCCGTGATAAAAATCCAAATACAACTCTTTAGCACGCTCAGCTTGGATAAGAACGGAAACTTTTGCCTTATAAGTTCCAGAGTTCCTTTGGAGCTATATCGTTGGTTCATTTTTATGGTTTTCTATATAATTAGGGCTAACAGTTATTTATTAAGCTTATTCTATTTTTTGATAAATTATATCCCTGCTAATGCAAATAATCAATCATTCTTATGAAACTATGGACAAAAACGCGTGATTCTCTAATACGAAACATTATCATCTTGACAACATGTCTAAATAGAAATAAAATGGGTCATGGGTAAGAAATGAATAAATGCAGAAGAATGGAGAATTGCAGTTTCTTCAATATTAAAATGAAGGACATGCCTGTAACAGCAAAATATTTCATCGAAAATTATTGTGAAGGCAACTATTCTAAATGTGCAAGAAAATATCTCTTTGCCTATCTGGACAGGAAAGATATTGTTCTGGATGATAAGACAGAAAAAATTATTGCCAGACTATCAGATACCCTTTATCCTGACCAGCTTGAAAAGGTCAAGAAAGCACTCCCTGTTTAAGTATAAGATTGACAGGAAAAAAGACTGCTACGCTTCCGCAAGGTGCATGGAGACAACGTTTGAGACCCCGGGCTCTTCCATGGTAATCCCGTAAATATAATCAGCCGCCTCCATTGTCCTTCTGTTGTGGGTAATGGTTATGAACTGAATCTTCTTCGACATCTCAGCGAGCATATTTGAGAACCTCTCGGTGTTTGATTCATCAAGCGGGGCGTCCACCTCATCCAGCAGGCACATCGGGGTCGGCTTTACCATAAACCCCGCAAAGAGCAGCGACAGGGCTGTCAGCGCCTGCTCCCCTCCTGAAAGCAGCGACAGGCTCTTCAGCTTCTTGCCCGGCGGCTGAGCAATTATCTCAATTCCGGACTCAAGTATATCGCCTTCTGTAAGTACCAGCTCCGCCCTGCCCTTTCCAAAGAGCGTTGTGAAGACCTCCTTGAACTTTTCATTCAGCGCCTCAAAGGCATCGGTCAGCATCTGCTTTGTGCTCGTGTTGATCTTGCGTATGGTCTCTTCAAGAGAAGATATTGCGCTAAGGAGATCATCCTGCTGTTTTGTAAGAAAATCATGCCTTGTCTTAAGCTCTTCAAACTCTTCAAGAGTGCCGAGACTTACAGGGCCTATTGCCTGAAGTTTTTCTTTAAGTTCCGTCAGTCTCCCCTCTTCTTCAGGAGTTGTTTCAACAGGGACATCAGTGGATTCAATATCAATAAAATATGTCTTTCTGATATCCTCTTTTATATATGCAAGCTTCATGGATGACTCCATATTCTTCATCTCGATCTTATTTAAATCTTTGCGAAGGGTCTCAAGAGAGGCAAAAGATGCCTTCTGTTTCTCCTCCATAAAAGCCAACTCCGAGTTCATCGCCTCAAGTATCTCATTCGTCTTCGATAGCTCGGACTGCAATCCGCTTATCAGGAGAATATTTGACTTAAGGGCTTCTTCCTTCTCTCTTATTTCAGCCTCTTTGGATAAGATGTTTTTCTCAAATCCGAGCCGCTCATTCGCCATATCATTTTTCTTGGACTCAATCTCTAAAATAGCAGAGTCAAGCCGTTCTTTTTCTTTCTGAAAAGATGTCATCTTTTCGTTTATAGCAGCTATTGAGAGTTTTATCTCGGTAAGCTCTGAGCGGTATTCTTCTGTTGATGCCTTCTTTTCTCTGATCGCATCCTGCATTG
>JBFLVX010000215.1:0-2085 GCA_040758255.1 Nitrospirota bacterium
GATCCGGGTCCATACGCTGATGTAGGTCTACTATAGACATGTTGAATTTGCATAACCTTGCCAACCGAATCAGTGTATGTCTTACATCCGAAAACCGAAATCACAAAAAAGCAAGATATCAATATTAAGAGAATTCTCTTTACCATTATCCTGGCCCTCCCTGGATTTAGCATTTGGAATAAGATGCACTATCCTTAAAAAAATTTCCATTGAATTGTTGTTCAATGAATGTTGAAGTTCTCTTCAATAAGAAAAAGGCTTGAAAATCGCATGGTTACGCCAGAATTTCGCCGATACAGACAACGTATTCTATTTTCCCTACGAACGAGCGGCTCTTCTGCGCTAATGCACGCGCGCGGCAGGGGCAAGGATTTCAGGCGGATTTAAAAACAGGGGAATGAAATTATTTACTTTCCAAAAGAAAAGGGGTGTTGCCCATATTAGCTTTCCTTGACAACGCTAAGGAGTTACAATCAAAAAGTGTGTAAATAGATAAAGAGGCGGTGTATCCTTAAAGAGTTGAACTCTGAAATCAACAAAGAAAGGAGACACCACCATGAGAAAGGGTATCACCGGAAGCGAGAAACAGTCAAGAGCAACATATGATGTTTTGGAAGAGGCAGTGAGGATTAAGGCACAGCAGTTCATTCAGGACATACTTGAGGAGGAAGTGAATGACTTTCTCTGCAGGAAGAAATCGGAGAGGATAAAAGGTATTGAAACGCCCCGCGGATACCGTAACGGATATGGCAAGTCCCGGAAGTTTGCGCTTATGAACGGGACGATAAAAGTGAGGCGTCCTCGTGTAAGGGCAACGGATGAGCGGTTTGAGAGCAAAGTGCTACCCCTGTTTAAACGCAGGTCGAAGGAATTAGGGGAGATGCTGCCTGAATTATATCTGCATGGCCTGGCCAAAGGGGACTTTGAACTTGCGCTTCGGGGATTACTGGGCGATGGAGCTCCGTTGTCAGTCTCCTCAATAGGGAGGCTTAAAGCAAAATGGCAGGAGGAATACGAGCAGTGGAAGAAGCAGGATTTATCGTCCCTTAAAGTAGTCTATCAATGGGCAGACGGCATATACGTAAAGGCAGGGCTTGAGAAGGACAAGGCAGCGCTTCTGATAATAATTGGAGCGTTGACCAACGGGAAGAAAATATTCCTTGCCTGTGAGAGCGGATACAGGGAAAGCAAGGAGTCATGGGGAGCGATACTGAGGGATCTGACAGCCAGGGGACTGAAACTCGGTAAGCTTACAATAGCGGACGGGCATCTTGGAATCTGGTCGGCATTAAGCGAGCTTCATCCAGAGGGAAAAGAGCAGAGATGCTGGAATCATAAGATACGCAATGTGCTTGATGCCATGCCCAAGAGGATACGCGCTGCTGCAAGCGAATATCTTACGAAGATTCCATATGCTGATACAAAAGAGGAATGCGAAAGACGCAGGGACGCATTTATAAGCCGTTACAAGAAGGACTTTCCAAAGGCAACCGAGACGCTGATGAGGGATTGGGGCAGGATGGTGACCTTCTATTCATTTCCTAAAGAGCACTGGGCGCATCTGCGGACAACAAATGTAGTAGAATCACCATTCAGTATTGTCAGGCTGAGAACTGATGCTGCAAAACGTTTTAAGAAAGTCCAGAACGCAACCGCGATGATCTGGAAGCTCCTTCAGGTCGCAGAAAAGAGTTTCCGCTTATTAAAAGGGTACTGGTTATTATCAGATGTGTATGAAGGGAAACGCTTTATCGATGGGGCGTTAACAGAAGAACAAAGGGTGCTTGAAAGGATGGCCGCCTGATAGCTATTTACACACCTATTGACAAGAACTCGTCATCTATTCGATGCAAATCTAGACCAAGAAGTAATAATCGGGTAGCCGGGGGTAGTTAACCCCCAGCCCCCACACCACCCATCATGCGGCTCCGCAATGGGCGGTTCGCAGGAAGCACCTGCAAAGACCTGATTACGCCTTTGCAGGATAATGAATCTTAATCCACAGTGAACGTATGGAAGTGAGCCCCTGTCTTTGTAGAAACTCATTGTTCAGTCCGCAATTCGTAGACAGAGTTTTAGAAAGAT
>JBFLVX010000216.1:0-1862 GCA_040758255.1 Nitrospirota bacterium
TTGATGAACTCAAGGAGGAGATATTCGAGGAGGGGCTCGGATTCGACGGCTCATCCATCAGGGGATGGCAGGCGATAAATACATCAGACATGCTCATAATGCCTGATCCTAACACAGCCTTCATGGACCCGTTCATGAAGTACCCCACGATAAGCTTGATCTGCAATATTGTGGATCCGATAACAAAGGAGTTCTACACAAGAGACCCGAGATACATCGCCCAGAAGGCAGAGGCGTACCTAAAATCAACCGGCATTGGCGATACAGCATACTTCGGGCCTGAAGCCGAGTTCTTTATCTTTGACGGTATCCGGTTCGATCAGAACTCCCACAGCGGCTACTACCATATTGACTCAGTTGAAGGTATCTGGAATTCAGGCAAAGAGGAGAATCCTAACCTTGGTTACAAGCCCCGGCATAAGGAAGGATACTTCCCTGTTCCGCCCACAGACAGTCAGGTGGACATAAGGACAGAGATGGTCATGGAGATGATCAAATGCGGAATCTATGTAGAAAGAGAGCATCATGAAGTCGCCACAGCGGGACAGGCCGAGATAGATATGAGGTTTGATTCCCTTGTCAGCATGGCTGACAAGAACATGCTCTTTAAATACATCATCAAGAACGTGGCAAAGCGCCACGGTAAGACAGCGACATTCATGCCAAAGCCTTTATTCGGTGACAACGGCTCAGGAATGCACTGCCATCAGAGCATCTGGAAAAAGGGCAAGCCGCTCTTCGCCGGCAACGGCTATGCGGGCTTAAGTGATATGGCTATCCACTACATTGGAGGCGTTCTTAAACACGCAAAGGCGCTTGCGGCTATAACCAATCCGACCACAAATTCATACAAGAGGCTGACACCGGGATTTGAGGCTCCGGTAAATCTTGCCTATTCAGCAAGAAACCGTTCTGCGTCAATAAGGATACCGACCTACTCAGCGAGCCCCAAGGCAAAGAGGGTTGAGGTGAGGTTCCCTGACCCGTCGTGCAATACCTATCTTGCCTTCTCGGCAATGCTCATGGCGGGACTTGACGGCATTGAGAATAAGATTGATCCGGGCGAGCCGTTAGATAAGGATCTTTATGATCTTCCGGCAGAGGAGTTGAAGAACATACCACAGATGCCGGGCAGCCTTGACGAGGCGCTTGACGCGCTTGAGAAAGATCATGCCTTCCTGATGAAAGGAAACGTCTTCACAGAGGATGCCATTGCAAAGTGGATAGACTACAAGAGGACAAACGAGGTTGACCAACTGAGGCTGAGGCCGCATCCGTACGAGTTCTTCCTGTATTACGATATTTAAAAAAGGGACATTCAAAAACAGAAAAGGGCTCAGGCTGAAGACAGCCTGAGCCCTTTTTATTGTTATCTCAAGTGAAATCTAAATAGCTTCCCTACCCCTCTCTCCTGTCCTTATCCTTATCACTTCCTCAAGATTATAGACAAAGATCTTGCCGTCGCCTATCTCGCCCGTTTTTGCGTTCTTCTCAATAACGCCAAGTACCTCATCGAGCTTTTCCTTAGATACGGCAACCTCTATCTTAAGCTTGGGCAGAAAATTCACCTCGTATTTAGCGCCCCTGTAGAGTTCAACATGCCCTTTCTGGCGTCCAAACCCCTTCACCTCGGTCACGGTCATGCCTTCAACGCCTATTTCAGTCAGCGCCTTCCTGACCTCATCAAGCTTGAAGTGTTTTATAACTGCGGATATCATCCTCATATTATTTCCCTCCAGACTAAATTATCGCCTTCTACTCGCAGGCAGAGTAATTATATTAACAGAAAAGAAAAAAAATCAAAATGCAAAGCCATTTTTTCTCATTGACCACACGTTCAAATATATGCTACTTTCATTTAG
>JBFLVX010000217.1:0-1796 GCA_040758255.1 Nitrospirota bacterium
ATGCCGTCTAACAGAAAGGTATTATACCGTGCGGGTAAAGCATGGAAAGCGTATGCCGGAAACAGGAAAGGGGCATTACAGTGTTCCGTTTGCGGTAAAACGATCCATACTACCTGTCCTGAATGTAAATCCACTATAAAATTCAGACAGCATATTATTAGCGATTTCATAATAGGCGCCCATGCTTTTGAACATGCCGATCTGTTACTGACCAGAGACCGCGGATTTTATAAGACGTACTTTAAAAACTTAAAGCTTGCAGGATGATTTATTGTCACTATTTTATCTAAAGAAGTCTATCCATTTTATGTCAGAATTACAGTGTGCAAGGAACAATTCTGCCAGACATTAAGTTTTATTTCTGCAGTAAAAACCTGATGAAGGTTTTTGCATTCAGTATTGAAATATTGAAATGCCTCCCTTGACAGCCGATAGAGTGTGTAAAATAGGATAAACAGATATGTTAGAGGGATCAGTAGCGAGAAATATAATCAACGCAACAGAAGCGGCAAGAGCTTTTTCCCAAATCATTAATTCTGTCGAGTATAAAGGCGAGAGTTATACGGTTCTCAAAGGAGGAAAGCCCGTTGCGGCCATAGTGCCCGTCAGGGCAGCGATCCCCGGACGAACGCTAAAAGAACTGAAGGAGATAATTAACGATCTACCCAGGCTCGGAAAAGATACTGAAAGTTTTTTTAAGGATGTTGCAGACCTGATACGATGCCAGCCGCACCTTGACCGGAAAAGGCGTCAAGGGAACAATATCTGATACGAGCGCAATCATTGCAATCGAGCACAAGAGGCATTGGAGTGCCGAATGCCGTGAGGACGATCTCTTCGGAATAGGTGTAATAACCACCGCTGTGTTGTTTCGTAAGGTCGAGCATGCCAGTGCGCATATGACGAAAGTAAAACGACATCTGACCGTAAATCCGCCTCAATAAGTCAGCATTACTATGACTTCCCTCATACTTAAATATTCACTGTTTATCATATTTCCATCTTCTTAATTCTAAAGAAACCGTTCGCAGCGTAAGAATCAGCCGTCAAAATCAATAATAAGTAATTAATAACAAATAAGAAAGGAGCACTTATGCCTGAAACCAATGAGCTTATAGACCAGATTGCGAAACTTCTGAAATCGAGCTCAAAGAAGAGCTACGAGATCGCAGAGACGAACTTCAAAGTAGGCAAGATGATTTCGGAAGCATGCAGAACCCAAGGTGAAGACGTTATAGGCAAAATTGCTGCAGTCCTCAATCAGAGGGGCATCCCTGTGTCGGTCAACTTTCTTTTCGATGCCTACAGGGTCTTCAGGTCAATCAGGAGTGAATCAACGCTGAAGGGGATCAAAAAGAGACTTCACGGAAATCTCAGATGGGGATTCCTCGTCCATAACTGTACCAAGGCCCCTTCGGGAGATACCGAAGAGGCGGCTTTGTATTGGGAAGGTAAGCTTAACCGTATAGAAAATGCGCTCGAAGAAGCCGACAGGCTCTATGAGATGATCGACAGCCTTCCAGGCAACATAAAAGGTCAAGTCCTGGGGGTTCTACAGTTTACAGGCCACGATTCCGACTCGGCATCAATCGGAAAAAGAGAGACGCTTGACGGTAAATACAGGATAGGGCATATTGCGGATATGCAATTTGACGACACCTTCACAGTCGCCGGCAGAGTAGTCATAGACCCTGAGACGGGCATGAACGAGAGACTTATCGATATCCATAACTGCACGTCGTTTGCTGTAGATAAAATGATCGAGGCCGGTTGCCGCGCCTGTCTTATCGCGGGCG
>JBFLVX010000218.1:0-1775 GCA_040758255.1 Nitrospirota bacterium
TCGGCCTCCGGCAGATGCCTGAAAACTTTGTCTCTCACTGAATTTATGTGGCTGCCTCCAAGGATGACAGTAACATTAGGAATGGCCGCTTTCAGCGCAGTTATCATTTCTTTCACGAGCCCTATAAGTGATGAGAACATCGAGATGCCGACAATATCCGGTCTCCTGTCCGCTATGGAACGAATAAAATCTTTGAACTCCCCATTGAATACATCAGGGTCGAGGACTTCAACTTCTACGTTCCTGTTGCTTTTCTTAAGATAAGAAGCAACATACAACAAGCTTAAAGGCATTGTGACTATCATGCGCTGATTGTAAGGTTTATAAGGCTTGGTCAGTATGACTTTCATGAATTCAACATTCTGTTTCTGTTAATTATCTGGTGTAATTCACTGAAGCGGGCATTAATCGCGCTTAAGATCAATCCTATCGCCAGAGACATTAACATTAATGGGGCAAATATCATGATGGATGCAGTCAGTACCTTATCCGACAGGTAGTGAATTCCCAGGTAACTCAGTATTCTTAAAAACGCGCAAGTCGCTGTGATGATAAAGCAGACAAGACTTATTATGCCGAATAATCTGATCGGCTGTTGTATCCTCAGGATAATGGCGGCTGTCATCATGATCCTGCGTCCGTCCCTGAAAGACCTCAGTTTGGATTCACTTCCTTCAGGCCTGTTCCGGTATGAGATCGGCACTTCCAAAATTTCCATCCCCCGCTCCAGTGCCTGCAAGGTAAGTTCTGTCTCTGTTTCAAAACCCGGTGTTAGAAGAGGAACAGATTCTACAAATCTCCTGCTGAACACTCTGTATCCCGATAGAATATCTTTATGGTCCGTTTTAAACATCCTGTTTATGGACCATACTATCAAGCGGTTGCCGAACTGGTGCAGCCTTCGCATTGAGTCATCAGTCGCGCTGGGCATCCGGTTGCCGACCGTCATATCAACTCCACCGTTCAGAACAGGTTCAAGCAGTTTTGGAGCGTCTTCGGCATAATATGTATCATCACCGTCGACCACTATCAATGCATCAGCTTTAATGGTGCAGAAGATCGCCTGCATAACATTCCCTTTGCCCTGTTTTCTTACCCGGTGAACGACGGCGCCCGCTTTATTCGCAAGCTCAACGCTGTTATCCGTTGAATTATTATCAAAAACAAAAACAGAGGCGTCAGGCAGGACTCTCCTGAAATCTTCTATCACCTTTTCAATTGTTACCGATTCATTATAGCAGGGGATCGCTATTGCTATATTTTTGGATTTATTGACTTCCTTAAAACTCATGTTTATCCGGGATACGGTGTAAGAATATTGCCATTATTGCTTTTCAGCTATTGGTACAGGGTTTTTTATTATACCTGATAATCAATGCCCTTTAAAATCCCACAACTTATAAACCAGTGCCCTGTAAGGCACCATCTCCATCTTTGTCTCAAATCTCCGCAACAGGAAATTAAGTGGCTGCCGAAGCAATTTCAGCGGGTGATAAATCAGTTTCCAGAGCAAAAAGCTCCTGTATAAGTTCAACCTGAAATGGCTTAATCGTATAAAATCTTCGCGCCAGGTTGGGGTAAAATTGAGTTCGGATAACGACTCGAATCCCTTGTAAGACGCATAAATTTCAGAACCCGGCACAGGGGTAATAATAAAAAGGGCGATCTCATCAACACCCTTACGCGTCAGCCTGCGCACCAGGTCCCTTGTCATCTGTAAATCCCGTTCCGTTTCTCCGGGAAAACCGAGGACAAAACAGACCTGCAGGAAAATA
>JBFLVX010000219.1:0-1774 GCA_040758255.1 Nitrospirota bacterium
GCAGAAGGGATAAGAGTTATCAGAGAGAATAAAGTTGACCTTGTCCTTACTGACCTTAGATTACCAAAGAAAGACGGGATCGAAGTTCTCAAGGCATCGAAAGAGGAAACTGCCTTAATTCCTGTAATTGTTATGACAGCGTTCGGTTCTGTTGAGACTGCTGTCAATGCCATGAAGCTGGGCGCTTATGATTTCATCACAAAACCCCTTGATACAGACCATCTGCGTTTGCTTATAGAGAGGTCGCTTAGAAACCGGCGGCTTGCCACTGAAAACCTGCTTTTGAAGGATGCCTTGTCACAGCGCATCGGGATGCCGAAGATCATAGGCAAAAGCCCGAAGATGCTCAGCGTTGCCGAGAATATCCGGAAGGTCGCTCCTACAAAATCTACTGTTTTACTGCTTGGAGAATCAGGCACGGGAAAGGAACTATTTGCAAGGGCTATTCATGAATTGAGTCCGAGGAAGGAAGATCCGTTTGTCACGATAAACTGCGCCGCGATCCCTCGTGAGCTTCTTGAATCCGAGCTCTTCGGATATGAAAAAGGGGCGTTTACCGGAGCAGTCGAAAGAAAGTTAGGCAAGTTTGAACTTGCGAACAATGGCACAATATTTCTTGATGAGATCGGAGAAATGGATATTGTCCTCCAATCAAAGGTCTTAAGGGCATTGCAGGAGGGAGAGATAGAGCGAGTTGGAGGCACGAAACCCATTAAGGTGGATATCAGGATAATTGCCGCAAGCAATAAAAACCTTGAAGCATCTGTGGCTGAGAAGACGTTCAGGGAAGACCTCTACTACAGATTGAGCGTCTTCCCGTTGACAATACCTCCATTAAGGGAGAGGAGAGAGGATATCCCTGCTCTGGTTGAGCACTTCATCGCCAAATATT
Source organism: Nitrospirota bacterium (assembly GCA_040758255.1). GTDB lineage: Bacteria > Nitrospirota > Thermodesulfovibrionia > UBA6902 > UBA6902 > JACRPZ01. Next base: position 893 of record JBFLVX010000219.1, read on the forward strand.
CTCTTGAGATGAATATCCCGCAAAAGAGCATCTCTCATGATGCGATAGATCTTCTGAAGAGTTATTCGTGGAAGGGAAATGTAAGAGAGCTTGAAAATGTTATAGAGAGGGCATTGATACTATGTGACGGGGATACAATAACAGAGAAGGAATTGAGACTGAACCCTTCTGGCTATGTTGAATCAGGGCTTGAGGCCGTTCCTCTTGATGGAACTCTTGATGATTCTGCAAAAGCTGCACTCAGGATTGCAGAGTCTAAAAGGATAAGAAAAGCTCTGGAGGACACAGGCGGCAACAAGAGCAGGGCTGCTGAGCTTCTCAAAGTGAGTTACAAGACGCTTCTGACAAAGATCAAGGATTACAACATAGAAAACTGAGAAGTGAGAATTACAACTCAAGAACTCTTAACTTCTTCGCTTAGTTTGAAATTTTCTTAAGCGCGAGTACCGCGTTAACCCCTCCGAAGCCGAAAGAGTTTGTGATAGCAACATATATATCTTTCTTAATAGTTGACGTTGCGTGATTGAGGCGGCAGTCGGGGTCAGGATTGTCGAGATTAATGGTAGGGATTATAATTCCTCTTTGTATTGAAAGAGCGGTTACCGCGGCCTCAACAGCTCCGGCCGCGCCTAACATATGGCCTAACATTGACTTGCAGGAGCTTACATAAATCTCTTCTGCTTTTTTACCAAAAACTTTCCTGATCGCTTCTGCCTCAGCTATATCGCCAAGCACGGTTGATGTGGCATGCGCGTTTATATAGTCAACTTCATCTGTCATAATATCGGCGTCATTAAGAGCTTTGATAATTGCGGCGGCCTCGCCTTCGCTGTCAGGTTTTGTCTGATGGAATGCATCAGAAGATGTTCCGTATCCAGCAAG
>JBFLVX010000220.1:0-1728 GCA_040758255.1 Nitrospirota bacterium
TCTCCAAAGCTCCTGACAGGCCTCTTTAAGAGCCTATATCCATCTTCAAACGGCTCAGCAAGACCGAATTTAAGAAGAAGATCAATGTATTCTTCCGCAATCTCCTTGCCCGGATATTTGGCCACATCACTAACTCTGAATAATTCCTGATTTTTAATAGCGTCTCTGAGAAAGAGCCTGAACGAGTACTTCTTGAGATTCTCGTAAAAATCATTTATAAATTTATCATCAGGAACTAATAAATCATCCGAGGGCTCCTTTTTGTATATCTTAAATCCACGGCGGGCAAGCAGAACTTCCAGAGGAGGAGTCAGTTTAGACAGTAATTTGCTAAGTCTTTCGATTTCAGACTTCAGAAGATTAATCTCATCGCTCATTATTCCAGCCTATTTTCTCTATCTTGGGGGAAAATTATCTTCTCTTATTGTATTGCAACGCGTAAATGAGCGCAACTGAATAAAGATTTGTAAAATACATTGACACGTCTATGACATTTTGATAGCATCTTCTCAGGAAGTAAGAAATTCAAATCTCTGAGGCGATAAAAAGAAATGAGATCAACAAAGTTCAAAGATGCCGTAGAGGAACTGCTCTCTTTGGCAGGCGTAAATATCAACGGCGATAAACCCTGGGACCTAAAGATCCATAATGAGCATTTTTACAAGAGGGTAATAACTAACGGCTCGCTCGGACTTGGAGAGGCTTATATGGATGAATGGTGGGATTGCGATATGCTCGATGAGTTCTTCTGCCGTATCCTCCGCACTAAACTGGATGAAAAGGTCAGGGGAAGCAGCCTGCTGCTTAAACTTATGATCTTCAAAATTTTCAATATGCAGTCAAAAAGGAGGGCGTTTCAAATAGCAGAGAGACATTATGACCTTGATAATGAACTGTTTGAGACTATGCTTGACAGCCGAAAGGGTTACAGCTGCGCTTACTGGCATGAAGCCCAGACGCTTGATGAAGCACAGGAGAGGAAACTGGAGCTTATCTGCAGGAAATTAGGGCTTGTTCAGGGCATGAAGATACTTGATGTCGGCTGCGGCTGGGGAAATTTTGCAAAATATGCCGCAGAAAAGCACGGTGTTGAGGTGACCGGCATCACTGTCTCCGGCGAACAATTAAACTATGGCAGGACATTATGCAAAGAACTCCCTGTAGATATCAGATTGCAGGACTATAGGGATATCAGCGGCAAGTTCGACCAGATAGTTTCTGTAGGAATGTTTGAACACGTTGGCTGCAAGAACTACAAAACATTTATGAAGGTCATTCATAATTGCCTGAAGGATAACGGTCTTTTCTTGCTGCATACTATCGGAAGCAATGTATCACAAAACTCAATAGATCCATGGACAAACAAATATATTTTCCCTAATGCAGTGCTTCCGTCTGTCAAACAGATAGGTGATGCTGCTGAAGGTTTGTTTGTCATGGAGGACTGGCATAATTTCAGCACTGATTATGATAAAACCCTTATGGCGTGGTACGGGAATTTTAACCGGAACTGGCATAAAATAAGTCAGAAGTATGATGAAAGGTTTTACAGGATGTGGAAGTATTATCTGCACCTGAGTGCAGGGGCCTTCCGAGCAAGGATAAATCAGTTGTGGCAGATCGTCCTCGCAAAAGAAGGCGTTCCTGGTGGATACGCCTCAGTGCGCTGAAATTCTGAAACCGTCTTCGAGCAAGCGTCTCAATACAGTGAAGCCCCGTATGATAAAC
>JBFLVX010000221.1:0-1713 GCA_040758255.1 Nitrospirota bacterium
TGTTTGTGAAAATGAATGGATAAACGGTATCTGCAGAAAACCTGTTGGAAAATGCGGCGATTGTATTAATCGTAAATTTTCTCAATTAACCAATGAGGTAATACATAGACATTTAGATGGAAATATTACAATCGGCATCTATCCTATGCTTCAGGACGAGACCTGCTGTTTTCTTGCCATTGACTTCGATAAACAATGCTGGCCCGATGATGTAAAGGCATTTTTAAGTACCTGCAAACAACAAAATATTCCGGCATCACTTGAACGTTCCCAATCGGGGAATGGCGGACACATATGGATTTTTTTCTCAGAGCCGGTTCCTGCCGCGCTTGCCAGACAGATGGGAAGTTTTTTGATAACTGAAACAATGGCTAATAGACATGAACTCGATATGAAAAGCTATGACCGCTTATTCCCTAATCAGGATACTATGCCCAAAGGAGGGTTTGGGAATCTTATTGCACTTCCGCTTCAGAAAATCCCATTGGAAAAAAGTAACAGTGTTTTTTTATTAACTTGGCAAGCAAATAGTTGAATAATATGATATACTTGATGCATGGAAAAAATCGATGCAAGGACACTGAATCAGGATGCGCAGTATCAAATCCGCAGGCAAGTAGTAAAGCTGCGGAAGCGTGGCATGAAGTACAAGGATATCGGAGAGATATTAGGGATAACTAAGACCTATGCTTGTACGATATTCAAGCGCTATGAGCGTGATGGATCAGGAGCAATCGCCAAAAGACGAAGAGGAAGGCGTCCGGGGGAGCAGCTGACGTTACAGGAGGAACAGGCAGTTGCTATACAGAAGATGATAATAGATAAGACCCCTGATCAACTGAAGATGCCTTTTGCTCTATGGACACGGCAGGCAGTACAGCAGTTAATCAAGCAGATGTGTGAGATAGTAATGCCGATACGGACTGTGGGAGAGTATCTGAAGCGGTGGGGTTTTACGCCTCAGAGGCCAGTAAAGCGGGCATATGAGCAGAACCCGAAGGCAGTCAATAAATGGTTGGAAGAAGAATATCCGAGTATTGCACAAAAGGTGAAGCAAGAGGGAGGAGAAATTCACTGGTGTGATGAGACAGGGGTGCGCAATGATGAAAGTTCAGGGCGGGGGTATGCGCCCAAGGGGAAGACGCCGATAATGAGGTTGAATGCTAACAGGAAAAGTATCAGTATGATTTCGGCAATCACAAATCAGGGGAAAGTACGTTTTATGGTATATAAGGATGCCATGGATCCTGATCTGTTTATCAAATTCATGGGGCGGTTGATAAAGGATGCAGGCAGAAAGGTGTTTTTGATTGTAGACAACCTCAGGACACATCACAGCAAGCCGGTAAAAGAGTGGCTGCAGACACACAGAGAAAAAATTGAGGTGTTTTATTTGCCTTCGTATTCCCCGGAATTGAATCCTGACGAGTATCTCAACTGCGACATGAAAACAGCCGTCCATTCAGGGATTCCAGCCCGTAATGAAGAGGGGCTTAAAAGGAAAGTCGTCTCACACATGCGCAAACTGCAAAAATTGCCGGAGCGGATTAAAAAGTATTTCAAGCATCCAAGGATAAAATATGCGGCCTAAGTTTCACAATTCAATTGCCGGATTAATAATAAAACTTAAGGAGAAGAATCAAGATGAAAAATTCATCGGGAGATAATGAATTAAAGGAAAGGAGATCTGTTATGTACATATCCGGAATCGCA
>JBFLVX010000222.1:0-1709 GCA_040758255.1 Nitrospirota bacterium
AGGTGCATGAAAAGGCGCACCCCCTTGAAGAAATGAAGCTCTGCGTGTTCTGTCTCTCACGTCCGGGGATATCGAAAAGCGCCCTGTCGGGAAACGGCAGACTGTCGAGGTCTTCAATTAACGGCCTGACCGGATTTTTATATACGCTGCCGTTCTGCCTCACCCACCAGTTTTCTACCTTTGTAATGTCCCCGCCTCTCTGGAATGTATTAACGAAGTCCGCAAAGGCGTATTCCCCTTCGCCGATGCATATCGCGTCTACGCCTTCTTCATCTATCATATCGGGGAAATACGTGGGATGAGGGCCGCCGAAGACCGAGAATACTTTAAAATCCTTTTTCACCTTCCGGTTAGTTTCAAGATATATTTTTCGGTTGTGGGTGGCTATGCTGTAGCCTATGATCTCCGGTTTGTAGCTCTCTATTTTCTTTGCAATCTCATTGTAGTTCAGGTCTGCAATATCGACTTCGTGTCCGTCTTTCTTAACCATTGAAGAGAGGTACATTATACCGAGCATATCGGTAGAAGCCAGGTCTTTTATTGCAAAAAGTATACGCATCTTGTCATCCTTTCAAAAAACGATCAAAAAAATTAACGGTTTTCTGCATCGCCCTGTCCCATGCCTTACCCTTCAGCACGTGCTCCTGCATGGAGTACGGATAAAATTCTACGATCTTTCCCTCTTTCACAAGCGCCTCCCTCAGCTTTACGGACCATTCAAAGGGCGTGGCTTCATCCTTGACGCCATGATGAATAATGACTTTGGCGGAAATATCCTTCAAATAGCCCATGGTGGATAGCCTTGCATAATTATCAGGGTTCTCGTCAGGGGTTCCGAGAATTTTTACAACACCTTCCAGCGCCTCTGGATGCCACTTCATCAAAGCGTAATAATTATCTCTGTCGTCCATGCTCATGGAGCCGAACAGGGCTGCTGCCTTTATATCGTTGCTGATTACAAGCGCCTTCAGCGTCAGCCATCCGCCTCCGCTGTAGCCCCACATGCCTATTCTTTCCCTCCTGACGTAGGGCAATTCCTTCACCGCTTCTACAAGATACAGCACGTCATGGAGAGACCCTATATGCTCGAAAAAGTCTTCGCCCTTATCGGAGTTGCCGTTATTGCGGAAATCGGCCCCCACCGCGACATAGCCGTTTTCCGCGAAGATGTCCGCCGCGCTTTTAAATCCGAGCCCGATTGAAAATTTTATCGGGTCATAGTGCCCGTGATTAAGGATCACCACCGGGAACGGCCCCTCTCCTTTGGGCACATTCATCATCCCCGAAATGCCCAGCCCCTGGCTGTCATATTCAATAAGATACCGCGTAAAAGCCTGCTTTTCTTCCAGTGCCCTTATTATCTTTATTCCCCTGCCTTTGAATTTCTCAAGACGCAGGCTCTCGATGAAATATTTATTTGCATCTGCTGAGTTCATCGTAATGTTTTGAGACGACATCGCTGTTTTACCGCATGAGGCAATAAGCAGCGCCGTCACCACTATAAGCATTAAAATACCGCCCCTGACACCCAGCCCATCTGTAAAACGGACCATGCAGTCCTCTAAATCTCTATGCAGCATTTCTGTGAACCGCATTCCTTGCCAATGCCATGCCCCTCAGCGTATCCATATCCTGTGAATTGATCTCTTTCAATAAGGCGAGCACGGCAAAATATACAACAAATAATACGCAGTAACTCAGAATAAGAT
>JBFLVX010000223.1:0-1708 GCA_040758255.1 Nitrospirota bacterium
AAGCGCAGTCGCAGGATCCAGAGAGGCCGATATAATGTGGATTCTGCGACTTCGCCTGACGGCTCGCGCAGAATGTGCTGTGTTAAAAGTCAAGTCGTTTTTGCTCTACACAGGCTCATTTCCTTATAATTTTCAGTGAAAGACTCTCCTTTCCTGGCCAGCGCCCTTGCCTGCCGAAGAAGTTTATTCGCAACAGCTATCAAAGCTACTTTTGCAGGCTTTCCTGCCTGTCTTAGTCTTAAATAGGTTTCCTGACAAGCATCATTGCACCTGGACGCCGATAAGGCAGCCATATAAAACAACGTTCTGAGCATGGAATTGCCCTTTTTGCTTATGCTTCCGCTTTTATCTACGCTGGATCCTGATTTGCACACTTTTGGACATAACCCGGCAAAGGCAGCTGCTTTGTTTGAGTCAGAAAACCCTGAAAAATCACCATAGAAGCATATTATTGCACCAGCAACAGCAGATCCAATGCCGGGTATGCTCTTATACTGCTTATAGAGTTCAGGGCAGTGTTTGGTTAGAATCTTCTCAATATCCCTGTTTATCTCTTTGATGGCGACATTCAGATGGTTAATCTCATTTTTAACGTGAGCGATCAAGCTGGGTGCATTACATTCAAAGGAGTTGTTGTTGAGCGCCTCAAGGTAATTGCGATTTTGAGTAATAAGCTTTTTGAAAAAGCCGATCAGTTTTAACTTGGCCTGGACTTCGCATTGATAGGCTTCCTTAAGCTTTGCGGACACGGGTTCATTTGTAAATCCATATTCTGCTATGGTTCTGGCATCTACCGGGTCGGTTTTCGTTCTCAGCAGGTTCTTCATCGTTGCAAAAGAATGTATTCTGAGGGGATTTTCAACTGCTACATCAAAGCCTCGACTTACAAATTCAACAAAAGCAGCGGAATGATACACGCCGGTGGCTTCCAGAACAACGCGGCATGAGTCGGGAGAAATCTTGAAATGGGTTATGATCTTTTGCACGGTCGAAAGTTTGTTGCTGTTAAAGCTGCGTGTCTTGTGCTCTGTTCCGTTATACAAGCAGCAATCAAGACTTTCTTTGGACACGTCTATGCCAAGATAGGTCGGACGATCAGTTTTTTTCATTACACACTCCACATCTGTTCAAACTTGTTGTAGAATGAACCCTACCTTAAACTATCATTATTCATTACGGCTGAATGCGGCAATCACAAGGCCTAATGTGCTGTTCAGTTTTAAGGTAAGGGGAAGGTGGGCTAAACATTCTGCGCGGTATCAAGGTACCAATGACCGAGATTAGCTTATTCACCTTCCTTCTTTCTACCCGAAGCTTATCGGTAGAAAGCTCCTTACAAATCAATGTTCATGGACATGCAGCACATATATTCACCACAAGGTGAATATATAATGACCGAGGAGACGCACCATTGCCCGCGTGCCGCGCCGAAGCTCCTGCGCAGACTGACAGCCTCCCCCAAAAATCTGCGCCCATCTGCGTAATCACCCGGGCGCTTCCATCCTGATGCGCCCAAGTATCACCCACATCCTGTGGGCGACTGCAGATGGCTCTTCTTTACCTTTCTTCGTGACTCTGTGTCTTTGTGAGAGAATCGATTACGATTACGCGCACGAGCACGAATTGACAGCGGCAGAATCTGCGGATAACTCTTCCTTTATTCTTTAACAACTAAAGTATTGTCGTAAAGTTCGGCAATAAGTTATAA
>JBFLVX010000224.1:0-1675 GCA_040758255.1 Nitrospirota bacterium
GACAGAACGGAAAACCCGCCTCCTGTTGCTTACTAAACTAACGCGTAAGGGAGCAGAGGAGACAAAAGATGCCATAATTGACCGTTTATATCTTCTTCCTGCCAAAATGAGGAGAACTCTTACTCTCGATAACGGCACTGAGAATGCCCAACACGAAGAGATTACCACTGAGATAGGCATTAAATGCTTCTTTGCACATCCATATTCCTCATGGGAAAGAGGTACTAACAGGCTGTTGAAAAACTATGTTTTTCATTACAGATTTTCCTGCTGTTGAGATTTTTAATCCCGATCTATTCATAATTGAGCTTATTTTTTGAGATGTTTTTATCGGTAATCGTCTTTTTTGCTGCCAATTCTGCCAATGTTTTGCCCTTCATGACACACCAACCCCAAGGCTTCTCATCCTGACAAGATTATAGGCTGCCGCTGCAAGAGTAAAGTGCCATGATACCTTTTCCCTCCCGCGGTATTTGACCTTTCGAAGATTGCCGACAGTTTTCATCCATCCGAATATCTCTTCAACCAGTTTTCGCTTTTTTTGACTGACCGCATATCCTTCGTGACGGGTTGTTCTTATATCGACCGCTGAAGCTCTCCGCTTGTCATTTTGAGCTACATGAGGCGTGACCTTAAGTTCCCTCAGGGTTTTAACGAAAGCCTTCGTGTCGTAGTTCTTATCCCCTGCTACCGTTATTCTTTTCTTGCCCGAAACTCCGCGCACCATATCAGTTGCCGCTTCTCGCTCTGCTGTCCCTGTAGCCGCAGTCAACTCCGTATCAATTATAAGTCCATTCCTATTTTCCATAAGCACATGCCCCATATACGAAAGCTTAGCCTCTTTCCCTTGGCCTTTCCTGAAAAGCCTGCTGTCAGGATCAGTCGTGGACTCATGGGTATCATTCCGTCGCTTCTCACCGTGAAAGTCTACCGCATCATTGCGGCTTCCCTTTGTCGGGGGTTCTTCTTCGTCTTTCCGCCGAAAACTTTTCATCGATGCCCATGCCTCTATTAATGTGCCATCTACGGTAAAGTGTTCGCTCGATAATAATCCGGCCTGCCCTGCCTGTTGCTGGATTTTTTCCAGGAATGCTTTCGCTGTCTCTGAGGATATCAGCCTTTCCTGATTCTGCGAAAAGACTGAATGGTCCCACACCTTCTCATCTATCCCTAACCCCACAAACCACTTAAACAGTATGTTGTATCCCAACTGCTCCATCAGCAACCGCACACTCTTTATCGAATATAGGGTCTGTAGCAACAAACCCTTCATCAATTTCTCCGGGGCTATTGACGGCCTCCCCGTATGGGAATACATTTCCTCAAATGCAGATGTCATATCTTCTAACGCCTTATCGGCTATAGCTCGTATTGGCCGTAGCGGATGATCCTGTGGCACCACCGATTCCGCTGAAATATAACAAAACATTCCTTCGCTCTTCTTATCATCTCCACGCATATAGTTTTCTCGCTCTCCTCTCGGATAATATTTGCTTCCTTCTATATGCATGGTATATGCCATCTATGAATAGTTTTTCAACAACCTGCTAAAGGTGATGTGATTGTTATTTCAAGGGATGGCTTGACTGTAAATATGACCTTGTTTGAATTCCCTCCGCCAGGAGGTTGATTGTATGCGATTATTTCATACTGGCCAGCAGTCTTCAGGTCTTCT
>JBFLVX010000225.1:0-1632 GCA_040758255.1 Nitrospirota bacterium
AGTCCTCTCTGAGAGAACATAAACTTCCGCTCACATCACTTGAATACAATCGCCCTCTGAAAGAGTTTGATCTAGTCGGCTTTACCCTTCAGTATGAGCTCTCATATACAAATATCTTAAATATGCTCGATCTATGCGGCATGCCAATCAGAAGAGAGGATAGAGACAGCAGTCACCCGCTTATTATCGCAGGAGGGCCGTGCACAGTGAATCCGCTTCCCCTCACTCCTTTCATAGACGTCTTTGTCATCGGAGATGGAGAGGATGTCATAAAGGAGATCATAGATTGTTATAAAGAGTGCAGATTGAAGCCGGGATATAATCTCACAGATGAAGTATTAAAGAGCCTCTCGGAGTTGGAAGGGCTGTATGTGCCATTAATCCATGACCCTGTCAAGAAGAAGATCAAAAAAAGAGTTGTCGCAGACCTTGACAAGGCGGAATTCCATGACAGGCCGATAGTGCCCTACACTTCAATTGTGCACGACAGAGTTGCCATTGAGATATCACGGGGATGCACAAAGGGATGCAGGTTCTGCCAGGCCGGAATGATCTACAGGCCTTTAAGGGAAAGATCCCCTGAAAAAGTCCTCTCGCTTGCGAAAAGGTCCATCGCCAACACCGGTTACGAGGAGATCTCTTTCACCTCTCTGAGCACCGGAGACTACAGCGGTCTTTGCAGTTTGATCAGAGAATTCAACAGCCGTCATGCTGGCCGACATGTTTCGGTTGCGCTTCCGTCATTAAGGGTCGGCGCTGTCAATAGTGAACTCCTGAAGGAAATCAAGAGCGTAAGAAAAACAGGATTTACAATTGCGCCAGAAGCGGGCACAAAGAGGATGCGCGATGTAATAAACAAAGACTTCAGCGACGAAGAGTACAGAGAAACATTAAACAGGCTCTTTTCCGAAGGATGGACCAAGATCAAGCTTTACTTTATGATAGGGCTGCCGACGGAAACAGAGGAAGATATAAAGGGCATAATAGATATGGTCCATACAGCGTCCAGAATGGGCAGGGAGATAACAGGCCGCCGCGTAGAGATCAATGTCGGCGTTTCAGCATTTGTGCCGAAGACCCATACCCCGTTTCAGTGGCTTGGACAGGCGCTCTTTAAATATCTCAGAAAAAATCAGGATATCCTAAGGAAAGCCTTCTCTAAAAGAGGCTTGAACTTTAAAGGACAGCATGTCGAGTTAAGCCTTATTGAAGCCGTATTTTCAAGAGGAGACAGGGACTGCGCGGTTTTACTAGAGAATGCGTGGAGAGCGGGATGCCGTTTCGACGGCTGGTCAGAATTCTTCAGTTTTGATAAGTGGCTCCGCGCTGGAGAGCTGTCCGGCATAGACCTCTATGAGTATGCATCACGGCTGCTTGATCCTGAAAAAGAGCTGCCATGGGGTTTTATAGAGACAGGCATAACAGAGAAATTTCTCAGGTCTGAATATCAAAAATCTTTAAAAGGAGAGATAACATCGGACTGCCGGTATATCTGTTACAATTGCGGGCTTGAATGTAAAAAGAGCGCTCAAGACAGAGAATACGCGGTAAGCAGCACGCAGCCTGCGGGTATAAATTCCAGGGTGCCTGACAGCTCATTACGAACGAAAGTTCGCATAGCATTCTCCAAAA
>JBFLVX010000226.1:0-1621 GCA_040758255.1 Nitrospirota bacterium
TCATTGCCTCCTTCATATATGTCAATTTGGTCTCTGTTGTCTCTATCTGCTGAGACTCCCACACCCTGAATACTATCGGAACCATTATCCCGACAAGCAGGGATATGATCCCTGTTACAACGATAACTTCGATGAGGGTAAAGCCCTCTTCGCGCTTCTCCTGTTTCATCTCCGTATTCCCCCGATCACTTTATAGAGCGGGAGGAAGAAAGAGGAGAGCGTCAGCAGGACTATCATTCCGAGTATTAATATTATAGCCGGTTCAATTATCACAAAGATCTTTTTCATGGTTTCAGGAACTTCTTTTTCGTAAATATCGCTGATGTTGAGTATCGAACTGTCAAGTGCGCCGGTTTTTTCTCCTATCTCCACCATGTTAACTATCAGAGGCGTGAAGCTGCCGGTGTTGCTGAGGGATTTGCTCAGAAGTTCGCCGCCCAGGACAGAATTGGTTACGGAGTTGAACGTGGCGGCAATAGAAGTATTTTTAACAACGCTTGAGGATATCCTGAGAGTTTTGTCTATGCTCATCCCTGACCTGTAGAGGGTCGCGAATGTCCTGAAGTACCTTGAATGATCAAACTTCCTGAGAAGATCGCCGATTACCGGTATTTTAAGGACAAAGGCGTCTAAGAGCCTTCTTGCGAAAGGGGTTCTGTACGAGAAGCTAAGAATAGACGGAACGGCAAGAGCGGCCATGAGCATTAACGGCCAGTAATTCTTAACCAGCGTAGCTGCTGCCATCACCCCTCTTGTCACAAGAGGGAGTTCGGCATTCATCGAGGTGAGAACAGTTGCAAGCTTTGGGAGGACAAATACAAATAGAACAGTTATGAGAATAAAAACGGCCGTCATAACCATAAGAGGGTACACCAATGCGGATACTATATCTTTCTTCATCTTGATCTTCCAGTTAAGATATGACATTGCATCATCAAGCACGCTGTCCATGTTTCCGGAGATCTCGCCGGCCTTTATGAGGCTCACATAAATAGGAGGGAATGTTTCAGGATGCTCTTGCATTGATCCGTACATGGACTTACCTGACTCTATCTTTGAACAAAGCAGCGAAGCAGCCTGAGAAAGCCTCGTGTTTGAAGATTGCTGTCCTATTCCGCTTAAGCCGTCGAGCAATGACATCCCTGAGGCAAATATCATCTTTAAAAAATATGTAAGGCCCAAAAGATCCTTTTCATTAAGCCGTAAACGGGTCTTGAATTGAAACGGCATTCTATAAGCTTGTATAAGCGTTAAACCTCTTGAGCCGAGCTTCTCTTCAAGTTGATTTTCATCAGACGCATCTATCCTGTCTTTAATAATCTCTGATTCCTTATTTATCGCTCTGTAACTGTAAGTCGCCATCAGGATGATGTCCTAACAGTGCTGAGCACTTCTTCCAATGAGGTTGTGCCAGAGATGACTTTTCTTATGCCGGCATCGAACATTGTGCGCATGCCGCTTTTCACTGCTGAAGCGGCGATCATGTCGGAACTTGCCTTGTTTATGACAAGCTCTTTTAAGGATGGGCTCATCTTCATGATTTCGTATATAACGGTCCTCCCGCGATAGCCGGTGTTATTGCATTTTTCGCATCCCTTTGCCCTGAAAAATACCGTTCCTT
>JBFLVX010000227.1:0-1602 GCA_040758255.1 Nitrospirota bacterium
CCTAGGTTGAGAAAATCTATCATTTACCTTGATCAGTTTTTTCTTTCTCACGCGTTTCGTGAGAGACAGAAAGATTTTATAAAAGCCGCAGCGAGAATAAAAAATTTAGCGCACAAACAACTTGTAGTATCTCCATGGTCAAGCGTTCATGAATTTGAAACGCATCTTTGGCGCCACTCCAGTCAAGCCGATTTGTGGAAGTTTATCAAACAATCGGCGCGAGGTCATAAATACTCTAATTCACACCGCATAAAGTCTGTGCAAATTCAAAGAGCATTTGATTCTTTTGTCAAAGGTGATGAACCTAAATTGATCGACCCGCGCGATTCGTTTCACAGAAACATTCACAAGTGGGACGATTATTATTGGATTGATGTTGGTCGATTTACAGATGATTCTGAACGCATTAGAAAAGGAAAAGAGGAAGCTATTGCGTCATTGGTAGATTTATTCGATGAATGGGCTGCATCAAAAAATACGTTAGAACAAGACGTAATTGAAGAGGCCAATGGATACGCCAGAACATTGGAACAACTATATATGCAGTCCATTAAGGCTTTTATTCAAGGTTCGGTTCATGACTATCTGAATGCTCCTGCTGATTCAAATATATTACAAGTATTAATGCTTAGGGACAGTGAAACCCTGAGCTATGAAGAGCGTATGAAGCGCATTGGAGCGTTCCATTACTCTGATAGCTTTAGAAGTACACCGAACATCGATATTTCATGTCGCTTATATGCCGTATTAAGACAGCGAGTGAGAGACGGTCAATTTGCTAACCGAGAAAAAGCCAAAGAAAAACTCGCAGGAATATTTTACGATGTCGATGCAATTTCAATATATGGCCCGTATAGTGACGCCATATTTATTGATCGATCAATGCATGAATGGCTTAAACAGGAAGGGTCGCAAATTGGCGATAAGTATTCATTTCAAATATTTTCCGCAAAAAACTGGGAAGAGTTTTATGCATATCTGGATGAAATAGAAAAAAATTGCTCCGAAGAGATTCGGAGCATGTTGCCAGTTGTGTACCCTCCTGCAAAGCTAACCTGACAAGGCCGTAAACTCGAATGCATTTTTGCTCTCGGCCCTCACTACAACTGCGCCGGTTGCTGCAATCGTTATTTCTTTGGTTAATCATTGATAGTTCAGCCTCTGCGGCTTATTGCTTTGTAGGTGTACTTTTCGAGCTCCACAAGGGGACGAGGACTTCAACATGAAAATGCAAGTCAGTAATTCCGTTTACAAGAGGGGTCACAGCAAATACTGACTATTGCAAATAACGCCGAGCGCTGATAATTTATAAAGTTACATCCCGAGTTCTTTTTCCAGATCATCCTGCTCTTCCCTGAACTTCCTCTTTTGATTCTCGTCTTTGAGCATCTCTTTCTCCTGCTTCATGCTGCGCTCTTGCACGCTCTTTTCAAGTCTCTCCGCCTTGTCATGGCTGCCAGCAATATTGTAATAATGCACAGCCCTTAAGAGTATCCCCTCTTTTACAGCCGCTTCCGCCAGCCTAAAGGCCTTCTCTTTCACCTTTTTAATCTTCCCCTGATCATTAGCAGCCTCATAATACCTTATCGCTTCTTCAAGGGA
>JBFLVX010000228.1:0-1586 GCA_040758255.1 Nitrospirota bacterium
GCCCAGACCGTAAAGCCCGGTGGGATGAAACTGGAAAAATTCCATGTCTTCAAGAGGCAGTCCGGCATTGAAAAGAATGCTCAGGCAGTCGCCGGTGCTGGCAAAGGCGTTTGACGTTGTTTTAAAGACCTTTCCGTACCCGCCAGAAGCAACGAGCGTGCTCTTTGCATTAAACGCGTGGATATCGCAATTCTCGATCTGAAGAGTTATAACCCCCTGGCATCTTCCCTCTTCAATAACAATATCAAGGACATGAAATTCAGAGAAGAAATTTATCCCCAAAGGTTTGCACTGCTCAAAGAGCGCGGATAGTACCGCGTGCCCTGTCCTGTCAGCCGAATAACACGCGCGCCTGACAGGCGCCTTGCCGAAATCCCTTGTATGCCCTCCAAAGCGTCTCTGGGCGATCTTTCCTTCCGCTGTCCTTGAAAAAGGAACTCCGAGATGCTCAAGCTCGACAATTGTGCGGATTGCATCTTCACACATTATTTCTATAGCGTCCTGGTCGCCTAAAAAATCGCTCCCTTTTGCCGTATCGTAGAAATGCCATTCAGGAGAGTCAGGCTCCTCATTGCCGAGAGCAGCGCCTATGCCGCCCTGAGCAGCTGTTGAGTGAGACCTGGTCGGGAAGAGTTTGGTGATGACCGCAACAGAGCCGTATCTGGAGGCCTCAATAGCCGCCCTCAGGCCGGCAAGGCCCGAGCCGATAATGACTGTATCGAACTGGTGAATCATCACAATAATTATAAGTTAAACAAAAATATTAGTGAATGCAAAAAAAGCATTTAAATAAAACCACAGAGTTCACAGAGCTTTTTTAAAATCTAAAATTCTTTTTCTCTGCGCCCACTGTGGTGAAATAATTCTTTCCCTCTTCTTTTACTAACAATCTGTTTCTTCTGTGTTCTCTGTGGTTAATTGCAGCTTTCGGGTGAATAAGCCTACAGCCCGAGATAAGCCTTTTTGACATCATTATTGGAGAGAAGATTCTGCGCGGTATCGGAAAGAACAATAGAGCCGTTCTCCATGACATAACCCCTGTCAGCGGCCTGAAGCGCGAGGTTAGCATTCTGCTCAACAAGAAAGATGGTTGTCTTATGCTCTGCGTTGATCTTCCTGATTATCTCAAATATCTGCTTGATGATCTTCGGCGCAAGACCTAGCGACGGTTCATCCAGCAGAAGCAGCCTCGGCCTTGCCATGAGCGCCCTTGATATGGCAAGCATCTGCTGCTCCCCTCCGCTCAATGTCCCACCTGACTGATGACGCCGGCTCGTCAGGATCGGGAAGAGATCGAAGATATATTCCATATCCTGTTTTATACCGTCCGTGTCTCCGCGCAGGAACGCGCCCATATGGAGGTTCTCCATTACTGTAAGATGCGGAAAGATGCGGCGTCCCTCAGGCACCTGCGATATGCCGAGCGATACGATCTTATCAGGACTCATTTCATGGATTGGTTTGCCGAAGAAGAGTATTTCGCCTGATACCGGAGGGACAAGACCTGAGATGGACATGAGGGTTGTGGTCTTTCCTGCTCCGTTCGCGCCTATCAGGGTTATGATCTCTCCCTCGGAGATATCGAT